>DATNFD010000017.1:0-10832 GCA_035606555.1 Occallatibacter sp.
GTTTCCACCGGATTCCTGTACATTTCGAGCCCAGGTAAGGTTCTTCGCGTTGCGTCGAATTAAACCACATGCTCCACCGCTTGTGCGGGCCCCCGTCAATTCCTTTGAGTTTCAGCCTTGCGACCGTACTCCCCAGGCGGACTGCTTAACGCGTTAGCTACGGCACGGCGGGATTGGGTACCCGTCACACCAAGCAGTCATCGTTTAGGGCTAGGACTACCAGGGTATCTAATCCTGTTTGCTCCCCTAGCTTTCGTGCATCAGCGTCAGTTATGGTCCAGTGAGCCGCTTTCGCCACAGGTGTTCCTCCTGATATCTACGCATTTCACCGCTACACCAGGAATTCCACTCACCTCTCCCACACTCAAGCCCGGCAGTTTCCGATGCAGACTATGAGTTGAGCCCATAGATTTCACATCAGACTTACCAAACCGCCTACGCACCCTTTACGCCCAATAATTCCGAACAACGCTCGCCCCCCTCGTATTACCGCGGCTGCTGGCACGAAGTTAGCCGGGGCTTCTTCTTCCGGTACCGTCATAATCGTCCCGATCGAAAGGAGTTTACGTCCCGAAGGACTTCATCCTCCACGCGGCGTTGCTGCGTCAGGGTTTCCCCCATTGCGCAAAATTCCCCACTGCTGCCTCCCGTAGGAGTCTGGACCGTGTTTCAGTTCCAGTGTGTCCGTGCGCCCTCTCAGGCCGGATACCGATCATCGTCTTGGTAGGCCATTACCCTGCCAACTAACTAATCGGCCGCGACCCCCTCCAGAAGCGAATTGCTCCTTTGACCCGTAGGTGTTATGCGGTATTAGCTAAGGTTTCCCTCAGTTATCCCCCACTCCTGGGTAGGTTAGTCACGTGTTACTCACCCGTGCGCCACTTTACTCATGGATTGCTCCACTTTCTCGTTCGACTTGCATGTGTTAGGCACGCCGCCAGCGTTGATTCTGAGCCAGGATCAAACTCTCGTTTGAAACCTAGTTGTCGTCCACTCTGACGGAGGTCAGAGTTAGATCGACTCGTCCGCGCATCACTGCGCAGGACGTCTTTCTTACCTTGTGAGAATGATCAAGCCAAACCTGATCGACTCTCACGACTGGCACGTTCAACCTTATTGTCAAAGATCCTTTAAGAGCGGTCCGCCTGAGCGGTGCCCCTTTTGGATCGAGGCCCGGACTGTGACGTCAGGGTGTCCTCGAACTTATTGCGCTTTGCCTTTGCTCTGCTTACTTGCAGCTTAGGGCATTTTTGCGCGAACCTTCTAAACCTATCGAAGTTCCGATGTCGTGTCAAGCCGCGATTCTCTTGAAATCAAGACTGTAACTTTTCATCTACAGCAGGCAGGTTTTCCTGCCTAATTCGATCGATATAGCAATGGAAATTACCCATCGCGGAAGGTCGCACTGCGCAAAATTTCAAACAGCAACCAGCGACTAAATCGCCCCGCGCATTCTGCGCGCACAGAAGGACTCGCCTTCTGGGTCATGCAATGGGTTTGTTCTCTGCGGGATTCCCTACAGGGGTTAACGGTGCGCCTAACGCAACTTCGTCCAACCCTACGAACCGGCTTCCCACTTCCCTTATAGGGCAGGCCACAAAGGCCACCGGGAGGCTCCACTGCTACATCTGCAACTTTTTAAGAGTAGCACAGGCCACCCTTATGTGCAACTCGCGAATCGCCTTGTTCTTAGCACCGTTTCGCGACCTCCTGAGAATAACAACGACCCGCATATCCTGCAACTCACCTCGCCTGTGGAAAGGCCACCAATTCTGTGGGAAAGCCCGTCAACCCCGCTCCAGATCAGCCCCAAACGCATGCTTGCGGGGACGGGAGAGAGTCCTTAGCGGTCTCCACGGAGCCGAATGAAGCTGACTCGCAGTCATTTGAAGCAGGCGAAGCAAGTAAATCCCAGGCCAACGGCGGCGTAGATGGCAGCGGTTCCCCAAGTTTGGAAGAACGTGTTGATCTTGGCAGAGTCGGGGTGCGCTGGGTCATATCTCACCCTGACTGGGTCTCCTACGTCGAAGCATGCCGGACTTGTTCCGACATCCGACTCGACCGTGTATATCTCTCCACTCTCCGCAGAGAACGTAAACACAGGCGCATAGGTAAATCCATATCTGCCGCGGCTTCGGGAACGTTCAAGACGAACTACCTCCCCACTCACCTCAACACTACGGCGGATGAAAAATCGAGTTCGCATGGTCGACACAATTGAGTAGAAGACTGCGCACGGTCCAACTACGAGGAATACGCGATTAAGAAGATTGTCGAATTGCCCCATGGATAACCCTCACTGCTTCACAATGATCCCCACTTCGCGGCGAACGTGCGCAGCACGCTAACTCCGCTGACCGCGCGCAGCGCGCTGCCTCTACTGCTTCGCAATGATCCCCAGATCCGTCAGCCCATTCACGAAAAACTGCATGGCCAGCGCCACCAGCAGCAGTCCCATAATTCTTACCAGGATTCGTATTCCCGTCTCCCCCAGAACCGTCTTCACCCGGCCCGCACCCGCCAGCACCAGGTAGCTGACAACGCAGGTGATCGTGATCGATCCCAGAATCGCCGCCATTTCCCAGTTCCAGAGGTTCGGCACCGTCCCCACCAGCACCATCACCGACGAGATCGCCCCCGGCCCGGCCAGCATGGGAATCCCCAGCGGCACAATTCCCGCATCCTCTTTCGCCGCGCCCTCCTCCGTATCGCCCTGGGCCTCCTGCGTGGGCGATCGCCGCGCCTCCAGCATGTCCAGCCCGATCAGCAACAGAATCAGCCCGCCTGCAATCTCAAAAGCAGGCAGCGTGATCCCGAACATCTTGAAAATCAGCTGCCCCGCCAGCCCAAAGCTCGTCAGCACAATGAAGCAGGTGATCGACGCCTTCCGCGCCATCCGCTTCCTGCGCTGTGCATCCACACCATCTGTAATCGCTAGAAAGCTTGGGATCGCCGCAAACGGGTCGACCAGAAAGAAAATCGAGCTCAGCGCCAGCACAGAAAACCGCACAATCGCGGCATTCCGTATCTCGTTCAACGCCGTCGTTGCTGTATTCGGCAGATACATGCACTCTCAGAGTACAATTTCGCTCAAGCGATTCCCGCAATCAGTTTTCAAGCGCGAAACCGCAGCCAGGCTCCTTTCGTCTGAGCTGATAACGACTCCGGAGTCTCCCTATGGTCTGCACCGCTCGTATTCAGGCCCTCATACACAATGGTTGGGCTCTTCTCGTTCCCGCATTCCTCTTCACTTCAACAACCATCTTTGCCCAGTCCGCGCAATCTTCCACGCCGACACCCCTCTTCAAGACCAGCACCCGCGCTGTCATTGTCGATATCGTCGTCGACAACGGGAAAGGCGAACCCGTCCCCGCCCTCCGCAAGGAAGACTTCCGCATCTTCGAAGACGGCAAGCCGCAGACCATCGACTTCTTCGAAGAGCATGCTGCAAAGAACCTTCCCCCAGACGCGTTGAAGCCGCTGCCCAAGATGCCCTCCGGCGTCTACACCAACGTTCCGCCCGCTCCCGAAGACGACGCGGTCAACGTGCTCCTGCTCGACAGCCTCAACACGCCGCCCCAGATGATCTCCTACGCGCGCAATCAGATCCTCAACTATCTCAACCACGTCAAACCCGGAACCCGCATCGCCATCTTCGTCCTGAATAAAAATCTGAACATCGTTCAGGGATTCACAAGCGACGCCACTCTCCTTCGCGAGACTGCGCTCCAGCAAACCGCGCCTGGTATCAGCGCTTCGATGGTCACGAAGAGCGAAGTCGGCGATTTCCAGGAACTCATGGCATTCATGGGGAGCAACGCCCCAAGTCCCGGGAGCATACCGACGACTGCTTCGCCTACTGGAGGCAACGGTCCATCTGGGCCCGGCTGGAGCAATCCAACCACGCCCATCTCAGCACTCAGCGCTGTGCAGGATGCTTTCGCGAACTACCAGGGTTACAAAGATGCCAATCGTGCACGGATGACCCTCGAAGCCATCTCCGACGTTGCGCGCTACCTCTCCGGCGTTCCCGGCCGCAAAAACCTCATCTGGTTTGCCGGCGATTTCCCCATCGTCATTCTTCCCAAGTTCGACCAGCGCCAGGATGCCGCCGACAACGGCATCGAGCTCAAGGAAATCCGCAAAGCCGCCAATCTCCTCACCGCCGCCCGCGTTGCTGTCTATCCCGTCTACGCCAACGGCATCATGGCTGACGACATCGTTTCGTCCGACAATCGCTCCCCCGCATCGGCGGCGGGCGTCGGCAACATGGCTTCGGTGGCTGGTAACGCCGTCTTCAACGACAGCGCCAACGCGCGTGCTTCCGAAATCGCCTCCATGAACCAGCTCGCCTCCGACACCGGAGGCAAAGCCATCTACAACACCAACGACCTCGACACCGCCATCGGCCACTCCATCGCTGACGGCGCTCACTACTACTCCATCGTCTACACGCCCGCCAACAAAAAGATGGACGACAAATACCGCTCCATCGAAGTCAAGGTCCCCGGGTATAAATACAAGCTCGCCTACCGCCGCGGCTACAACGCCGACGAAGACGCAAATGCTCCCCAGCAGTCCGAAACCGACGCGCTCCGTTCACTTCTACGCCCCGGCTCGCCCAATGCCACCCAGCTTCTCTTCGGAGTTCGTGCCGTCCCCGCCTCGCCGCAACCAGCACCCAACACCCATCTCGCAGGTAAGAATTCAAAGCTGACCGGACCCACCACGCGCTACAGCATCGATTTCATGATCCGGTGGAACGACGTCGCCCTCGCCGCTGGTCCTAACGAAACTCACACTGGAAAGCTCCAGATTGAGCTACTCGCCTTCGACCACACCGGCAAACCCGTCAACTGGAACGGCGGTACTGAGGAGATGCAGCTCACACCTGATCTCTACAAGTCCGTCCAGCGCTCGGGCATTCCCGCCCACATCGAGATCGATCTGCCCAAAGAGCCCATCTACCTCGAAGCCGGCGTCCACGACCTCACAACTGGCAAAGTAGGTACCCTTCGAATTCCTCTGAATCCGGCCGAAGTAACAGCGGTCGCGTCAACGCACTAGAACGTTATCCAGAGTGTTCGGAAGGGTACGGCGTCCGGAGAAATCAGTCGGAGCCGGTTCGTAACGAGGGCACGGCTTCAGCCGGGCCATACGCCTCGTGAAAAAATGAGCTCGGGCTTTAGCCCCTGAGGCAATATCCGACACACGAAACCGACAAAACAAGCTTCAAAGCAGATCCAACGACTTGATCTTCCGATGCCCATGCGCATCGTCCACCGGCGCATTCCCCTCGCGCATTACCATCCGCGTATGAAAGCCCGCCTCGCGCGCAGCATCCAATTCCCGAACCGCATCCGAGAAGAACATCACCTGACGCGGCTCGCAATCCATCGCATTCGCAATCGACACATAACTCGCCACCGCCGTCTTCGGTCCCGTGCGCGTATCGAAATACCCCGCGATCCGTTCCGTCAAATCTCCATAGTTCGAATGCCGAAACAACAGCATCTGCGCCGCCACCGAACCCGAAGAATAGATCGCTACATGACCTGCACTCGACCACCGCTCCAGCGCCGCAGGCACATCCTCGAACAGCGTTCCCTCCAGCTCATCGCGCTCGAATCCGCCCTTCCATATCCGCCCCTGCAGACTCTTCAACGCCGTCGATTTCCGGTCGCGATCCATCAGCCAGTTCAGATACGGAATCGCCTCAATCCAGTAATCCGGATTCGTAAACCTCGGTGCCTCTGGGTCGCTCTCCTCCGCACTCTCCGCAGCCAGCGAAATCAGATCGTTCACCACTCCCGGCTCATCCGAATTGCTTTGTAGATAGCTTGCGAAATGCGTGCGCGCATACGGAAACAGCTGCTCATACACCAGCGACATCGGCGCAACCGTACCTTCTATATCCAGCAGAAACAGCCTCGGACTTTTCAGCCTCATACGCGGATGCCGGTCTCCACGCGCCGCCCCATGTACGTCGGGCCGAAACACAGCGGCTGATAATTCTTGTCCACTCCCGAATCCGTAAAGTTCGGGGTCCACCCTGCCGTCTGCTGAAACCACCGGATCGCCCGAATCCGCCGGTCCTCGCACAGCGTAAACCAGTGCATCGTTCCCTTCGGCACCCGCAGCATATCCCCCGGCCCGACCTCCACCGACGCCACCTTCCCCTTGATATTCAGAAAGAAAATCCCACGCCCCCCCAGAACGAATCTCACCTCGTCCTCCGAGTGCGTATGCTCCTTGTCAAACTTCGCCAGCATCGCATCCAGATTCGGCGTTTCGGGATTCACATCGATCACATCCGCCGTCACATACCCGCCCTTGCGCTTCATCTCCTCGATCTCGTCCGCATACGCCTTCAGCACATCCTCAGCTGAAGCGTCCGCTCCCACGCGATCCAGACTCCATCGCTCGTAGTCGATCCCAAGCGCCGCAAGTTCGTCGCGGATCGCCGACTCGTTCTCAAATTTCTGATCAGTTTCGGGAAAACGAAGAACTGCCATAGTCTGCACTCTTTCTCATCAAAAAAGAGCTGGGTGCGCCATGTCTCGATTCTGAGACATGGGAATTACATACCGCCGAACACCCGCCGCCCCTCCACCTCGAACAGAAACTCGAGTGCCTCCAGGTGACGACGCGCCTCAGCCATCGATTCACCCCAAGTATAAAGCCCGTGTCGACTCAACAAAACCCCGTGCGCCTCGCCCTTCTCGTGCAACACGGCCCTCAACTTCTCCGCTAACAGCGCATACTCCTGCGTATTCGCAATGATCGGCACGCGTTCCTCGTGCTCATGCGTCGCCACACCCGCAAGCCCCTTCAACAACTCGTACCCGCGCAGCACAACAAACCCCTCGCCCTCGAACTTCCCCGACAACAGCGTATTCCACACCGAATGCACATGCAGAATCGCTCTCGCATGCACCCGCTCGCGATAGATCACCGTGTGCAGTCCCGTCTCCGCGGAAGGTCTCCCCTTCCCACCCAGCACCGCCCCATCCATGTCGATTTCGAGCAGGTCTTCCGGCGTCAGCTTCCCCTTATCCAGCCCACTCGCCGTGATAAACACACTGCCGCTCCATCGCACACTGAAATTCCCGCTCGTCGCCGGAACCCATCCCCGCACGTAACACTGCCGAGCCGTCGCACACAGCTCCTCGATCTCGTTTTTCAAAAATTCCGAATCACCTGAATCCGTATCGGGGACCATACGTGATTGCAGTGTAGCAACCTCGTTCGCAGCTCAAATAACCGCTGTCATCCCGACCGACCGCAGCAAGCGAAGAGACCCGCAGTTGCCATTCGTTTTCATCCCGCTCGAAACTCGCAATGCACGTTCACCGGATGTCGTGCCCCGCCAAATCCCGATCCCTCACCCCGATCAGATACAACAGCCCATCCAGCCCCAGCGCCGAAATCGCCTGCGGCGCGCTCTGCCGTACCAGCGGCTTCGCCCTATATGCAATCCCCATCCCCGAGACCTTCAGCATGGGAATATCGTTCGCGCCATCGCCCACCGCCACCACCTGTTCAAGCGAAATGTCCTCGCGCTCCGCAATCTCCTCGAGCAGAGCAGCCTTCCGCTCCCCATTCACAATCGGAGGCAGCACGCGCCCCGTCACTACGCCGTCCGTAATCTCCAGTTCATTCGCGTAGACATAATCAATCCCCAGCCGCTCCTTCAGATGATTGGCAAAAAACGTAAACCCGCCCGAAAGAATCGCCGTCTTGTACCCCAGCATCCGCAACGTCCTGATCAGCCGCTCCGCCCCGTCCGCCATCGGAATTGCATTTACCAACGCATAAACCCGCTCCGCTGCCAATCCCTTCAGCAGCGCGACCCGCCGCGTAAAGCTCTCGTCAAACTTCAGCTCCCCGCGCATCGCCGCTTCCGTGATCTTCGAGACCTGCTCGCCCACGCCTGCCATCTTCGCCAGCTCGTCGATCACTTCACCCTGGATCAGCGTCGAATCCATATCAAACGCAAACAGCCGCCGATTTCGCCGGAAGATACTCTCCCTCTGAAACGCAACATCGATCGACAGCTCCTGCACGGCAATGAGAAAGTCCGCGCGCATTGCCGCTTCCCTTTCTCCCTCGCCGCTGACCGCCAGTTCCACGCACGCATTCGCCGATCCATCTTTCGGTGCAAGCTCCCCAGACAACCGATCGATGCGATCCACATTCATCTGGTGCGAAGAAACTATCGTTGTCACCCGCGCCAGTTCCGCTGCCCCAATCGAACGTCCCAGAATCGTCACAATGAAATGCTGATGATGCAGTCCGCGCATCCAGTGCTCCAGCGCCTCCGCCCGTACGGCCGAAAACCGCACTTGCAGATCCAGCGCATGCGCCCGCTCCGTCAGCTCAGCCTTTAACGGCGCGAGACTGCTGTGCACCGGCACACGAATCAGGATCCCCAGCGACAGCGCCTCATGTACCACCGCCTGCCCGATATCGAGAACCAACACCGGATGGCGCGCAAGTGCGCCGGTCAACTCGCACGTCAGCCCGGGCCGGTCGTGCCCGGAAAAATGAATAAGGACCGTCTTGGCAGAATCTGGGGAAGACATGCTCTTTCGACTATAAAAGAGCAGCCGTTCCCGTCAGATCGGCACCACGCTCTGTGCTACGCAGGCTCTACAATCATCCCGTTGCTCACTCCAAAACAACGCGATCGCATATCGGTGGTTCTCGTATCCCCGCGCAACCCCCTCAACATCGGCGCCGTCGCCCGTGCCATGGCCAACTTCGGCTTCTCTCATCTCACCGTTGTCGATCCCTATGAACCGCATTGGCGCGAAGCCCGCTCCGCCGTCGGCGCTCCCGAACTCCTCGCCAACGCCTGCGAAGTTACCTCACTCCGGGAAGCCGTCCGCGACTCCACCCTCGTCCTTGGCACTGGCACACTCACCCACCGCAAGCCAGAGCAGCCCGTGGTCCGGCTCGATCAATTGGCTCCGCACATCATGCACGAACTCGAGCAGCCTGCGACCAGGATCGCCCTCGTCTTTGGCCCCGAGAAACACGGCCTCACCCGCGAAGACCTCTCCTTCTGCCACCATCTCGTCGAAATTCCCACCGACCCCTGCCAGCCCTCCATGAATCTGGGGCAGGCCGCAGCAGTCTGCCTCTATGAAATCGCCGTTCGCTCCGGAATCATTGCCGAAGCTGCCGCGCACTCAAAGTTGGCCGGCACAGCCCGCCCCACCTCCGGCAACCTCGACGTCCTCGCCAGTCTCATCCAGCAGGTCATGCTCGCCTCCAACTACTCGCCTGCAAACATGCAGGCCGCAAACCAGCACGACCTCCGCCTCATGCTCCGCCGCCTCAATCTCAACCCAGCCGACCAGCGCCGCACACTTGGCCTCTTCCGCCGAATCTTCCGCCGCCTCGACAGTTCACATTTCAAGAAACCGGGTGTCCCTTAGCCTGTCCTCAGCGAACCCCGCGGGTCCGGAGCATCCGATGGCGTCACGCGATCCGCTCAACCAGTTGGCTCCGCCAGGCTGGCGCCTCGAAGGGGTCTGCAAAGTACTGCGTCTCTCGCGCTACCATGTCACCTCGGAACTCCATGATGCTCACTGCGTACGAAGGCTTACCGTCATAGGTCAGAACGAATTCAGTGATCCAGAGATTGCCGCTGCCAACGATTCGTTGGACCGTAAATCGCTTTTTGCTCGGCTGACTCGCGCGTTGATTTTGTATGTTGCTCCGGCCGCGGGTGCGCTCTCCTGATTGCGGATAATCCAGCACCGCGTCTTCGTGATAGATGAGGTGCTCCGTTTCAAAATCATCGGCGTCCGACGCGCCCCAGTGCCTGTCCAGGACTTCACGTATTTGTTCTTCTGACATAAGCCCCTCCGTAGGGGTGGCCGGGGGGCCCATGTCTCTTGTTTTTGGAGACATGGGATCCGTCAACCCTCAAAGTCCAGTTCCACCGGTTCAATCAACGGCACCAGCCATTTCAATAGCACCAAATGCGCCGGGTGCGTCGCATACGCATCGCAAGCCGCGCGATCCTCGAATCGCATCAACCCGGCAAACGTGTACCCCTGCCCTCGCGGCGAAAGATTTTCGCCCACCGCCACATCAATCAACCCTGGGATCACACCTTGAAACGCGCGAATCTCCGCCACCGCCCAATCCTTATGCGCTTCAGTCGCCTCTGCCTTCCAACGAAATCCAAATATGTGAATGAACAAATTCAACTCCTTGACGCCTTGCGGACTCGTTTCCCGACTCCGACGTGTTGCACAGGCGGTGCTCGAATAGGCTGCGATGCGCCGATCGCGAAAACTCCTTTGCAAGGGCTTCGAGGATCCCGTCCAAAGGGAGCGACCCTTATATTACAAAACGGTAAAGTACGCATAGCCCGGTGATTCGATCTCCGAAGCGCTTTGTAACAAGGGCACGGCTTCATCCGGGCCGCAAAGCCGCGATAGAAAAAGTGCGGGCTTTAGCCCTCTGAAAGACGCTCTTCTCCCCTTAGCCTGTCATTCTGAGCGCACGGGGCCCCACGCGCTTTCTTCAGCGTGGGGGTGGTAAGCGAAGAATCTGCTTTTGCTTCGCTCAACATCGCTCAAAGTCCGAGCGACCGGTGACTCGACACGAGAAGCGCTTTGTAACAAGGGCACGGCTTCATCCGGGCCGCAAAGCCAATGCGAATTCACTTTCTTACGATATGTGGGTGCCCCGGGTGCCTCGCATTTGGGCACCCGGGAGACCACGCACTTCGTCCCGCGGTCTCGACATGGGTTGTCGTCATCGACTCGGAAGTTGGCAGAAGGGTTCTGAAGCGCTGTCAAGCCCCTCTCCCG
>DATNFD010000018.1:0-6962 GCA_035606555.1 Occallatibacter sp.
ATCAAGATGTCGGTCAATCCAGGTCGCGCTGCGGTATTTCTCGACGGCCAGTTCGTCGGCCACGCCGCCGAATTTGGAGGAATCGGCAAGAGCTTGATCGTCGCGCCCGGACATCGCAAGCTCTCTCTCAGCCTGCCGGGATACGAAACCTTCAACACTGAAGTAGATCTCTCCCCCAATCAGAAATTTGTCCTCAAGACTGACTTGGTGAAGTCGGGCAACCCGCAGATGAAGGAGCCAGAGTAGCGCGAAAGGATTCTTCGGAATTGCGAGCCTGGCCGCCCTACGTCGGGCAAAAAGCAACCCATCTCGTGAATCTCCCCTCTGTTATTCACTGGAGGAATCAATGCCTACTCAGAAACGCAAGCGCACGTCCGTTCGCACACGGAAGGTTCCGGTGATTGAAGTGCCGGTTCCCAAACCGACTACCGAGGTTATAACCGAAAAGACCTATGTCACCACAGAACCGGAGGTGGAGATTCGCAAACCAGGAACTCTGGCTCAAGCCTTGACAGAGCCCGCCGTTGCGGTCGTAAAGCCGAAATCTAGAGTTCGCAAGGAAGTGGTATCGAAAACTCGGCGCTCGGCGTAAGGTCTTCTCATGCTAGGAATTGATCATGATCGTGTTCAAAAATGCAGTTTCGCCCATGCCCCTCATGCGCGCAGCCATTCACCCGACTGGCTTTTTTGAGATCAGCGACTATCTTTTTCTTTATGCCACCTTCTCATCCCTCCAGTTGCGGACGCGGTCATGTGCAGCCTTGACGCTGCCGTATTGATTGCGTAGCAACGTGTCGATTCCCGCAGGAAGTCTCATTTCGAGCGCACTTTCGTAGCTGTGCTTTGCACTGTCTTCCCCCTGCTCAACACTTTCCAGCAGCGTGTGATCTCCTCCTCCGAAATCATCTTTGAGTTCGAACCACGCCCTATGAAGCACAGCCGCACTACTACCGCTGGTATCGGGGTCAGGCTCTCCAAGTTGCTTGAGGGACTCTGTGAGTTCCGTGCGGAAGCGGCCACGTTCCAGACTTTGCTGCTGGAAATAGCCTTTCAGTTTTGAGTCCCGCGCTACGCTTGCAGCGTGCAGGTATCCCGTTTCGCCATCGCGACAGGTTTCGATCAGCTTTTGAAGTATGTCTCTGGCATCGTCAGGCATTGTTTTTCACACTCCCCACGACAAAGATGATTCCGACGTCGGAGGGGCTGCCTCCGGCGTGCAGAATCTCAAGGGATGCCTGTTCAGCGCACCCGGAGCATCGATAAGCAGTCTCGACCGAACCTGATGGGCAGGCTTCTCGTGCGGGATCTTCCAAGTACTCTCCGGCCCGGCAGAATCGCTTGGCGTCGTAAGAAACATTCGTTAGACGGCATGCCCGTTTGTCCCGCCTGCTTTGCCCTTTTCACTGTAGGGCACGTCGTGTTGGACGCGCCATCGAAAGAGGTGAAGAAGAAGCTTCTTATGAGATCCCAAAAGGAGGCGAGTTGAGTCCCCTAGAGTTACACGGAAAGTACATGGTCGCTATGGGAAAGTTGGGCGGCTCGAATAGGCAGAAGCCGATCTATCAGCGAGAATCACTCACCGAGCAACAGGCCATTGAAGAAGCTGCTAAAGCTTTGAGTGCTCTCTGGCTTGGTTACCCTGCTAGAAGAACTGCCCCGAAATCCCCGAAATCCTAGCCTGCCACGGTGCCGAACTGTGCGGTTTTCAGCGAGTCAATGGAATCAATGGATACGGCTACGTCGTCGTTACCTACGGCTCTGGCATTAATGCGTACACGGCGCACTGTGGTTTTTCCGTTCCGTCGCAAACACAATGCTTTGTATTTTATGCATCCGCTATCGCAGAACCGGCTTCGTCGCCAACCCAGGCACTTGAGGGATCAGTCTCGGGCGCGGGACGAATTTCCGAATTTTGCATGATGGTGCGGGCACACGTATTCCATCGCAGAATGGCATCGTCATTCCCTAGCGACGAAACCTTGATGGCCCGCTCGTAGTGATCCATAGCCTCCCGCAACGCGTGATATGCGGAAGCTCCCGCACCGGCTCCACCCTGACGAATGCGCGCGCTCCCAAGCCGCTCCCAGATGATCCCCGCGTAGTATGCCTGCTCGTAATCGCCCCGAATCTGCCCAAGGACCTCTTGCGCCGCCCGCGCATTCAGGTTGGACTGGAATAGATCGGTGCGCGCGAGGAGAAGCGAAATCAGGGCCTGCTGGTGATCGGGCGCAATGGCTAATACATCGAGACAAATACTCTCGGCAAGAACGGGTTCATTCAGAAGGCGATAGCGTTCCACTTTTGCGAGCGCTTCTGGAATACTCTGGACGGAGATGGATTTGAGTTCGAACTGCATAACTACTCCTACGTTTTCGCATTGCTGAATACCCGGAACAACCTCGAGAGTGGATCAAAGAACTTGTCAACAACCCGTTCTTTGAGTGGGATGATTGCGTTGTCGGTAATCGTAATGTTTTCGGGGCAAACCTTGGTACAGCACTTGGTGATGTTGCACAAGCCAATGCCGAATTGCTTTCGTAGCTCTTCGCGTCGGTCAGCTACGTCTAACGGGTGCATTTCGAGGGCGGCGGCATATACCAGAAATCGGGGGCCGATGAATTCGTCGTGCATGTGGTGATCGCGCAGCACGTGGCAAACGTCCTGGCATAGGTAGCATTCAATACACTTGCGGAACTCCTGCACTCTTTCAACATCCTCGGGTGCAATGCGCCACGTGCCATCCTCTGCATCGGGCTTGCGCGGCTGGAATTTTGGTATGCGCTTCTTCACCTCATAGTTCCAGGAGACGTCAGTGACTAGGTCCTTCATATGCGGGAAGGCCTTCATCGGTTCGATGGTCACCGGTTTATCAAGCGGAAGCGTGTTTAGGCGTGTCATGCACATCAATTTCGGCATTCCATTGACTTCCGCCGAGCACGAGCCACACTTCCCTGCCTTACAGTTCCAGCGAACCGCGAGATCACCGGCCTGTTCCGCCTGGATCTGATGAACGGCGTCAAGGACAACCATGCCCGCGGAAACCTCGGTGGTGAAATCCTGAAATTTGCCTTGGCCCTTTTCCCCCCGCCAGATACGAAACGTCGCATTCGCCATCACTTCATCTCCTCGATCACGTTCCGCAAGTCTTCCCGCATGGGAGAAATAGGCTCCCGGGTAAGCTGCACTTCTCCGTTTGCACCCTTGCGAGCGACGATATTAAATCGGCCGAATTGCTCATCCTTGGAGGGATAGTCATCGCGGAAGTGTGCACCACGACTTTCCTTACGCTCGAGAGCCGCCCGGGTCACAATTTCTGAGACCGTAAGCAGATTGTGCAGGTCAAGTGCGGTATGCCAGCCGGCGTTGTATTCGCGGTTCCCATCCACGCCGACTTTGACACTTCTGGCTTTTAGTTCCCGTATGCGATCAAGCGCCTGCACCATCTCGCTCTCCTGGCGCACGATGCCAACCAAATCCTGCATGAGGTCCTGCAAAGTGTGTTGCACGACAAAAGGATTTTCTGAGCCTTGGCGTTCAAAAGGCTCTAACGCCTGTTTCTCGGCTGACCCCAGCTCGTCAACATTCACATTGCCCAACGAATTCTCCTTTGCAAAAGATGCGGCGTATTCCCCCGCTCGTTTTCCAAAGACCAAGAGATCGGAGAGTGAGTTTCCACCCAGGCGGTTGGCGCCGTGCAGCCCCGCACCACATTCGCCGGCAGCAAACAACCCCGGCACGTCTGACATTTGGGAATCGGCATCGACCTTGATTCCACCCATCATGTAATGGGTTGTGGGGCCGACCTCCATCGGCTCCTGAGTGATGTCGATGTCGGCGAGCTGTTTGAACTGGTGATACATGCTGGGCAGCTTCTTCTTAATGTGCTCCGGGGCGTTCGCAATCTTTTCCTTGATCCAGGCAATGTCGAGAAAAACACCGCCATGAGGACTGCCCCGGCCCTCGCGAACTTCACGACGGATACAACGCGCGACGTGGTCCCGGGTCAGCAATTCGGGCGGTCGCTTGGCCTCCTTATCCCCCTGCGTATATCGCCAACCTTCTTCTTCCGACGTGGCCGTCTGGTTCACATATAGAGGTGGAATGTCCTTGAACATGAACCGTTCACCCTCCCGGTTGCGCAGGACACCTCCTTCGCCGCGTACTCCTTCGGTGACCAGGATGCCGCGCACACTGGGCGGCCAGATCATTCCCGTAGGATGAAACTGCACGAATTCCATATCCATCAGTGCTGCGCCTGCGTGGTACGCAAGCGAATGCCCGTCCCCGGTGTACTCCCAGCTGTTACTCGTGATCCTGTAAGCTCTCCCAATACCGCCGGTCGCGAGGACGACGGCCTTGGAACGAAATAGGTGAAATCGCCCTCGTTCGCGGTCGTAACCAAAGGCACCGGCGATGCGTTCCCCGTCTTTCAGGAGGGTGACGATGGTGTGCTCCATGAAAACGTCCAGGCCTAGGTGGATTCCATGGTCTTGGAGGGTACGAATCATTTCCAAGCCCGTCCGGTCACCCACGTGGGCCAGCCGGGGATAGCGGTGACCGCCGAAGTTCCGCTGCAAGATGCGGCCATCCTTGGTGCGATCAAAAAGAGCGCCCCACGCTTCCAGTTCGCGTACGCGCGCCGGAGCTTCCTTGGCGTGGAGTTCCGCCATGCGCCAGTTATTCAGGTACTGGCCTCCGCGCATGGTGTCCGAGAAGTGCACCCGCCAGTTGTCTCGATCATCGACATTCCCCATCGCTGCGGCGACGCCACCTTCAGCCATGACGGTGTGGGCTTTGCCGAGAAGAGATTTCGAAATGACCGCAACTTTGACCCCAGCGGCAGAGGCTTCTACCGCTGCGCGCAAGCCGGCACCGCCGGCTCCGATGATTAGGACATCGTGCTCATGCGTGATGTATTCCGCCACTAGAGGATCCTCCAGTCGTGCCAGATCCCCATCGAGCACATGCGAATGTAAAGATCGGAAAAGCCCACTGAGAAGAGGCTGCACCAAGCGAACAGCATGTGGCGGCGATTCAAACAGCCCACGCAATCATACGTGCGCTTGCGGACTGGACTCCCCGCCAATCGATCGCGAAAGCCTCCGATAAGGTGACGGAACGAATGGCAGCCAAAGGTGTAAGAACTAAGAAGCACCAAATTCGTCAACAAGATGATCGTGCCCACACCGATACCAAAATGGCCGTCGAACCAGAGAGCGTCCCACACGTCACGCGCAAGAATGATGAGAAAAATCAACGCCAGATAAAGAAAATACCGGTGAATGTTCTGCACGATGAGCGGGAAGGACCGTTCCCCGAGATATTTTTTCCGGGGTTCCCCGACAGTGCAATTAGGTGGATCAGCCCAAAAGGCCTTGTAATAGGCCCCACGATAGTAGTAGCAGGTGACACGAAATCCGCCTGGCGCCCACAGGATGAGCATCGCGGCAGTTACCCAAGCAGGCATCCAGGACGGATTCTGACCAAACCATGCTTGGGAGGATCCAAACAACTCAGGTGAATAAAACGGGGAAAGGTAAGGCCCAAACCTGAAATGCTGGCCTTGAAGACCAGCCCAAGTGGAATAGACCAGGAACGTGGACAATCCGAGGAACACGACCAGGGGCTGCACCCACCAGTTGTCCGCCCTCCGAGTCTGTCCGAAACGAGCGCCTACCAAAGGAACATCAACCTGAGACATCAAAGCTCCCCACGATTGGGATCGAATACAGAGCAGCTAGTCATGATACAAGCAAAATCCTCTTCCTGAATACGGGCAAGTTCGTTGACATCGGTTGGTGTGAGCTGGAATGAGTCCGGAGATGAGACTCATAGGCGCTCCTAATCAATGTGGTAAAGTTCGTTACCGCAGGTGCTATCGATTCGCCTTCAAATGGCGCAAGTGGCATTGATAGAGCAATGGCGCGAGATTCGTCTCTCACAAGAATGGAAGCCTCAGGCTTGCCGACATCAGCGACACCTTCCGCGGCATAGCTTGTTCTATCCTGCAGTAAGCTTGGCGAGGAGCTTTCTTGGAAGTACATCTCATAGACGGCACGTACGAACTCTTCCGCCACTACTATGCCCTCCCCTCGGCTCGGGATGCCGACGGTCGCGAAGTCGCAGGCGTTCGTGGAGTTCTCGCGTCGGTACTCGGAATGATCAAGGCAGGCGCAACGCACGTTGCCGTTGCGACCGATCATGTAATCGAGTCTTTCCGTAATGAGTTGTGGCCGGACTACAAAACCGGCGATGGAATCGACCGAGACCTGCTGGCCCAGTTCCCACTGCTTGAGGAAGTTTTGTCCGCGGCCGGCGTGGCGGTTTGGCCGATGGTAGAGTTCGAAGCCGATGACGCTCTGGCAGCCGGAGCAGTCGCGGCCGCGGCCGACAAACGAGTCGATCGCGTGATTATCTGCACGCCGGACAAAGACCTGGCGCAGTGTGTCTCCGGCTCACGGATCGTGCAGTTGAATCGGCGGACTCGCACTTTCCTGGACGAGGCTGCTATTGTCGGGAAGTTCGGCGTGTCGCCCTCGTCAATCCCTGACTACCTCGCGCTTGTAGGAGACTCCGCAGACGGCTACCCGGGCTTGTCAGGGTGGGGGGCGAAGTCGTCAGCCGCCGTTCTGGCAAAGTTCCAGCATCTCGAATCCATTCCAAAAGACTGCCGCGAATGGCATGTCAATGCAGCGAGCGCGAGCGCTCTGGCTGACACGCTCTGCCGAGAGTGGGACCGGGCCCTGCTGTTTAGAACCCTGGCCACACTTCGGACCGATATCAAGCTCTTCGAAAGTATCGATGAATTGACATGGCAGGGGCCGACTCCTGCGTTTGACGAAATTGCAAAACGCCTTGACGCGGCTCGTACAGAGCGCCGAAGCTCTTCAAAGACAAGGTAGGCTGGCTTCTTTGCATGCAACCCACGCTGACGCGCCTGCCTGCCTCCCGTATTTCAGCTG
>DATNFD010000019.1:0-5454 GCA_035606555.1 Occallatibacter sp.
GTCCCTGTCGCTGATCACCGCGTCCCCCGCAAACCTCAGCGGCTTCCTTCTCGTCTCCTTATCGAAAACGCCTCGGAGCAACCGCACAGGCTAAAGACGCGGGCTTCTCGCCGAGGCGTTTCCGATCAAGGCTAGCGACTATCCGGACACGGCGGAGAACCGGGCAAAGGTGGAGGCGATTCGCGCGGCGTGGAAGCAGAAAACCGGGGATCAGTCGGTGATGCGTGTAACGGAGCCGGCGGATGTGTCGTTTTGAAGTCTGATTTTTGAGAGTCAGCAAGTCAGCGTCGCTGCGCTACGTAGCAAGTCAGCGGTTCAGAGCCTAGCTGGACATTGCACTTGTCTCGATCCAAATTACTGTCATTCGTGCTTGTCTTCGGCGGCGTGAAGGCCGCTGATGGAGCCCCTTCTGTTTGGAGCATTTACGAGAGATGCTTTGAAGGCTGCGGCGGCGTCTGCGTGGCGCTGCTGCTGGAGCAGGAGTTCACCGAGCTGCTCCCGGGCGGGGACAATGGGGCCGGGAGTGACGGGGAGTTTTTCCATGGCGTCCTCCTGGTCTGCGGCGGCACGCATCTGGGATTCGGCTTCCTGAGGTTTGCCGCTAGCCTGGGCTGACCAGGCAAGGACCTCCTGGCGAAGGATGCCGGTCTGAGCGGCCCAATACTCATTACCTCCACGGTGGAGCTGATCTTCATATCCGGAGAGAGCAGAAAGTTCGATGCTGGGGTCTGAAGTGTGCTGGCCGCGGATGCGCCCGAGAGCGTGTGCCCAGACGGCAATTGCGGAGACCTGAGGCGGGGAGTTCGGGGCGGGAGCGATCGTCGCGGCTTCGTCCCAGTGCCGGCGCTCGATGGCGTAACGAACAGGCATTGCGGTAGCTGCGTATCCGACTTTGAAATCGGCCATGCCGAGGCTCTCCATCTTTTTGAGGCGATCGATGACGTGCAGCGCGTTTTCATTCTGGCTGAGTTGCAGGTAGGCGTAAACGAGGTAGTCCATCGCGTGGAGTTGTTCGCCGATGTCGTGCTGATTGCGAGCGGCCTGCGCCGCAGCGAGGTTGGAGTTGATGGAGTCTTGCCAGAGTCCAAGACGGGTGAAGATGTGCGACGGCATGTGCAGAGCGTGCGGCGCCGCAGGGGCGAGCTTTGCGTATTTGCGGGCGGCGGCAAGACCGCGCGGAGCGAGTTCGGTGCTGTCGGATGCATGGATGATGTAGTGGGTGATACCGGGATGATCGGGGTAGGCGTGATCGAGAGGCTCAAGGATTGCGAGGGCCTGTTTCTGGCGGGTGTGGGTTTTGTCTGTTGGAGGCGCGTTGGAGAGCAGGGCGAGGGCGTAGAAGACCTTGGCTTCGACATCGGCCTTGTTCTTCTGTTCCGCGACGTCGCGCATGGCTTGTTCGTAATGCTGGTTTCGGATCGAAAAGGGAGTGGATTTGGGGCTTTCGATCAGGAGCGAGTAGGCGTGGATATAAGCTCTTTCGCGCGGATCGGAGGAGCCGATTTTCTGCGCCGCCGCGATCTCGCGGGACGCCGCAGGCAGGGAACTCGCCGGCAGGAGATCCCAGAGGGGGTGGAATAGGGTCATGGCGATGGCCCAGTGAGCCATTGCGCATTTAGGATCCTGTGCGGCGATCTTCTGGAATGCGGCATTTGCAGGAGCGTAGGCGAAGGAGTGGAGGAGCGCGATGCCGCGATTGAAGTCCGCCTGCACGGCGGGAGAGCAGGAGATGTGGAAGGAGACACTACCGAGTTTCTCGGGGACGCCGTGGTCGTGGGTCTCCTGTGCTGAGAGAGCACAACAGGTGCAGGCGAGGAGAAGCGCGAGCTTGTAAAAATGGGACACCGTTGCCTCCGGCGACTGCTACAGGAGAGTTGTAGCAGAGTCGGAGAGCTTCGCGATTCGAAATGTCTGATCTAGCGCTGAGAACGGTGGAGGTTGCGCTGTTCGGCCAGGCGCCAGCTTGCGGGCTGAGTGGGCATGAGGGCTTTGGCGAGAAGGAAGAACAGATAGCACGAGCACGAGATGGCGAGGTGGGACATGATGCGACTCCAGCGGCGAGATGACCCCGGTGGTGGGGAATGCACCTGTTGGTTGCAAGATGCGTGCCAAATTCCGCTTGCGATGATTTGCTTTCGCAGCTGACTGCTGGGGATCAGGTTAGCGGAGTTCGGGTGGAATGGATGATGCGGTTGCAAAGATGGAGTGACGAAGGTGATGTGACGGCATTTCGTCGCGGTGACGCCGGGAAGTCAGTTCAGGTGCGAGGAAGGAAGATGGTGATCTGATCTGTCGCGGGCTCGGTGAGTGGTTTGAGCCAGGACTGATGGGTGACTGAGATGGCGCAGGGACCGAAAGTGCAGATGCGGATGGGCCGTAGAGTGGATTGTTCACGGAGCGATTCGAGCACGGAGGCGAGAGTTGTGCCGGTGAATGGGGTGTAGAGGTAGAAGACGGTGCCGGAAGAGAGGTCGGCGTTGAGTGCGTTCTGGGCGAGGAAAGAAACACTGCTGAGATTCAGAGCGGTTGCGCATTTGGTGGCGCTGACGACCCATGCGGGATCGAGTTCAATGCCGATGGCCGATGCGCCGGTGCAGATGGAGGCGAGCAGCGGAAGGTGTCCCAGGCCCGAGCCGAGGTCGATGAGTGTATCGGCTTGGGTGACAGCCGCCGCGGTGAAGAGATGAAAGATGTGGCGTGCCGGGGTGGGCTGGTAAAAGACGGACTCTGCGCCGAGCGGGCGTGGTTCTTCCGATGGCGGTTCGAACTGAAGAACGCCGGCGATGATGTCGTCGAGATCGTCGTAAGCGATGCCGCACGGCGGGGCGGACGCGAACTGCTGCACTCGGCGCTGTAATTCGGAAGGGGCGATACCGGCCTTGATTTCGCGACGCATCGAAGCGAAGAAATAGTCGTTCAGGCGATTGATTTTTGCTGAGTACGCGTGAGCGCGGTTCACGAGATCCGAAATCGGGGCCGAATCCGCGAGGTTGAATCCTGAGAGGAAAGCGTCGATGGCATCCAGGATCTCCATCCGCCTGGGGAAGCTGGATCGATCCAGCAGGGTGCTGTCCGACTCCCAGAAGTTGAGCCGGGATTCAAAGTGATTAAAGCGATCCGAGGCCATGCAGGATCCTAGAGCGGCCTGCCGATTTCCCAATGGTGGCCGAAGGGATCGACGACACGACCGATGCGCCAGCCGTAGTCTTCGTCGCGAACGGGGCAGACGGAGGTGGCTCCGGCGGCGATGGCGCGATCGAATGCCGCGTGGGGATCATCGGTGATGAGGATCATGCGGAGAGTGGAACCGCCGAGAGTTTCGGGGCTGAAGTTCTGATGGGAAGCGGATTCGTCCGCAAGCCAGAAGTTGCTATTGCCAACCGAGAGTTGAGCCACGACGCTGCCATCGGGGGCGTCGATACGGGAGAGGATGGTGGCTCCAAAGGCGCGGGTGTAGAAGTCGATGGCTTCGGCGCCTCGGCGGACGTTGAGGAGGGTGGTGAGGGTGGTTGGGGTGGCGTGTTCGGACACTGGAGCCTCTCGTGTATTTTCAGATCGGAGAAGGGAGTCTCCCATGTCTCCAAAACTGGGAGACATGGAGTACCCGGCATTTCCCGTTCCCACTCATCGCACGTTGAAGCTGTGCGATGAATGGGGCACATCGACTGCTTTCAGGTGGTGCATTTCTCCCCGGTCCCCAACTGCGAGGGACCGCGGGGCACCCACCGTTGTCTCGAAACTGAGGATCAGTAGGCTTGCAGTTGGTCGAGGGGTAGGCGGACGCGGAAGCAGGTGGAGCCTGGGTCGGAGCGAACGCTGAGGTGGCCACGATGTTTGCGTACGATGCGCATGGCGTTATCGAGTCCGAGGCCGAGGCCCTGACCTGGAGCTTTGGTGGTGAAGAAGGGCTCGAAGATGCGGTTCTGTAGCTCGGGCGGAATGCCGGGACCTGTGTCCCAGATTTCGACGAGCATCATTTCGCCTTCAAGGCGGCAGGTGAGTTTGAGCTTGCCACCGTGGCTGGTTTCGCCAAGGGCGTCTAGGGCGTTTTCGATGAGAGCGGTCCAGACCTGATTTAGTTCGCTGCCGTAGGCAGAGATTCGCGGAAGGTCGGGGTCGTAGTTGCGCTCGATCTCAACGTTTCGTATCCGCGATTGGAGCATCTGGATGGTGGCGTCGAGACCGGCGGGTACGTCGACTTCGAGGATCGGGGCGCGATCCATGTAGGAGTAGGCCTTGACGGCAGAAATGAGATCGAAGATGCGTGCGGTGGAGTTGAGGAGCGTGTCGACGGAGCGCGAGGACCTAAGATAGCGCGCGAAGAACTGGAGCGAGATGCCCGCCTCACTGGGTCCCATAAGGCCGCGCAATTCTTCAAGGTCTGCGACGGTGGTACGCTGCTCGGCGAGCTGGGCGGCGACTTCCCAGGCGGTGTCGCAAGGGAGTTTCGTGAGCCAGGCGCGGAGATCCTCTTCGAGTTGGATCTGTTCGACTGCGTTACGCGTGTCGTGGCGAGTGGAGCGGGCGAGGATTTTCTGCTCCCAGGCTTCGACGCCGCGGATCTGGTCTTCGGTAAGGCAGAGGTTTACGAGGCGGAAGCGGTTCTCGCGGTTGGCGCGGAGCTCCATGACAAGGCTGGCCGCGGCGCGCTGGGCGGCGGAAGCAGGGTTATTGAGTTCGTGGGCGAGGTTGCCGGCGAGCTTGCCGAGAGCGCCGAGCTTTTCAGCCTGCTGCTCAATGCGCGTGACTTCGCGAACGCGATCGAGGAGCGTGGAGACGACGCGCTGCGCCATCGACGGGATGGCGGAGAGCATGGCGGGGAACTGATCTTTGTGGACGAGGAGAGCCCAGACTGAGCTGACAGCGAATCCCTGGCCGCCGGAGGCCTTCATGCGGGAGAACGGAAGCAGCCCGGTCATCTGGCCGGTGCGGCCGATGAAGAGTTCCATGGGGCCGCCGCGCTGACGGCGGACATGGATCTCTCCTTTGAGGATGAGGATCATGCGGTCGGCAGGCTGTCCTTCTTCGAAGAGGATGTCGCCGGGCTGGGCTATGACCTCTTCACCATGCTGTGCAAGCCAGAGGCGATCTTCAAACGGGAGGCCCTGAAGCGGAGTGATGCGCTCGAGCGCAGCCGCGATGTTCTCGGCGGGCGTTGGACAGGCAGGCGTGGATAGGGTAGGGGAGAACATCCAGAGCCTCCAGCGACGGCCGCTTCAGAAAGCTATATGACGTATTTGCTGAGTTGGAGGGTCGCCGCTCCCTTGTGGTCGCGTCGACTGTGCAGAAGTGGCTCCGTACTCACGTCGGTTTCCTGAAACGGCTAGAGTCGACTTCAGGATAGCCGATACCCCGGTCGAAAGCTGTTAAGAACTGTGACGAACCGGTCTGAGTGGCAGTTGAATGGAGAGCCCGGTCGTCTGAGCTGTGACAGGGGCGGGAGAGCCGATGCTA
>DATNFD010000020.1:0-5149 GCA_035606555.1 Occallatibacter sp.
CGCTGGAGCCGGTCTGTCCCCAAACCTGAATGACACTTATCAGCATGAACAGAGCGAGTCGTTTTTCTGGCTGAATTTTCATGAGGCGCAATTATCGGGATCATTCGCCTTCGATGCAACTCATCCTTAATTCCATTTTCAAAATCAGGATTGATGCTAAGGGACGGGTGGCCCACGCAGCGCGGTGTTCGTTGTGTGGGGTTAACCCAAATCCGCACAAAACACATGTTCCTGTATCGCTCGTCGATTAGCTTACCGACGATGCTGCGTAGCAGTTAGAAACTCTGTGCCGATACTTGGATTATCGGCCCGTTCGGGACATTGCGCCCGGAGTACAAAATTTTCAAGGTTACTTCTAAGCTGTTGAGGGGATTGCTATTTAAAGGTTGGTTGCGGGGGGTAGATTTGAACCACCGACCTTTGGGTTATGAGCCCAAGAACGATCGGTGTTTCAAGAACTTACAAGACGCGGGTGGCTCCTTAAAACCTTGTAAGAAACGCTGAGGAACCGTTATTGGACAGTTAAAGGACAGGCGCGTTGGTGCGGACGTTTGGCTGATTACAACTGGCTCAGCTCCCCAACGTCCAGTTCTCCGTGGTCAAATGGGGAACTCGTCGGAATTCACGCGTGTTATTCGTTACCAGAGTCAAGCCGAGGCTGCGAGCATGCGCTGCAATGAACAGATCGTTGGCGCCGATTATCGTGCCCTTCTTTTGTAAGCCGGCGCGAATTTTTGCGTAATCGAGAGCTGCTTGATCGGGGAAATCTAGCACCACAACATAGGCAAGAAAAGCGTCGAGTGCAGCTTCATCCTGCGCCCTTCGCGGCGACATCTCCACTCCGAATAAAAGCTCCGCCTTCGTGATCACCGAAATACAGACATCGCTCACGAGAGTTTTCTTGAGTCGTCGCAAGACGGAATCGTTCGAGCGCTTCATGATGTAGGAACTGGTGTCGGTATCCAGCATGTAGCGCGGCATCAGGATTCGCGCTCCTGCGCCGGAAGGTCTTCCACACCTTCCATGAAGTCTTCCGAGGCCGCAGGGGCTTCGGACAGATAAGACGACCAATCCAGAGGTCGCGAAGAGAGCACCACATCGCTTCCCACTTTCCGGATGTAGACTTCCGGAGTCTTGAACTGAAAATCCTTGGGTAAGCGCACCGCTTGGCTCCGGTTATTCATGAAAACTTTGGCTTTTCGTTGCATGGCTTCCTCTTACCATCATCGTCCCTGTGGCATATACATAGAGTATATGCCAGTCGCAGTTGTGGCGCAACCCGACTGTTTCGTCGTTCCTGGCCCGGAAATACACCACGGCACAAGCGCTTGCTCCTGGTACGACGGTTCCAGATGATGCCGCTTCGTCCGTTTGACAATCGATAGTCGACTGTCTACCATCATTGGCAGATTGAGGGTAGAATGTCTTCTATGACGAAGCAAGCACAGCAACGGGTCGGGATCCTCCAGGGAACGCTGGACATGCTCATCTTAAGGACTCTTCTCTATGGACCTGCTCACGGTCACCAGATCGGGAAGCACATTCAGAGGACTACGAATGAATTCCTGCAGATGCAGCACGGCTCGCTCTACCCCGCGCTGCATCGTCTGGAGCAAAGAGGATGGGTGAGTGCCAAATGGGAGACGGCTCCCGAACGAAACCGAGAATTCAAATACTACCGGTTAACCCCCAAAGGCAGGAAGCAGCTCGTGGCCGAAGAATCGCAGTGGAAGCAAATGGCAGAAGCTGTAGCGCGAGTGCTGTGGCCGCCCGCCGAGGAGAGCTGATATGCGATGGTGGCAAAACAAAAAGAGAGATGCAGATCTGGAACGGGAGCTGCGTTCCGACCTGGAATTGGAAGAAGAGGAGCAGCGGGAGGGCGGCGTTTCGGAAGTCGAGGCTCGCTACGCGGCCTTGCGCGCTTTTGGCAATCCTACTCTGATTCGTGAACAGACCCTCGCCGTCTGGTCCTGGAACTGGCTGGAATCCCCGGCGCGCGATCTGCGCTTTAGTCTGCGCACGCTTTGTCGCACCCCTGGTTTTAGCATCATCGCCATCCTGGTGATGGCGCTGGGCATTGGCGCCAACGTCGCGCTGTTCACAGTAGTGCGTGGCGTTTTGCTCAAGCCATTGCCGTTCGACGATCCCGATCACCTCGTGATGCTCTACGAGGCCGGCCTTCATGAAGACGATACGGCAGGTTCCAACCCGGTCGCCGGCGGCATGTACGCCGAGTGGAAGAACCAGAATCGCAGCTATAGCAGGCTCGCACTCGCGAAGAGTATCCGGGTCGGGCTTTCGGCTTCCGGCGGGCAATTGCCGGAGAAGCTGAATAGTGCATTGTTTTCCTGGGATATGCTCCGCACGCTCGGCGTGCAACCCGCGCTGGGCCGCGATTTTACGCAGGCCGATGACAGCCCCGGAGCCAACGCCACGGTGTTGCTGAGCTGGGGCTTGTGGAAGCGTCGCTTCGGCAGTGATCCTGCCATCCTGAACCAGACGATCAACCTGGACGCCAACCCGTACACCGTTATCGGAGTTATGCCCGCGTGGTTCGATTTTCCCGACCCGTCCACCCAACTATGGACGCCGGTTTACCACGACGAGCGGGAAGACGAGATGACCTCGTTCAGCAATCACATGTTTCGCGTTGTAGGCCGCCTGAAGCCGGGAGTCAGCGTGTCGCAAGGCGTCGCCGATCTGAGCATCATTTCCCAGCGCACCCACAATGCGCACCTCAACGACCCATTCATATATCAAAGCGCCGGGAGCCGTCCGCTGCTGGAGCACATAGTAGGCGAAATCAAGAAGCCGCTCTATGTGCTGCTGGAAGCGACCTGCTGCCTGCTGCTGATCGCTTGCCTCAATGTGGCCAATCTGCTGGTGGCGCGCGCGGCGGCACGGCGCAAAGAGCTGGCTATCCGCACCGCACTGGGCGGGGGCTGGCTGCGTCTGATCGGTGAGCGGCTGATGGAGTGCCTGCTGCTTTCGGCCTCCGGCGGCGCGCTGGGAGTTTTGCTCGCCTTCGCCGCTCTTCATTGGCTGATGCAAACTCGCCACGACATGAGCCGCGTCGAATCCATCCACTTTGATGGCGTGGTGGCGGCGTTTACAGTCGCCGTTATCGTGCTGTGCGCGCTGTTTTCCGGACTCATCGCTGCGTTCAGCACCAGCGACAGGCGCATTCTCGGCGCGCTCCATGAGACATCCCGTTCGGTGAGCGGGGGCGGCGCGCGGCCCACGCTGCGCAAGGTGCTGCTTACGCTCGAAGTCGGACTGACCGTAATCTTGCTCATTGGCGCCGGACTGCTGCTCAAGAGCTATGAACGGCTGCGCTCCGCCGACATGGGTTGCCTCACCCAGGGCGTAATCACCATGCACCTGGGCATTCCTGATGCCCGATATCCCACACCCGCTCAGCGAGCCAACTTCTACGACACGCTGCTCGATCGTGTACGCGCTCTGCCCGGAGTGGACGCGGCAGGCTTTGCCACGGTTGTCCCTGGACAGGGCTATCAGATGGATTGGACCTTCAGCATCGTGGAGCATCCGCCCTTGCCGCAAGGCAGTGGTCAGTTTGCCTTAAGCCGCTGGGCAGATCCGAAGTACTTCCACGCGATGGGCATTCCGATTTTGCGCGGACGTACATTTGACAGTGGCAAACGTTTGGACTCTGCTAACGAAGTCGTTATCAGCCAATCCTTCGCCAGCCAATACTTTCCCGGCGAAGATCCACTGGACAAGCACCTCCGCGTGCGCGGGAAGAATGCCGTAATTGTGGGGATTGTGGGCGATACCCGCTACACAATCGGCGAAACCCCGAAGCCGGTGCAATATTACCCGCTGGGTGCCGGTGTGGAGACCGTCGGCACGCTTTTAATTCGTTCCAGCCGCGGCCTGGAGCAGTTCGCTCTTCCGGTACAGCGCATCGTCTCGGAGATGGACCCCGATCTGCCCGTCTCCGACGTGCTCACCATGAACCAGTTGCTCGGCCAAACGACCCTGGACCAGAGCTTCAACGCGGCGCTGCTCGCCGCTTTTGCCACGCTGTCGCTGGCTCTTGCCGCAGTGGGCCTGTTCGGTGTGATGTCGTACATCGCAGCCCAGCGGACGACCGAGATCGGCATCCGCGTCGCCCTGGGTGCCAAGCGCGAACAGGTCATGCGGAAGATGTTGCTGGATGGAATACGGCCCGCCGCGATTGGCCTTGTCGTGGGACTTGCAGCCAGCCTAGAAGCCGGACGACTGATGCGCGACTTGCTCTACGAGATCAAACCGCTCGATCCGGCGGTTTATATCGCAGTTGCCGCAACACTGCTCGCGGTGGCCGCGTTCGCATGTATCGTTCCCGCGTGGCGCGCATCCCGGGTCGATCCGATGCAAGCGTTGAGGGCTGAATAGGCTGATATTCCGGCAATCTCCCGGATTCTAGCGCGGACCACGATAACCTTGGCTCGAAGTCGGCTTGTGGGAAGTGATCGCGATCCCTCTCGGAGGCCTGCTGCTTATGATGGGCAACCACTCCCCTTCAGAATCGCTGTTTCACTACTTCCGCCTCGAGGATCAGGTTCCTGAAGATCATCTGCTGCGCTTGATCGATCGCCACGTGGACTTCGATTTTGTTCGAGCCAAGCTGAAGGACCGCTATAGCGACACGGGCAGACCGTCGATCGACCCGGAACTATTGCTGCGCATGCTGCTGGTTGGGTATCTGTACGGCGTGACCAGCGAGCGGAAGCTGGTGGAAGAGTTACGCATGCATTTGGCATGGCGTTGGTTCACGAGACTGGGCTTCGATCAGGAGATTCCACACCACTCGACGTTTTCCAAGAACCGGCATGGACGATTCCAGGAATCGAATCTGTTTCAGCAGCTGTTTGAGGAGATCGTCAACCGCTGCGAGCAAGCCGGATTGGTAAAGGGCGAGCACATGTCGGTGGACGGCAGTTTCGTCCAAGCCAACGCCGATCATCACAGCCGCATTCCCCGCGAGCAACTGGCAGAGGTAGCCAAAGTGAACCGCACGGTGCGCGAGTATCTGGCCGAACTGGAACAAGAGAACCCCGTCGAACCTCCGGTTCCGCAGCAAGACAAAGTTTCGACCACGGATCCGGATTCGACGTTTGCAACCAAAGGCGGTCCAGCACGG
>DATNFD010000021.1:0-39266 GCA_035606555.1 Occallatibacter sp.
CGGAGGCAAAACACAACGCCACTCTTTTCGCGTCTCTCTAATCGGCAATCAAGGTTGACCAGGGCCGGGCCTACTCCTATTTTGCGGAACTCTGCTGAGTACCATTCACCTGTTCGAGAGCCCCGGGCTCCGTTCTGCCCAAAGTATCGAAGAGCGGTTCTGCAGGCCTCACCGCCGGATCCTTTTTTGCCACGGATAGCGCCAGGATGCGGATATTCCCATTGTCCGGTAGCGTCACAGTCTTTGCGTTCGCCGGCAGTTCCATCGAGTACAGAAAAAGATAGCTGTACTGATAAGGTTCGTTAAGGCCCGCCGCTGTGTGATGGTGCGAGCAGTACCATGCCAGAGTGGCCGGCTTGACGTAGCCCGGACGCAACCCGATGTAATCATCCGGATAGCGTGGCGACCAGTCTGGTGACCCGCTCTGCGTAATATCCCACGTCGCGTGATGGGCGGATACGGCCCAGTCTTTACGCAGCGCAACCTGCTTCGGCGGCGCGCCATTGTTCCCAAAGGCAAAACTCCGAACCGGCACCGTGTCTGGAGCGGGCTTCCAATCGCGCGTGTCCCACTGCCCGATGAAGCCGCCCCAGTCTTCAACCGTGAGATTTACAGATTTCGTGCCGACCTGAAAGGTGGCCTTCTGATCGCCGTCATCAGATGCAGCAATGACGTACACTTTGTTGAATCCGCCCTGAGGAAGATCGATCTTCTGTCCCTTTGCGACCACCGCATCCGGCGACCCAGTCGATGCAGGCGCAAGTTGGAAATCGACCCCGTCCAGTTGCAAATGACTTGGAAGCATTTCAGCGGGAAGGGCATCGCCGTTTGCGTCGAATCCGCCCGCCGACTTCGTGTCATCGTTGCTGGCCGCTGCCAGATCGTAATTTAATTTGACGGATTGCGAGCGGATGGGCTCGAGCTTTGCCGGCGGTACACCCAGCTTCAGTGCGAAAGTACGCGGCTGGTATCCGGCAAATGACGTTTCAAGAACTCCGCCGATGACTGTTGCCGGATGGGATTCCAACTCCTGCCCGTTCACTTCGCGTGCCGACTCAATTGGACCTGCAAATTTGATGTGGACGTTCGATTCGGGCTTGCCGTCAAGTTCGACGAGACGAAGAATGGTCTCATCGCTCTCTTCGGCCTTCTTCAGCGCGAGTATGCGAATGCGCGGATTATCCACGGAGACAAGTTGGAATTGGCGGCGCAGGGCTCCCGTATGCTTTCCGCTCTGAAAAGCGAGAAGGGGCGTGCTCAGCTGGTATGCCTGCCAGTCCGTCTGATCGTGGCGCCAGTCTCCAGCATGTCCAGCCAGGCCAAACAGAATCTCATGATGTCCCCAGTCCTGATTGAATTGGTCGGTGTAGCCCAGTCTGCGAGTGGGCTGGTTGGGATTTGACGCCGGCGCACCGGGAGTACGAATGAGCGTAAGCCGGATCGTGTGGTCGTCCCGCTTATCCGATCCGTTCTTAACATCGGTAAGGATCGTCGTGCCGAATGAGCCGCTCTGGTCGGTCATATCGATCCAGTGATGCGAAGCAACTTCGAACTGCCGATCGTATGCGGTCGGCCGCTGAATCGTGCCCACCTCCCAGTTGTACGTGGCCACCTTGTTAGTCGCAGTCAGCGGGAACACAGCCTTCAGATTTGTCGAAAGCATCTTCCAGTCGATCGATTCAGTGAACTCGACGCGGTTTCCTGCGTCGCCCGTCGACAACCGCACGGTCTGGACGAACTTCGATCCGCGCGTCTCTCGAGATACCTGCACAGCGACCCGTACCGGCCCGTTCTCCACGACGCTGATTTTTGCGGGTCCAGAAACATATCCTGTTGGCTCAGCCTGTTCCTGATCGAAATCCATATTCCATGCAGGCCATTGCCGAGGTGCATCGTTGGAGAGGGCAAGCCGCATCGGCGCAGCCAGCAGTTCCTTGTTCAGCTTTTTATCGAGGATGCTCGAGACGTCACCATCTTTGTTGATCTGAATTCGATAGCGCGCATTTTCGAGAGAAGACTCGCTCACTTTCAGGTCTGAGGGCTTTGTCGCGCCCGAAGCGGGTTGAACGTCATAGACTGCATAGCCCACAGAAGGAACCTTGGCCACGAAGAGAACTTTTCCGTCCTTCACCTGCGCTGGAATCGCCTTGCCATCAGGACCAACCACCTTTACCGCTTTGGGCAGACCGCCCGGAAAGTCAACGCTTGCTTCGACGACATCTTCACGTGGCACGTTCAGCGGGTTGTAAACCACGAGCGGAATTCCGTGCACCTCTGTGTTCATACCACCAGCAACCGACTGAGTAGCATCGAGAAGCACATCGGAAAACTGATTCGCTGCAATCAAGTCATCGTTCTGTGCGAACTCATACGCACGAGGCGTAGCTGTACCAGCGCCAGTGTCGTGGAACTGTCCTCCCATCACCAGCGTCCACGCATTGTTCAAGCGCTCCTGCGGATACGGTCGTCCACCCATCCATGCTGCCGCGACCGATGCTTTCTCTGCTGCGTCAGCGAGTAGCTCGTTCTTGCGATTCCACCGCTTGTGATAGGCCTGCGATGTGAGCGATCCAGCCGAGTGATTGATGAGTTCAAGGTCTCCTTGATAGCTGGGCATCTTCGTCTGCATAGCGGGCTTGATGTCGAGAAACATCTGGTCGGCAGTCGCTGAGATCACATGTACAGGCCCGTCGCCCAGCGTGACCGGTGTTCCTTCGGCTTCATTCGCGCCCGCCGCGGCTGCGTTTGCGCCTCCTATGCCGCCTGGCATCGGCGGTATGGCCGGAGGAAGCACTGCCTTGCTCTTCGTCACCATCGCCTCGAGAAGCTTCACCGATTCTTCATTCACGGCGCCGCCAATATCGCCCGTGCCGATGTAGTGATAATCCGCGAAAACGCCCGTAACCTTTCCGTCAATGTTGATTCGCTTCACCCAGTCCTGCTCCTGATTGTTATGGACAAAGCGACGCTGCATCGGCGAGGCGTCCGCGGGAAGCTGAGGCGGGGGAGGCGGTTCTTTGCTGAGGTCGCTATGAATACGGCTGCCGTAGCTTCCGGGATTCAGCGCGGCCAGAACTGTCTCGCCGTCAGGCCCTTTCCATATGCCCACGTTGAATGGAATGCCTTCGGGAGTTTGTTCCGGCGAATCCGGACCTCCAACCTTCGGCGCCGGCTGCCATGCCGCACTTAGCTTCTGTGTTGAGAATCCCTTCACTCCGGCGTGCGCCAGAATCGTCGGCAGCGAAGCAGGAAATCCGAAACAGTCCGGCAGCATATATTCCGCACTCGCCTTGCCGAATTCTTTCCGGAAATATGTATTGCCGTACAAGACCTGCCGGAAGATTGACTCAGCGCTTGGCAGATTCACGTCGCCCTCTTCGACCGAAGATCCCGCCGGATACCACCTGCCCTTAGCCACATAATCTTTTACCTTGGCGTAATCGTCGGGAAAGTACTCCTTCATCAGCCGATACCGGTTTGATCCGGTCCAGTTGAAGACGTAGTGGGGATACTTATCGATGTAGTCGAAGTTCACACGCATTGTCTTAAGCAGGTATTCGCTGATGACCTGAGGGAATTCCCATCTCCATTGCGTGTCGAGGTGCGCGTAAGGAACTACGTAAAGAGTCGGGTCCTTCGTGATGTCCGGCGCTTTCATGGTCTGGGCGAGAAGTGGTACGGCAAGTGCAATTGCGGCAAGAGATGCAATCCGCATCAAGAAGCGAAACATGTTCCCTCCGAGGTCACCAAAATGGACGTGCTTTGACCCGATATCGAGCGGAGATGATGCCGGCGGAAATGCAGGGGAAGAACGCGCCGAATCTTAGCGGGAGATCCGCGTCTCGAATTTCAGGCTCGTCCAGCTTAAACCGCTGCACGTGCGCTTCGCATCTCGAGGGGGACACACATCTCTAGAGAGGGCCGGTTCCTCCTCACGCGCGGAGCTTGTGCAAGCGCGCTAGTGAGGGATTCAGGACCGATTGGACAGGGGCCGTGCTGTAGCCGTCTGGGCGTCTTCTCATCTCGACCGGGCTTGATGCGCAGAGATGCGGTGCTCTCGTTCTTAAATATGTAAACGTTCTAGGCAGCATCGCGAAAACGACGGCCGGACGGAGGATGCTCCGCTGCAGTGCCCCGATCTTCTTCCTTGAAGATCATCTCCAGCGATGTTATCCGGTTCGCAAATATCTGCTTCAGTTCCTTGAGGCCTTCGTCCTCAGGCGAAACGCCAGCCTGCTCTTCGATCTGCGTGAGAGTTGCACGACAATTTTCGATCTGCTTTCTAATATACGAATAGCGGCCCATGCCGGTCAGACCTCCAACATAGAAGATGCGCGTTCTTAGCTGCAAAGATGCCTGAAGGTCCTTTAGTTTGAAAATGTTACCTTGCCTCAATGCAATTTCGGCTATGAGAGCCACGTTGGCGCGATCCATCGGACCTTTTTCCCCAACGCATCATCAAAGCTCGTGAGATGGAAGGGCACAAGTGTGTCAGTTCGAACGGGATGACCAGGCGGTCCGCACAGGGCTCCATTCCTTCCACTTTGTTGGCACTGGTGGCCATTGTCTCCGGGTGTAGCGGTAACGGCCGGTCTTCTCTCGGAACCTCCTCTGTCACCAAGACAAACAATCCCCAGGTGGCCCTCTACACCGTCCAGCCCTCTGCCCCCGGAAAAGTCTGGGTCGAATTCGGCCCAACCACTGCCTATGGGCTCACCACCTGGGAAAAGCCGAGTTCGCAAGACGGAAGCCCGGTTCAGATCTATGTCGCCGGAATGAAAACGAACACCACCTACCATATGCGTGCCGTGGTCAAGTACAACGACGGCAAAGTCGGAATGGACAATGACCACACCTTCGCGACAGGAAGTCTACCCACCGAAATCCTCGAAGGAGCCACGATCAAGACGGGATCCTCCGGAGCGCCGCAGGGCGGGGTCGAACTCGTCGACGCCACGCTCTCTGATCTTTCAGGTTATCTCGAAGCCTACGCCACAGATCTGCAAGGCAATCTGATCTGGGGATACAACTATCCCGACCGCGAAAAGAACTCGATCGTGCAGCCAATCAAGCTGCTGCCAAATGGCGACTTCGGAATGATCATTTCGTACGCATCGCAGTTCGTATTCATGCCCGATCAACGCAGCAAAATCAATACTCTGCGCGAAATCGATCTGGCCGGAAACACCGTAAGGGAGCTCACGCTGGATGAGCTGAACAAGCGTTTGAAGACCGCCGGCTACACCTTTGCGCTCCTCGATTACCATCACGACTTCGCCTATCTGCCAAACGGCCACTGGATCGTGATCGCAAATCTCGTAAAGCCCTACACCGATTTGCCCGGCTACCCGGGAACGACACAGGTCATCGGGGACGCACTCATCGACCTCGATCCCAACTGGAATCCCGTCTGGGTGTGGAACGAATTCGATCACCTCGACGTAAATCGCCATCCCATGATGTTTCCCGATTGGACGCACACCAACTCCGTTGTCTATTCACCTGATGATGGGGATCTGCTCGTATCGATGCGTCACCAGAACTGGGTTGTGAAAGTGGACTATCGCAACGGTGAAGGACAGGGGAACATACTCTGGCATCTCGGCGCAGAAGGAGATTTTCAGCTGGTGAACGGGTCCGATCCGCAAGACTGGTTCTTCGCGCAGCATGGCCCGTCCTTTCAGACGGACGCGACGACGGGCAAGTTCACGCTCGCGCTCTTTGACAACGGCAACGACCGCGTTCTACCTGCCGGTTGCGGAGACCCCGGCCAGCCCGCCTGTCTCTACTCAACGGTTCCAGTGTTTGATATCGATGAGAAGGCCATGACAGCAACCCTCAAGTTCCACCAGATGATTCCGGCGGAGCAATACTCATTCTTCGGTGGAACCACCACCCGTCTTGCCAACGGCAACCTCGAATACGACCTCTGCGCCGAGCCCAAATTCACCGGAATCGTTCGCGAGGTCACCATGGATTCAGCTGCGAAGACGGTGTGGCAGATGACCGTCACCCACTCAAATCTATATCGCGCCAATCGCATTCCCAGTCTCTACCCAGGAGTTAGTTGGTAGGAGCTATCTGGCAGAAGTGCTCCGTCGCGTGCCTCGATCGACGCCCCGCTGATAACCTCGATGCTGCAGGCGCAACGGCTGACTGAACTGATGCCCACGCCTGCGGGTGAAAGCATGGATAAACCAATCGTTGTTGTGGGTAGTGTCAACCTCGACCTCGTGTGCGCGGGCAAGCGGATTCCAGCTCCCGGCGAAACCGTATCCGGTGAGATTTTCCAGACCTTCTTTGGCGGGAAGGGCGCCAATCAAGCTGTCGCAGTGGGCAGGCTCGGGTATCCCGTGAGCATGATCGCCAAAGTCGGCGATGACGAATTCGGATCGCAGTTGCGCAATGGCTTGCGGGCTGCAAAGGTAAACGTGCGCGAAGTCGGCACTACGAAAGACACCGCCTCCGGCGTGGCGCTTATCTCCGTTGACGCCAAAGGGCAGAACAGCATCATGGTGATCCCGGGCGCAAACGGAAAGCTGCTGCCGCGCGATATCGATAGGGCGCTGCCGATGCTCCGCAGCGCGGGAATGATCCTCACGCAGCTTGAAATCCCGATGGAAACCGTCGAGTACCTTTGCGAAGTCTCGCAGCGACTCAAGGTGCCGTTGATGCTCGATCCAGCTCCGGCGCGTCAGCTGTCGCGAAAGATCTTCAAGCAGGTATCCTTCCTCACTCCGAATGAAAGCGAGACCTGTATGTTGTGCGGCATTTCGACTTCGGCTCTGACGCCTGCGATGATCTCCGAAGCAGCCCAGCAACTGCGATCTAAGGGGCCGGCAAACGTAATTATCAAGCTCGGTGCCCGCGGAGCGTATATCGATGCCGCGGACGGGCTGCGCTGCGCGGTCTCCAGCTTCAAAGTTGGCGTCGTCGATTCGACCGCGGCGGGAGACGCCTTCAATGCCGGGCTCGCGGTTGCACTATTGCGCGGCATGAGTCTGCGCGACGCTACGCGGTATGCCGCGGCAGCCGGTGCTGTCTCCGTCACGCGCGCGGGAGCCCAGCCGGCGATGCCCACCGGCCCGGAAGTTGAAAAGCTACTCGCCTCGCGCGCTCCAGGGAAAGCGGAACTCTCAGGGGGAAGACGGTGAGAAGGATATCGGGTGTCGCGGGTCTTTTGTTTCCGTACCTAATTTGGGCACTCCCAATCCCGCCCACCCATGTGGATGATTTCACTGGCAAGCCGCGCGTCGTCGTCATCAGCGATATCGGCAACGAGCCCGATGATCAAATGTCGTTTGTGCGGCTCCTCATGTATTCGAATGAGTTCGACATCGAGGCGATGATCGCGAGTACGTCAACATGGCAGAAGGAAAAGACGCATCCTGAGACCATGCGCGAGCTGATTGATGCCTACGGAGAAGTGCGTCCCAACCTGCTGCTGCATGCGAAAGGATGGCCCGAGGTCGCCGATCTTCGCGCCAGGGTATTCGCGGGCCAGAGTGCATACGGACTCGCCGGGTCGGGCCCGGGCAAATCGTCAGACGGTTCGAAGGCGATCGCACGCGCCGCGGAACGCGCCGATTCGCGGCCGCTGTGGCTCTGCATCTGGGGAGGGGCAAACACGCTGGCCCAGGCGCTTGCCGATCTCAAGGCTGCGCATTCGACGGATGAAATGGCGAAGCTGATCGCTAAGCTCCGGGTGTACTCCATCAGCGATCAGGACGATGCAGGTCCGTCGATTCGCAAGCAGTTTCCCGATCTGTTCTACATCGTTTCTCCCTCAACGCCGACCAGTGGCGAGTATGCTTCCGCAACATGGACCGGCATTAGCGGAGACGAATACTACCGAAACGGCGAAGGTGCCGACGCAACGACCGTAACCAACGAGTGGCTCGATCGCAACATCCGCAGCAAAGGCCCGCTGGGAAAGAAGTATCCCAAGTTCATGTTCATCATGGAAGGAGACACGCCGTCGTTTCTGGGCCTTATCGACAACGGGCTCAACGCGTATCGCCGGCCCGACTGGGGCGGATGGGGTGGCCGCTACAACTACCGGCAGCCATACGGCGAAACGCATCCCATCTGGACGCAGGGTGGCGACGAATTCAAGCGAGTGGATTCGCGCGACACAGTCATTGGCTCCGACGGCAAACCGCACACCTCTGACCAAGCGACAATCTGGCGCTGGCGCGATGCGTTCCAAAACGATTTTGCGGCGCGCATGTCCTGGGCAGTCGCGGACTTCAAGCACGCAAATCATAACCCTATAGCCGTCGTGAACGGCCAGGCCGGAACGGCTCCGCTGGAAATGGATCTCCGCGCAGGCCAAACGATCACTCTCGATGCAGGGCAGAGCAGCGACCCCGATGGTCAGCCTATCCACTACCACTGGTTCCACTACGCGGAAGCGGGGCTTGCCGACGGAAATCTCGCAGCAGTGACTCTGAGCGGTGCGGATACCGCACTTGTAACCGTGCGCGCAGATGCGGCATGCAGGCAGTTTTGGCTGCCGATGATTCCCTGCAAAGGGGACGGCATCGCGCACGTGATCCTGGCTGTCACAGACGAGGGATCACCGAAACTCACCTCGTATCGGCGAGTCATCCTGCACGTACGCGGTAACTCAGTGATCCGGTGAAGCTGCCGGCGCGCTCGAAGGTTGTGCTGAAGCTGTGCGCTTCAGCGTGATCGGCGCAGCAGGCTGTTCCGGCTCAGTCTGCGTCCACGTCCCGGTGACTTCGTTTCCATCGTCGCTGAGTTTCCCAACCAGATCGCCGCGGATCGCCACGTCCTCACCATTGATGCTGACCGTGTCATCCACTGACATTATGAGGTCCTTGCCCTTCAGGCTGGTCGTCTTCACCTTAATTCCAAAAATGTTCTGATCAACATTGTCAAAGGTCGAGGTCAGCGTCCCATCAGGGCCGGCAACAGCGTGCCAGGCAATGTGGAAGGTGGTGCCGCCCGCATCCAGAGTGCCCTCCCAGTTCCCGGCCAGGTTGGCTTGGGCGATGGAAGCAGGCGTGAGGACGACTGCCAGCAGGGGCGCGACCGAAAGCTTGAGGAGCGAAGCGAGTTTCATGGGCCTCCTTTTACTGCGGCGGAGCCGCGTTGAGCAGGGATTGGTTTATGGAAGAGGAATGGACATTCTCAAAGAAGGTACGCCCGAACGCGGTGGATTGTTCAACGTTTTTGAGGATTCGCAACGGGGGAATCCGGCTGACGCTCTTGGCGGCGCGCGGGGGAGAGCCTAAAATACCCTCGTTATGGGTAATTCGAAGCCAGACACGTTCCAGGTTGCTTGTCCTGACTGCGGAGCAATGATTTTGGTGGACGCGAACACCGGACTGGTGATCAGCCACACCTCTGCTCCTCGCAAAAAGATGTTCGAAGATCTTGAGACTGCCGCCAAAGCCATGCGCGAACACGATGAGCGCAAGGAGTCCATCTTCCGGCAGTCAGTAGATGCGGAGAAGAACAAAGAGGATCTCTTCGACAAGAAATTTGCCGAAGCGCTGAAGAAGGCGAAGGATGCTCCTGCAGGCAAGCCGCTGCGCGACTTCGATCTGGATTGACCCTCCTTGGACCTGGGCTGCGTGCCTTCAGGCATGTTGATCTGGCTTCCCAATGCGTCGGGCTTGCATCTGAGTAGACCAAGGAGATTGAATGAACATTGCTTCGTTTCCAAACCCGGAGAGCCGAACCTCGAGGATCACTGAGATGCCGCGAAATGAATCGTACGATTGGGTCAAAGTTGCTGCTTGTGGATCACTGGTTGCGGGTGGATTGCTCCTTCTGACGGGGCAAAAGCGTGCCGGGCTCGTGATGGCCGCGTCAGGAACGGCGCTCGCGCTTATGGATCACGAGGAGACGTTGAAGCGCTGGTGGGAAGCTCTCCCAGGATACGTCGATCGTGCTCAATCCATGTTCGAGCAGGTGCGCGACGTTGTAGAGGACGTCACCCAGAAAGGTGAGTCTCTCCGCCGCGTGCTCTCCCGCGAGCAGGACACGACAACACCTGCGTAGTTCTGGCGAGGCATGCTCTATACCATCTAAGTCGAACACACAGCGACTTGGATGGGCACCAAATTGAGTCTCGGAATCTCAGCTTAAATCCCTAACTGTCGGCGGCCAGCTTCGCTGATGCGATGGGCTGTCCACTTCGGTTCCCACACGAGATTTACATCAACTCTGCTGATGTCGGGCACCGTAGCAAGACGATTGTGTACTTGCTCGATAATGAGTCCCGATGCAGGGCAGTATTCTGTGGTGAGGGTCATCGTGACCTTTACCCGCTGCCGAGGCCACGCGGCACTCGAATCCGGATCGGGGACTGTCTCGATGCCGTAGATCAGACCTAGATCGACGAGATTCAGTTTTACCTCGGGATCAAAGCAGTCTCTCAGAGCATTCAGAATCTGATCTTCACTTACCATTTTGCCGGGCCGCCGCTTAAGACTTTATCTCCGCGATCTGGTTCTTGCCGTCTACAAACACCAGTTTAGGTCTCGCGGTCGAGGTTTCCTTTTCATCAAGCCACGCAAAGCTGGCAATGATCACCAGGTCGCCCGCCTGTGCAAGACGCGCAGCCGCGCCATTCAGGCAAATCTCGCCTCCGCCGCGCTCCACGGGAAGGGCATAGGTCTGCAGCCTGCTGCCGTTGGTTAGGTTCCACACGTGAACTGCCTCGAAAGGCTGAATATCGGCCGCCTCCAGCAGCTTCGCATCCACTGCAATGCTGCCTTCGTAGTTCAGGTCCGATTTCGTCACAGTGGCCCGATGAATCTTTGACTTCAATAGCTTGCGAAACATTTACCACTCCCGGACTCGACTTTCGTCCAGCCCTCGATGGGTGCCACGGCTTATGGCCTGCAGCTCCTCTTTCCGTTAGATGTTGCACTAATTCTTTCGATCCACCAGGTAGCGCGCTACAGCCTTCAGACCGTCGGCGCGTGAGCCATACGGCGCCAGGGCGGCGAAAGCTTCTTCGATGAGCGCCGCGGCATCGCGCTGGCTCTGTTCGATCCCATAGACGGCCGGCCACGTAGCCTTCTCGGTGGCGAGATCCTTACCAGCCGTCTTGCCCAGGTGCGCGGAATCAACCGTCATATCGAGAACATCGTCCACGATTTGGAAAGCGAGCCCAGCCTTGCGTCCGAAGGTATCCAACCGGACCACATCTTCCGCCGTCGCTCCGGCATACACTCCGCCCGTTACTACGCTCACCCGTATAAGCGCTCCAGTCTTGGCGCGGTGAATAGCCTCTACAAGTTCGGGCGTAGGCTTCCGGTGTTCGCTTTCGATATCGAGTACTTGTCCGCCGATCATGCCATCCACCGTACCGATGGCGTTGGCTATCAGGCCAATAATCTGCACAGTTGCGAGCGGCGGTGTGTCGAGTCCAGCGAGAATCTCAAATGCGCGAGTCTGCAGCGCGTCACCGGCAAGAATCGCAATCGCTTCACCAAATGCCACATGGCAAGTGGGCTTCCCGCGCCGAAGATCGTCGTTGTCCAGCGCAGGCAGATCGTCATGGATCAGCGAGTACGTGTGAAGCATCTCGATAGCTGCGCCGAGCCGTACTATACCTGCAGGAACCGCGCCGGAGATCGTTGCGGCGGCTTGCATGGCCAGCACTGGCCGAAGTCGCTTTCCGCCTGCGAATACGCTGTGGCGCATGGCTCCATGAATCGAGGCCGGCATTGTCTCGACAGAGGGAATGAGGGCCTCGAGCGCTCGATCGGTAAGATCGGCGCCCTCCTGAATCAGGGATTTAACATCCGTCGGCATGCTCCTCACATCATAACTGAGTTGCACATTCCTAACGCTGTGACGTGCCAACCCGATCGCTGTGCAACGAACTCCAGCGCTCTCCGAACCACAGGCCGCCAAGAAGAATCAGAGAGATCGCGCTCAGCCAGCGCCCAATCAAGACATCGCGTGTATTTGTCCAGTCAATTGCCACATCAACATGACCCTGGGGAACAGGAACGGCCATCATGCCATCTTGACGAGACGGCAACGGCGTGAGCACTGGATCTGCGCCGAACGCCAGCAGCCGCCCATTCACGCGAACCTGCCATGCCGCATATTCGCGCAGATGCAGGATCAGGAAGCCGGCGTGCGGAACCTCTGCTGTGATGAGGCGATGTTCGACGGGAATCTTGCCCTTATGGCGAACCCATGCGTAGGTTGCATCACAGTGCCCGTTCGCTGGATCCCACTCCGGAAGCGTCCCGTCCGAGGATGCGGTGGCAAGCACGGTGTTCGCGTTTGCCGAGAGGCACGCGTCCGGCACGCCAATCACCGCAAGTGTGTTGTCCGTGTGGGGCGGCGTATATTCGTCCACTCCTTCAAAGCCTTGCCCGCTGCGATATGCATTCAACATGCCTTGCACGCGGTCTTCGGCATCGCAAAACTGATGGAACATGATCAGCGAGGCTGCCGTGATCCCCAGAAACAGAACAGTGCACGACGCAACCAGTATCCTGCGGACCAAACGCCGCGTGGGCCACACAGCAGCCGCGAAGAAGATCCCCAGCGGAGCCTCAAGCACGACAAGCCAGCGCCAGGGAAATTGCAAAAACCGAAGCTTCGGCAGAAAATTCCAAATCGGCAGCGAGATCGGGAACTGCAGGAAAAGTATCACAACAGGAACCAGTGCGAGCGGAATCCAAAGCGCACGATCCCGTGGCAGCTTGCCTCGGCGCCATGCAATGAAGAGTGCCGCAAACGCAATCGCCAGCATGACCACGGCGACAATCGAAACCCGCAGCAACTCTAAATCGTGCAGTTCGAGGTTCGGATCGGCGTGATGCGCGAACAAAAAGCTGTTCTCAATGGCGAGCCCCGGATCGTCGACTGCCTGCCGGATCTGCACCCATCGCTGCTCCGCCGCTGCCGGAACAAGATATAGCGCCGACATTCCCAGCCCGATGACAACTCCAACGGTGGCACGAATAATCGGAGCCCATGACCGGCGCAGAAATGCAACCACCAAGGCAACCGCAGCCACTAGGTAGCTCGCCATCACTCCAAGCGGTGCGTTCGACAGCCACGCCCCGGCGATCACAAGCGCAAGCAGCACTGCCGAACCATCCAACGCCCGGCGAAACGCCGCGGTCTCCGGGTTGCGATCGCGAAGCAGAAGCAACAACAGCAGCGGAATCCAGAACCCGCCTGTAAGTTCCCCAAACGCCGAACGCTCGTAAGCCGTGAACATCGAGTAGCCAGAAAACAGCGCCGCACACCCAGCAAGCGCAGCGGGACCATCACTCAAGCCAAGTTGCCGCGCAAGAGCGCGTGTGGCAAGTCCAGTCAGCGCAAGAAACGAACAGAGGATAGCAAGCTGCACGCCCTTCCACGGAAAGATGGTTCCAAACGCAGCGCCCAGCATCCACGTCAGCGGCGGATAAAAGACAAAGCGCGGCTCGCCGGCTCCCCAGTTCGGGCTCGGCGCCCAGTGCGGATAAAGGATGCCCTGCCGCCACGCCGCCTGCGCATCGATCCAGGACGCGAGGTGAAAATCGAAGTCATGGCCGCAGGAATTGCCCCAGATCAGATCAGGCGAAGTGGCGATCAAGGCAGCTAAGCAAATAATCAGGGGCCCGATAAACTGCCGAAGAGGACTCCCCGCCCCCTGGTCCTTGACCCCTGATCCCTGTCCTTTCATGGAAGCAGTCGGAGAGTATGCTGTGTGTTCGCACTCACCGCAGCGGGAGTAAACGGCATCGCGAAGGTGCGGCCGTTATAGTAGTCGCTCCATTGATCTCGATAGTAGGGACTGTACACATTGCCGCTTTCGCCAAGGGCGATGTTTTCGCTGGAGCCGTCGATATTGCTCCAATTCATCGTGAACCGCTGCGAAGGACCGAAAGCCTGGCTCACCTGCTTCACCGTTAACGTATCTCCGCTGAGCGGCTGCTTGCCGGTTCCTGCCACGCGTCCGATGAAAGGCAGAAATCCCGAGAGCGGATGCTCAATATCCACATAATGCCAGCTGCCATAGCTCCACTTGCTCAGGTCCGCCGGCGCATCCTCTTCCTTGAGGGTGCGGCGTACAGCCTCGGTGAGAAATGCGTCCCAGTCCTTGTAGCTCGGCGGAAGCCAGTCGGCGCTGGCGTGCATGATGATCTCTTCTTCAGCGAAGTTCGATTCTGACCACTGATAGCTCGCCGCGAGTTCTTTCCCCAGCTTGGGCTCGAGCAGCATCGGCCGCAGCGCGTAGCGCGTGTTTACTTCAATCGAAGCCGCAGCAGAATCGGTAGTCAGACGGCCGTCCCAGCTGCGCATCAGGTCCGCCGCCCTGCGGAGCCGGTCGTTAGCTTTCGCCGAGTGGTCGATTGCAGATGCGAGCCGGTGCGCCATTTCCTGGTCCATCTCGCTGTAGATATCAGTCTGCACGGCGAGCATGTCTGCAGGCGTCAGCTGATCTCGGCCTTGCAGAAGTTTGTAGATGCGCTCGGCGCGGTAAGGGTCAGCCCACTCGTTCGTGAGCGGGTATTTCGATTTCGCCGACGTCACGCGGGAATTTGCTGTAGCCAGAATTCCGGAGGGCGGATCGAATGCGTTGGGGAGATCGTCGAAAGGTATAAACCCCTGCCACTCGTGCCCGCTGTTGAGGATAGGGATGCTGGAGATGCCACCGGGTCGAATGGGCATGCGCCCCACTGCGTGATACCCGATATGCCCCTGGTCGTCGGAATAAACAACATTCTGCGTGGGCCAGCACCACTGCTCAAGAGCCGCCGAAAATTCGCTCCAATTCGACGCAGTGTTGATCGCGTAAATCGGAATAGAGTTTAGCGTCGAGTTATAGAGCGTCCACTTCAGCGCGATTGGCCGTGAATCCCTGGTAAAGATCGGATCGAGCAGCGGACCGCGCTCGGTGAGGCGCACATCGTATTTCACATCCTTGCGCCCGCGCACGCGAATCAATTCGTGATCGATTGTCAGCGGGTGCCACTGCGCATCGCTGCCCTGGAAGTATCCGCCCTGAAGCCTCTCGACATACAGATCCTGCACGTCGCCATAGAGCGCGGTGAATCCCCACGCCACGTGTTCGTTGTGTCCTGCGATGACAAAGGGCATCCCCGGCAGCGTGACTCCGGCAGCATGGAAACCCGGCGCGCGCAGGTCGGCCATGTACCAGATGTTCGGCTCATTCAGCCCGAGGTGCATATCGTTCGAGAGCAGCGGCTTTCCACTCGCAGTGTGCGCGCCTGAAATAACCCAGTTGTTCGAGCCGGGCCTGCAGTCGCGGCATGATTGGTTCCCGATCCTATATCTGACCAGCTCGTTGATGATGCGCAGATCAGCCGGCGACAATCTCCGGGCTACTGTTCGCTCATCATCATCATCTGTGCTCGAAGGCTGAGAATGTGGCTGACTGACATCAAGGCGCTCGCCGGTGGGCGGATGATCGCGCCAGGAACCGATCGGGTAGAGATCAGCTTCCAGTTTGGGATTGTTCAATTTGGAGGAAATGCGTCCGCGCGCGAGCTTCGCATACCAGCGGGTATCCAGCATGTCAACCATCATCATGCCGATCGAGACAGAGTCTGCGCCGGACCATGGTTTCGGCTTGTAGTGCAGCAGGCGGAACTCGGGGGGTAGTGAGTCTTGATGCTGCGCGATGTAGAGATTCACTCCGCGCGCATACGCTTCCAGCCGCTCGCGGTCTTCCGACGCGAGATTCGTATAAATGCGATGCGCGACATTGCGAAATTGCAGCAGGCGCTCCATCTTGTCGTGCCGGAGCAGGGAAGGTCCCATCACCTCGGCGAGTTCGCCATTGGCGCTCCGCCGATAGGCATCCATCTGCCACAACCGGTCCTGCGCAGTCACGTATCCCTGGGCGACGAACAAGTCTTCTTGCGACGCGGCGTCGATGTGGGGAACCCCATGCTGATCGCGTCGAACAGTTACGGGCGCGGAGAGGCCCTGAACACCTTGAGCGTAAAGATGGAGGTCACCATCAAGCTGAGGCAGTGCAGCTTTGGCCGCACTTCGAAGCCAGAGCACGAACACCCCCCCGAGGAGGGTGAGCGTGATCAATACCCACAGACCGCCAACAATCAGAACCCGCGGCCAGCGGTGACCACGCGCTCCCAGGCGTCCGGAATCCGGCTCGCGATCTGGAGGCTCCAGAAATTGTTTCTGATCAGCGGACTGAGAGGGAGGCATGATCTACAACAGGATAACCCTCGGTCCAGATGTGGCATGATCTGCTACCCGGGAGTCGAAGACTGTCTCAGCCAAGGGGCGCATCCGCTGTCAGCTCGCCAGCTGTTCGTTCGAACGCGCAACTGGGATCTCCACTGGCTTCGGCCTCCGGTAAAAGATCACCAGCCACGCAAGAATGAGCAGCACAACGGGAATGATGAGCAGGCTACCCTCAGGACCCACGCTGCCGCCGCTCCACAGCGGATTGCCCTTCGGCGAAGTCGAGAAGAGGTGCCCGGGCGCGACGAATCCACTGTCCGCCGTTCCATAAAAGTAGGTCTCTGCCCAGTCCCACGCCGCGTGGCATCCGATCGCCCACCATGCCGATCCAGTAAGCCAGATGCTGACGCACCAGACGAAGCCGATCGAGCCAGCCGCGAAGATGCCAATCCAGAGTTCGCCGTTATTGCTCGTGTGAGCGGCACCGAACAGAGTCGAGGTGAGCCATGACGCCTGCCAGAATCCCGAGCTGGGAGCTTTCTTGAGGTGGAGCAGCAAGCAGGGAACCAAACCAAGCAGCGCGACGATGTATACACCCCAGACCTCGTTGCCCCTCGTTCGCCATGCCAGCAGTGCGCAGATAGTCCCGATCACTCCCAGCGCCAACCAGAAATTCAACCCCCGGGTGAATGTGTACTGCAGGTAGCAGCGCATCATTCCCTCTTCGAAGCAGCCCACCATCAGAAAGACAGCGCCCCAGATCAGCGCGTATTTGGCGATTGCCGAACCGCCGAGTGTTGCTGGACCGAAACGCAGCCAATGGCCGGCAGCGAGCCCCCCGACCAACCCCGAGAGGGCGAGGAATCCAATCACTAAGCCGCTGAAAAAGTGAACCGCCCGCCGTGGCCCTCGCAGGTTGTAGTCGAGAATGCTGCGCCGCTCAATGAGCCCTACGATCGCGGCCGCAGCCACGAGCGCAATCAGCTGAAAGAGCTCACTGAAAATCGCATTCTTCGGCGTGAATCCCCCTTTTGAGATGAGGTGCAGGGTCGCAAACACGAATCCGAGTCCCGCCATGAACCCAACCAGAAGCGCGAAGAAGATCAGGAGGGACCATCCGGAGCGCAGACCCTGCGGGCCGATAAAAATCCATTTGAGGTCGTTATACGGAGCCTCGGGTCCTCCGAGGGGAAGGGGCGCAGGTCCGAGGGGCGCTTCGGCTGTTGAATGGTCTTCTGGCTCCTGCGTTTGATTCCCTGGCTCCATTTCTTCTCCTTGCGGCGGCCTATCCCGTCGGATGCATTCTACTCAACCAGGTGGCGGCCCGGCAGCCGAACGGTGCGAACCACCGACACTGCAGCGGATTTTTGGGAAGCCTCTCCTTGACACAACGGGCCTCCCGTATGATTCTTACTCTTCCGGCTTTACCGGAAAGGCACGAGAGGAGCTGGTGCGGTTGCAGGTCAAAGTTTTCTATCACGATAAGTGCTTCGATGGCGCCTGTTCCGCATCACTGTTTACGCGATTTCATCGCGAATGCATTGCGAAGGGTGCTGCCTACCAGTATCACGGCCTGGTGCACCGTGCTGGCGCGCTCTTTGACGAGAGCGAATTTACAGGTGACGAAAACGCCATCGTCGACTTCAAATACTCAGCATCTCCGAAGATCACCTGGTGGTTCGATCACCACCTTTCCGCGTTTCTTACTCCGCAGGACCACGAGCACTTTCTTGCGTGCCAGCGCGACGCCGCCTGCAGTCTGCGGAAGTTCTTCGATCCCACCTACACATCGTGCACCAGCTTCCTGGCGCATATCGGATCGACAAAGTTCGATTTCAACACTGAGCCTGTAGCGGAGCTCATCCATTGGGCCAACATCGTTGATGGTGCCCTTTACGAGAGCCCCGAGTCAGCCGTAGAGATGGCGGCTCCCGCAATGAAGCTCACCTTGATCATCGAGTCGACACAGGATCCGGAATTCATTCCAAAACTGATTCCGCTCCTGACCGAGATGCCGCTGGTTGAAGTTCTCGCGCAGCCATTCGTGGCTGGCCTGCTGCCTCGGCTTCTCGAGCGCCACCGCGAAGGAATCGAACTCATCCGCAGTCGCAGCGAAGAGGTTGACGGCACCATCTTCTTCGACATCACGGACCGGCCTGTTGAGGGATACAACAAGTTCATCCCCTACTACCTGCATCCGGAGGCCACTTATTCCATTGGGTTGTCGAAGTCGAGCTTCCGCACCAAAGTCTCAGTCGGCTCAAATCCATGGACCAAGGCAGATCCCGCGAAGATGGTAAACCTCGCGCAGGTCTGCGAACGCTACGGCGGCGGCGGCCACGCGCGAGTCGGCGCCATCAGCTTCCCACCAGACCAGAGCGATCGCGCCCGGCAGGCTGCTACTGAGATCGTCGCCGAATTACGAGCGAAAAACCCCTTGAGGTAACTCGACGACCATTTCTTTGGGAAGTAAGTCAGCGTTCCCGATCTAGTATGGGTTCTTCGCGCCGTCCTTCACGCCTTCCGCTCCGCCCTTCACCGCATTCTTCGTCCGATGGGCAGCGTTTTTCGTGTGGCGCTTCGTCGAGTGATAGGCCTTCTTCGTTCCATGCTTGACGGCGCGGCCAGTGTCCTTGGCGGCTTCCTTGGTCTCGTGGCCGGCGCGCTTGGCATCTTGCTTGGCCGTGTGGTCTTCGCCGGGATACGGTTGCTGGCTGAACGCCATCATCGGTGTGAAAGCCAGGGCGGTTCCGAGCAGCAATGTAGATATGTGTAAAGTCTTCTTCATACATAGACAGATTCAGAATTGGCTGCCGGAGTTGTAGCGCCCGATTCGGCAGAAGCTTAAAGGCCCAATTCTTCAGCTTTTTTCTTCATCGCTTCTAAACAAAAACTTAGATGCGCGTCCAGATCCACGCCAAGCTCCTCCGCCCCCTGGATTACATCCTCCCGACTTACTCCCCTCGCAAATGCCTTGTCCTTCATCTTCTTCCTCACGCTGGGTACTTCCACCTCGGCTATCTTCTTCGTCGGCTTCACCAGCGCGCATGCAGTCAGAAACCCAGCCAACTCATCGCACGCGAACAGAACCTTATCGAGATGGGTAATGCGGGGCACTCCTGAATACTGCGCATGTCCCAGGATCGCGGTGCGCATCTCTTGCGGCCAACCTTGCCGCTCGAGTTCTCGCACACCGACAAACGGATGCTCCTCAGCACCAGGGTGGCGCTCGTAGTCGAAGTCATGGAGCAGCCCGGTTGTCGCGTAGAGTTCGAGAAATTTCGTGCGCTCATCTCCCGTAAGCCCCAGCCGATCGGCTTCCGCTTCGCCGTAAGCGGTTACGCAGATCTCCACAGCTTGCGCGTGTTTGCGAAGATTTTCGGTTTGCGTCCACGCGCAGAGAAGATTCCACGCCGCCTCGCGAGTATAAGTTCCATCGCCATTCTGGGCATCTGTCATGTCGTGAATTCTACGTGTTGCGAGGTGTGGTTCGCGTTTTGCAGGGTTTTTGAGGGTTGCCTGCTTGTTTCATCCGTTTGAGCCTAAATTTGTACTTGACAATTATGGTTCCACGCCCGAAAGTAGCACTTATCGCGGTGCAGTTTGATCGCGGGAGTACCTCGCTCTGGCACTCCGCAACTGAAACGATGGCTACCATTCTTGTTAGCGTGGAGACACGCGAAGTCGTGCGTTGCGATTTCTGCAGTTTGGTGCAATACAGAACGACCAATTCACTGTGCAGAAAATGTCGCAAACCCCTCGATATCGAGGAGCCTGCCCCCCTAGCCCCACAACTGGTGCCTCCATCACCAGCAGCCGCCTCGGCCGAGGCTGGATTGCAGGTCGCAGCGCAGGTGCGCGAGATTCGCAGAGCGCGTCACCTCAGCCAGCGTCAGCTCGCCAGTCGGATGCAGGTGCCTCGCACCTACATCTCAAAAATTGAGAACGGCAAGGCTATCCCGACTCTTGGATCGCTGGAGCGGCTGGCCGATGCGCTTGAGGTCGACATGCGCCAGCTCGTCCGCGACTCGCGCAGCCGGCGTGAGGAAGAGGTAGCTGCCATCATGGGGGACCCATTCCTCGCGGAGATTGCCGCGATGCTCCCGCACCTGGATTCGCTGCACCGGACACTGCTGTATGGCTCAGTGCGTGACATGGCTAGTGGGCGTCGTCGCACGGCCTAGACCCACCCAATCGAGTCTCTCTTCGTCTCTAGTTTTGGGGGGCGGCCGCCGATTGTAATCCGGCCGCCCACCATCTTCATTGCCAAAGATGACGATCGATTCATGTCGCCTCCCTGTGTATGCATGCGCTGTGCCTCTTTGTGCTAGGCTCGAATGTGTCGCGAGAATCCCCGGTTCGGGAGCTGCGCTGACTGACATTGAAGCACCGGAGCGGACCGCCAGCATCGCGCCAGGATCCTTGAGCTTTCTGGCTTACCTGGCACGAAATACGGAACGGGCGCCATGCCCGCATACGTAAAGAGCTCCATTGAGGCAAACTTCCTTGCATCCAACTGGCATGCTGCGGATCGATGAGCTGAGCGCGGACGAGCGCGCAATCTGGAATACGCTCAAGCCTGAGCGCCTGCCGGACCACATAGCCATCATTATGGATGGGAACGGCCGCTGGGCCGGACACCGTTCGCTGAAGCGCTTTCTTGGCCATCAGCAGGGCGCAAAAAGCGTCCAGCTCGTGACGGAGACTGCCTCCCGGATCGGATTGCCGTGGCTCACTCTATATGCCTTCTCCCTCGAGAACAATCTTCGCCGCCCCAAGGCTGAAGTCAATTTCTTGATGCGCCTGCTCAAAACCTACCTCGAAAACAACGTGCAGCGCATGAACGACAACAACGTACGCATTCGCTACATCGGCCGCGTGCACGAACTGCCGCGCGAGGTGCAGGACAGGATGCAGTGGGCACAGGAGGAGACGGGCCGGAACACCGGCACCACCCTCACACTCGCACTCAACTACGGCGCACGCTCTGAGATGGTGGACGCCTGCCGTTCACTCGCCCGCGAAATGCAGCAGAAGGCGATTTCCCCCGAGCGCATTTCTGAAGCGGATCTCCACCGGCATCTGTATACCGCGCACATGCCCGACCCCGATCTGCTGATCCGCACCTCGGGTGAAATGCGCATTTCCAACTTCCTGCTCTGGCAAATCGCCTACACGGAGATCTACGTCACCGAGCGCCTCTGGCCAGACTTCCGCGGCATCAATCTGCTCGAAGCTATCGCCGCTTTTCAGCGTCGCGAGCGCCGATACGGCGGCCTGAGCGACAGCGTAGGCGAAGTGGAAGAAGATACCGAGCAGATCAAAATCGCGGCCAGCTGAACGATCTTCCGCAAGCACACAATTCCATCACGCATCCCTTCCAACGTATTCTTCTCACCACATGATCCACACGCTCGCAGTGTCGGGCTACCGCTCGTTGCGCGAACTCGTGCTGCCTCTCGGCCAATTGAATCTCGTCACCGGCGCGAACGGCACAGGCAAGTCGAGCCTCTATCGCGCGCTTCGCCTCCTGGGCGATGCGGCATTGAACACGGTAGTCGCGTCCCTCGCGCGTGAGGGTGGCCTCGAATCAACTTTGTGGGCTGGTCCGGAGACAATCGCCAGGAGCGTTCGGCGCGGCGATCATTCTGTCGAGGGAACGCCGCGACAAGCCGCAGTCAGTTTGAAGCTCGGATTTGCCGGTGATCCATACAGCTATTGCATTGACCTTGGATATCCTCCGCCCGCGCAACTGGCGTTCCCGCTCGATCCCGCCATCAAGCGCGAGTGCATCTGGCGTGGGCCTGTATATCGCCGAGCAGCCGTCCTCGTCGATCGCAACAACCGCCTCGTACAGATCGCCCCCTCAAAAACCGCAAAACACGACGAACCGGAATTCCTCACCAAAGAGCTCAGCTCCACCGACAGTATGCTGGCCACAATCGCCGATCCGCAGCGCGCACCGGAAATGCTTGCCGTTCGCGAGTCCATTCGTGGCTGGCGCTTCTACGAGGGCTTCAGGACAGATGCAACCTCCCCGGTCCGCATTCCGCAGGTGGGCACTTTCACACCGGTTCTGAATAATGATGGCACCGATCTCCCGGCGGCTCTGGAAACCATCCGCCTCTTCGGCGGCCGCGAAGAGCTTAACCAGACAATCGCCGATGCCTTTCCCGGCAGCCGTGTCGAAGTTCACGAGCAGGCCGGCCGCTTCGAGGTGCAGCTCAGGCAACATGGATTGCTTCGCCCGCTCGGCGCTTCTGAGCTTTCTGACGGCACTCTGCGTTACATGCTCTGGACCGCCGCGCTCCTGACTCCCCGGCCTCCGGAATTGATGGTGCTCAATGAACCAGAAACTAGTCTGCACCCGGACCTTCTTCCCGCCCTCTCCCGGCTGATCGCTCGCGCCGCTGAGCGAACGCAACTCATGGTCGTGTCGCATTCACAGGCGCTGATCCAGGCGCTTGAACAACATCCGAAATGCAGCCGCCTTCACCTCGAGAAGTCTTTCGGCGAGACCGTTCTCTCCGGTTCGACGCTCTTCACTCGTCCAAAATGGGAGTGGCCGAAGCGCTAGCAGGACAGACAATGTCACCGCGCGGGTGATGGACGCCGCCAGCCACCGGTCGTCCGGTGCTTCCCGACGCTGCTCCCCGGCAGTGTATTCTCAACCCTGGAATGAAACGAGTCCTGACCGCCCTCATCCTGGCGCCGCTGGTGCTGGTTCTGGTGTTTATCGGCCCCATGTGGCTGATTACCGCGGTCGTAGCCGGGGTCGCCATGCTGGCTGCATGGGAATTCCTGGCTTTAACAGAGCACATCGGTGCCAGACCCCCCAAAGTGCTTGCCCTTGGCACCATCGGCTTGCTTTTTGCGGGCAATTACCAATGGCCCGATGAAACCGCCACCATCTTCGGCCTCTTCTGCATCGTCCTGCTCGTGTTCTGTACCTTCTCCTCGCCCGTGGAGCGGGCGCTCGCAGATGCCACCTCGTCGATATTCGCGCTCTTCTATCTGGGCCTCACTCTCCTGCCGATTCCCATGCTCCGCGAAGCCACAAACGGGCCCTCGCTCCTCGCCTTCTTGTTCTTGACAGTCTGGGCCGGCGACACCGTGGCCATGTACGCCGGAAGGGCATTCGGCAAGCGCAAGCTGGCTCCCCACCTGAGTCCGAACAAGACGTGGGCCGGCGCAATCGGCTCGATCGTGGGCGCAGTTGCCGTCTCTGGAGTCCTTCTGGCTCTGAGCACCTACCTCGCGCAGTGGAATTCCGTAAAGCTCTCCTACTCCGACGCGCCCTGGTGGTATTGGCTCGTACTTGCAGTCGTCGTAAACGTCGCCGCTCAGGTGGGAGATCTGGCCGAGTCCGCCCTCAAGCGTTCCGCAGGCGTCAAGGATTCCGGAACCCTGCTTCCCGGCCACGGCGGCATCCTCGACCGCATCGACGCGCTTCTGCTCGCGGCACCCGTGCTGTGGTACGCTCAGGTCATACGCACTCGATTCTAGAGAATAGCTTTATCACTGCATCCATTGGACTTAGTTGAACGTTGAAACGCCTCGCTATCCTCGGTTCTACCGGCTCCATCGGCAAAAGCACCCTCTCCATCGTTGAGCAGTTTCCCGAGCGCTATCAGGTGGCGACTCTCGCCGCCGGCCGCAACATCGACGAAGCGTTCGCGCAGGCAGTCCGCTGGCGCCCCAAAGTCGCCTCCATGGCGACTGAAGAGCTTGCCGCCGGCCTCTGTAAACGGCTGAACGATGCCGGCATCTCCGGAACGCAAGTAGTTCACGGCAACCAGGGAACCGTTGCCTGCTCCACGCATCCAGAAGCCGACTTCGTCGTCTCCGCCATCGTCGGCGTTGCCGGACTCGAAGCTACTCACGCCGCCATCCTCGCCGGCAAACCTGTGGGTCTGGCGAACAAAGAATGCATGGTCGCCGCCGGCGAAATCCTCACCGCCGCCGCCCGCGAGCGCCACGTTCCCATCCTCCCCATCGACAGCGAGCACAATGCCGTGCACCAGTGCATGCGGGTAGGTGATCACCACGAGGTCAAATTCATCTGGCTCACAGCCTCCGGCGGCCCTTTCCGCAAAACGCCCCTCAGCGACTTCGCAGCAATCACGCCCGAACAGGCTTTGAAGCACCCCACCTGGGTCATGGGTCGTCGCATCACCATTGACTCGGCGACGATGCTCAACAAGGGCCTTGAAATCATCGAAGCCTGCCGGCTGTTCGATGTCCCAACGAGCAAGGTGCGCGTGACAATTCATCCGCAATCCACCGTCCATTCGCTGGTCGAGTACGTCGATGGCTCAATCCTGGCCCAGATCTCGGTGACAGACATGCGGTTACCGATCCTGTACGCCCTGGCCTACCCGGAGCGCCCGGCCTCGAATCTTACTTTCGATCTCGCCGCCCTGCGCCATCTCGACTTTGAGGAGCCGGACTTCCTGCGGTTCCCCTGTCTGCGGCTCGCCTATGAGGCGGCAGAGAAGGGCGGAGCCCATTGCATCGCTCTGAACGCGGCTGACGAGGTCGCCGTCGAAGCCTTCCTCGCGCGCAAAATCCCATTTAATGGGATAGCAGGTACAATTGAAAAAGTGCTCGCGTCCACCCCCGAGTCGCACCCCGGCACCATCGCAGAGGTGCTGGCATCGGACAGGGAGGCGCGGGAAAAGGCTCACGCGCTCGTTGCCTGAGCCAAGTCGCCGCGCATCGAATTGAGCGGCCAGAGGTTTAAGACTTCACATTTATGCATGATTTCTTTGTCTCCGCAGTAGCTTTCATTGTCCTTGTTGGCTTGATGGTGGTGGTTCACGAGTTCGGCCACTTTCTGGTCGCCAAGCTTTGCGGGGTTCGCGTAGAAGCGTTTTCCGTCGGTTTTGGTCCGCGCCTATTTGGTGTCAAGTACGGCGAGACCGATTACAAGGTCTGCCTGCTGCCCCTTGGCGGCTTCGTCAAAATGACCGGCGAAACTCCCGACGGTCTCCAGACCAGCGACGGCCCCGGCAATGTCGGCGAATACGATCCCGGCTCCTTCATGAATCATCCGCGCTGGCAGCGCATGCTCATCGGCGTGGCCGGCCCGGTCTCCAATTTCGTCCTGGCTTTTGTGTTGATGCTCATCTACTTCAACTTCATCCATGAAGTGCCCGACATCCGCACCACCCGGATCGAATGGGTCACACCCGGCTCCGTCGCCGATCAGGCTGGATTGAAGCCCGGTGATGTGGTCACAAGATTCGACAGCACTGTAAATCCGGACTACCAGAAGTTCTACGACATCGCCGCCGACGACACCGGCAAAACCATTCCCATTGCGGTAGACAGGGGCGGCCAGACCATCCAGAGTTCGATTCAGCTGCCCACCACCATTGATGCGCAACACTACGACCTCGATAAGGCCGGCATCTTCATTCAGGACGCACAGAGCCCGATTCAGATCGAACAGGTCAGTCCCGATTCGCCGGTGCAGCGCGCTGGCCTGCAGAAGGGCGACAAGATTCTCTCCGTCGATGGCCATCAGTTTCATTCCGTGCTTCCTCTCGTCGACTACATGCAGATCGCAAAAGGCAAGCCGGTAACCCTTGCGATCGAGCGCAATGGTTCCAAATTGCCGCCGTTCTCTATCCAGCCGTATCAGCAGGATGGGAGCTGGCGTCTCGGTTTTCAGGGAGCCATCCCCGACGACTTCAGCGTGCGCAACGAGCCGATGAGCTTCACCAATGCGGTTGCCGAGTCAAAGGACTTCTGCGCTTCCAGTTCGCTCCTCATCGTCAACGTGCTCAAGAAGGTTCTCACGCACAAAGTCTCCGTCAAGCAGCTTTCCGGCCCGGTAGGCATCGCTGTCGCCGCCGGTCAAGCTGTCAAGGAACCTTACTGGTCGGCAAAGTTCGGCCTCGCAGCCAGCATCAGCCTGAATCTCGGCATTTTGAATCTGCTGCCGTTCCCGATTCTGGACGGTGGCCTGATCCTGCTGCTTGCCGTCGAGAGCATCATGCGCCGCGACATCAACATCATCGTGAAGGAGCGCATCTACCAGGCGGCTTTCGTGGTCCTCATCGCCTTCTTCGCCTTTATCATGTTCAACGACGTCAGCAAACTCCAAATGTTCAATCATCTGAAACCATAGCTACTTCCCGCGAGTTGTGTCAGGGCGCGACTTTAGTCGTGCCGAAAAGTTCAGCACCACACCGTGGGCTTTGGCCCCTGAGGATCTTCGGGCACCAATAAGTGAGCCAGAACGCACATCAGCCGCCAGTGACAACTCATCAGGTTCGTGTTCGCTATGCGGAAACCGACCAAATGGGCATCGTCTACTACGCCAACTACCTGGTCTGGTTTGAGCTGGGCCGCGTGGAACTGCTGCGTTCTCTCGGCCTCGCCTATAGCCAACTCGAAAAAGAGCACGAGTGCATTCTGCCCGTTGTTGAAGCGGCTTGTCGCTATCGCTCACCCGCCCGCTATGACGACGAGATCCTCATCGAGACGCGCCCCGCAATGCTGCGCGGATCAGTCCTTAAATTCGCCTATCGCATCCTTCGCAAAGGGCAGAACGGAGCCGAGTCGACGCTTCTGGCCGAGGGCGAAACCGTTCACGTTGTTTGCGATGATCAGCTCAAACGCAAGCCGCTACCCGAGCACTACGCCGACGCGCTGCGCAAACTCCTTCCAGAGCGCCACGCGCACTGACCGGTCATCATTGGTCCCGATAGAGGATTACGATGACTTGTTCCGCCCCCGGGTGTTGCACTCCGCGCACGTAGTCGCGAGATTCTCCGCACTCTCATCGCCGCCTTCTTCCGGCGATTTCACGTAATCCACCGTCGCCGTGAAGCGCGTCAGCTGCTTGCCGCACCTTCCACACTTGTAGCCGTCGCGCTCGAAAACCTGCATGCGTTTTTTGCGCTGTCCGCCATCGTTAAGAGGAAACAACTCCGTCTCCTCCGCCAACCGTTCTGCCCGAAACTTGCGGCAAGCCTCGATCTCGTCCGGAATCATCACGCGATAGAGGGTGCCCTGCCGATTCGGCTCGCCTAGCTTCTGGATCGCTCCGATCCCCTCAAGCGCGCGCAACGTGTCCTGCACCTTGCCGAACGAAATCATGTTTTCTTCCGCATCGGTATAGGACGACTTCACCACCGCCCGGCGCAGGGTGCTGCGGCTCACCCGAATCTGCGGATCGCCGTCTTTCGCGATCGAGTGCCGAAACAGAAACCAGTAGAACGCCGCATCATAGGCCGTCAGGATCGGCTGCAGGTCGTCCACGATCTCGCCAATAATGTCCGGCAGTTCGAGCGCTGAGAAGCCGACATCGCCGCGTGGTGCAGTTGCACTCTCCGCATCCAGCTCGCTCAGAAGCTGGCGAATCTTTTCGATGCGCTGGTTCATTGCACAAAATTCTACGCTCGCAATGCGAGACGGGCAGCGTCATTCTCAAAAGTCTCCAACTGGATGTAGGTATCGCGATCATGCACCTTCGCACTGATTGATGCGCATCACCGGCCTGCCCTGCTACAGTTTCCGTCATCCGCACGAAGGGCCCGAAATCTCCGGGCGGTGCTTTTTTCAATTCCTGGGAGTCGGATTTCGCATGTCTTTCCGCTCAGTCTTTATTGCGCTCGTCACTGCATTTGCGCTCATCCTCGCAGCCTTTCTCGTCAACCGCGCGCGTCCGAATGTCGAAACCGACCAGCCCACCGCTGACTTCGTACGCGCCTCCGGAAAATGCGCAGAGTGCCATGCGCGTCTTCAGTACTCAGTTGTCCACGAGTACGAAATGTCCAATCATGCCAAGAAAGGTGTGAACTGCCTCGATTGCCACCAGCCCGCGGCCGGCCAGGAGAAGATCGACCACCACGGCTTCGTCATCAGTAAACATCTGACGGCAGGGAACTGCCGCGGCTGCCACGAGCCCATCTATCAGGAATACCTGCGCAGCCGCCACGCGGTGCCGAGCTGGGCCGCCGTGCATGGAACCGAGGGGCTCACGCCCGAGCAGGTCAACTTTGCCGAAACCTACCAGCCCGGCAGCACCAAACGACCTCCGAATGCGCTCACATTGCCCGAAGGACATCCTGCAGTCGCAGCAGGCTGCGAGCAGTGCCATGCCGTCGGCAAGCCCAACAACGATGGCACCGTCGGCACCTGCACCGAGTGCCACTCTCGCCATACCACCTCAGTCGAATTGGCACGGCTCCCAACCACGTGTGCCCAATGCCACATGGGCCCCGACCACTCCCAGATCGAGATCTACAACGAGTCCAAACACGGCGTGATGTTTGCAGCGCAGCGAAACCTGCTCAAGCTCAACGCCGATCCACGCACCCTTACAACGCGCGACATGTTTGTCCCCACCTGCGCCACGTGCCACATGAGCGGTATCAACGGACTCAAGGTCACCCACAATCCGTCAGACCGCCTTAGCTGGTATCTCGCCGCCGAGGTAAGCACAAAACGGCCCAATTACCTCCAGGCCCAGATCAACATGAAGCAGGTCTGCACGCAATGCCACACCCAGGCAGCAATCGATCGCGTCTACACGCAGGCTGAACTCGTCCTCGCAAGCACCAACGAGAAGGTGCTTGCAGCCAAGTCCATCATGGACGGTCTCCACAAAGATGGAACACTGACCGGTCCACCCTTCTCCCATCCCATCGATTTCACCTACTTCAACTTGTGGCACTATGACGGGCGCACCAGCAAACATGGCGCCTTCATGGGTGGCGCCGATTTCGTCCAGTGGCACGGCAACTACGAACTGCTGCTGAAGCAGACTGAGTTGCAGCATGATGCCGACGAGTTGCGGAGGGAGCATGGGCGCAAATAATCTGCTTCCCGGCATGCAGCGCATCGTTGCCAACCCGCGGATCCGATGGGCTCACGACCCGCAACTGTGGGTTGAGTTGTTCGTCACCATGAACCTGGCGATCCTCGCCGTCGACATCTACATTGCGCATTCGGTAAACCACTTTCAGAAGTGGCCAGAATACATTCCGCTCTATTTCTCGATATGCGCGCCCGTGCTGCTCGCGCTCGTCATCGCCCTTCGCTGGATATGGAATTTCCTGCCGCCGTGGCGAGACATTGGCTATCTCATCGGCTGGCTATCGATCTTGGTGGGTCTCGCCGGGGTTCTCTACCACCTGGAGAGCCGCTTCTTCCTCGACCGTACCCTCAAGAGCCTCACCTATGCCGCTCCGTTTGCAGCCCCGCTCGCGTACACCGGGCTTGGCTTCCTGCTCCTCGTGAACCGCATGGTCGAGGTCCGTACCTCGGAGTGGGCCCGCTGGGTCATCCTCCTTGCCCTCGGCGGCTTTTTCGGCAACTTCGTTTTATCGCTCACTGATCATGCCGCCAACGGTTTCTTTGCTCATACCGAGTGGATCCCCGTCATCTCCTCGGCGCTCGCGACCGGCTTTCTACTCGTTCCGCTGGTCACGCCCGTGACGCGACGTTATCTGGATCTCTGCATGGCGGTGATGTTCGCGCAAGGTGCAGTCGGCGTGCTCGGATTCTGGTTTCACATGCAGGCCAATCTCATCGAACCCGGCGCAAGCCTCTGGGACAAGCTGGTCAATGGCGCTCCACCCATGGCGCCCCTGCTGTTCCCAAATCTCGTCGGACTCGCCTTCATCGGCATCTGGGCAGCACTCCCTCACGTCCCCGAGCCGCCCGTCGGAAAATCATGGCTCGGTACCGCTTATGCATGGGCCGGTGCCGAACGCCAATGGTTCCCTGCCGACTAGCCCTGCATCCGTGTCCCAATCGACTCTTCCAGATCCACAGCCCGCGGAAACAGCACTTCATGCTCAAGATGGATATGTTGCTTCAGATCCTTCTCGAACGCGCGCAGTCCCGTGTGAAACGAAACATGGGTTGCACAGGCCCATTCAGGTGGTGTGAATCCATTCGTGAGACCGCGTAGCTTAGCGAGGATGCGCAACGCCGTCTCATGCTCATTCATCATCATCCTGACCGGTTGAGAAACTCGTTTGAAGCATGCGCTCGCAATCGGCCGCGCCAGCCCAGGATACTGATCGAGATGAACCACATACGGAAAGAGCACATTCTCCTCTTTCTCGATGTGCGCAATGACTTCTCCCTGTAATGCGTCCATCAACCTATCGACCGCAACCAGTTCTGGCGCGTGCTCGCCATGCTTCATCGCCAGCTGATGTGCAAGGGCAGCTAGACGAGGCAATTCCTGTCGCACCACCTGGTGATGCCGGCGCACGATGTACTGCACCAGTTTCTCCAGTGACATCGAGCCGGGGTTGATGGGTGGCGCACCGTTCCGTTCGGCTTCGGCCGCCGCAAGCTTCTCCAGCACCTGTTCGGTTGAAAGCTGCAGCTCCGAGCAGGCATCGCCAAGTGACTGGTTCGCGCTGGAGCAGAGGTCAATTTCGAAGCGCTGCAGAACTGCGGCTGCTGAAGCCTGCGATGCTAATATCTCGCGGATGGATTGCGTTGCGGTGGCCATAAAACTCTCCACCTGCAACCGTACTTGTTCGCGATTCGAAAGCCAGTAACTTATGTCACTCGATGCTGGCTTCTTTACCCGGCTGATTCGAGCTGAGCCGCCAAACCCTTCACATCGCGCACGACAATGTGTCGGGCGTCTACGTCCAGCAAACCCTCTGCCTGCAGGCGCATCAGGTTGCGTGAGATCAGCTCGCGCACTGTACCAAGTTGGCTGGCAAGCTCCTGGTGAGTGGCCGGCAGCTGAAACTCGATGCCCCGCTCCGTCTTCTTGCCTTCGGATTGGGCCAGCTTCAACAATGCCGCAATCAGCCGTTGCCTGATTGTCGTGAAAGAGAGTTCCTCGATGATTCCCACAAGGCGGCGTAGCCGTCCGCCCACCTGCGCAAGTACCTTAAGGGCCACTTCCGGATGTTCCAGACAATACGCGTGGAAGTCCCGCCTTGAGATGAATGCGATTTCAGCGTCTTCCACCGCGCCCGCAGATGCCGGATAGGCCCCGCCGTCAAACACGGGCAGTTCCGCTACCGTGTCGCCCGGCCCATTGAGAGCCAGCACCTGCTCGCGCCCGTTTACTGACGTCTTGAAAATGCGCACCTTGCCCCGCGCGATAATGTGCAGTCCGCTGCACGGCTCGCCCTCTGAAAAGAGCAATTCTCCGGCTGAAAATAGCTTACGCACCGTCCGCGCAGCCAGCATTTGCAGCTCGTTCGGCGAAAGATCCCCCAGAAGCGGGGCCTTCGCCAGTACTTGAGTTAGATCAATCCGTGGCGTCGTCACTTCGCAAATTGTAGCAGGGAGCGACTTTGGTCACTGCGCCTTGCAGCCCTTCGAATTGTGATACAGAAGAAGCTTGTTTTCTCGTAATCACATCTAAACTCGAGGTAGAAATGGAGAGCGGAATGGGAATTCAGATTGGTGCAAAGCCCGACGCAGGATTCGACGATCCGATCGGAATGTTGAAGGACTGCCACCGCCGCATCGAGCAGTTCTTGCATGTGCTGTGCCTTGTAGTGGAGCGTGCTCCGGGACGCCCGTTGACCGACGAGGAAGCCGGCGCTGTGAAGTCGGCGCTCAACTACTTCCGGGTCGGAGGACAGCGTCACACGGCCGACGAAGAACAGTCGCTTTTCCCCCGCATGCGTGCCGAGCAGACCACCGCAACAGCGTTAAAGGATATCGAAGCGCTGGAATCGGATCATCGCCAGGCTGACGATCTGCATGCCGCTGTCGAAAAGCTCTACACGACGTGGCTCGAGGGCAAGGCGCTAGGCGCGGAAGATCTGCAGCAGCTTCATGCAGCCACAGAGCGGCTAAAGCAGCTTTATGAAGGACACATTCGCATCGAAGAAAACCTCGTCTTTCCGCGCGCAGCCGAGGGGCTCGATCCGCATACCATAGCAACGATCGGGGAGGAGTTCCGGGCGCGCCGTAAATAGCGTTCAACATAAAAGAATCGGGCGGACCTCGCAGGAGATCCGCCCTTTATGTTTCTGGATCTCGATCAGCTAAATGCCTGGATGCGTCAGCCGGTTCGCCCTAGGCACGAGGTGCATGTACACCTCTGACGGGATGTTGGTCTGCCAATGATTTGTAGCCCGAGCGAAGAGAACAACACCGAAGAACAAGTACGCCAGCACCGCGCAAACCGCTGCGGGACTCAGCGAGCGTCGTCTCCACCGTTCCGCAGCCGTCGCAGCCTTGCGCGGAGGCAGTGCGAGTTGAAGCGCATCCTGCGCGGGGCACACTGAAACACACGCCATGCATGCGGTGCACTCCACCGTCCGGATCTGCACAAGTTGATCGACGGCCAATCCCGCCGGGCACGCCTTTGAACATTTTGAGCAGTCGATACACGCCTCCGCGTCGCGGCGAATCTTCACCGGGCTCAGCAAGGATGCCAGTCCCATCAGCGCACCGTAGGGGCAGAGATACCGGCACCAGAAGTTCTGCACCAACATCGAGAGAAGGACGAGCAGCGCAATCACGACTGCCGCAGTGATTCCCATGGTGCGGAAGAAGTTCAGCATCTTCACATCGACGAGCAGCCCATACGGGGTCGCCATAAAGCCGTCCAATGCCTCAGCAGACATCACGCCGATGACTGCAACGAACAATCCCAGCAGGAGGTACTTTAATCCGCGCAGCGGAATATCAAACCACCGGGGCAGCCGCAAATTGCGCCCGAAGAACCGCCGGCCGATACGCCACAGGTATTCAGAAAACGTTCCGACGGGGCAGAGCCATGAGCAAAACGCCTTTTTCAGCAGAATGCTCATCAGCAGGAAGCCGATAAAAAGATACATGGCTGCTGGATGCATTTCCGGCACGCGCCCCGTCACCAGCAGGTACTTCGTGTTCATGAGCCCGGCAATCGGAAGCCATCCCTCTACGCCCGCGGGCCTCGGCAGGTTCATTCCCACCCCGCCGCGCTCGTAGTATCGCGCCCAAAGATAGAACTGGATGCCGATCCATCCGTTCAGCAGCAGAAACAGCCCTTGCACGATGTGACGTGTGTGCTGAGACGTGTCGCGAGCGAAACGACGAATGAGAGCCTTTTTGATTGGAAATTGAAGCGGTGTTGCAGGTTGGGTGGCCATGGTTCTGTTCTCTTATGCCCAAAGCTACAGCGCGGACAACAGAGCAGCAGCGACTTTGGTCACACCACTCAAACTGCGGATTTCCTTGCGTTTACTGCGCAATCACGATTGGAGCCCGCCAGAAATTCGCCTTTGCGGTCGCAGGATCGAGTACCGTCACCTGACACTCGTACTGCCCGGGCTTCAGTCCCGCCGAACTGACATTGAAGCTAAGCGGCGTCACGCCGAGCCGTGTAGCCGCGTTCGGGTTGACAGCGATCGGCCGGGTCTTGAGCGCCTCGACGCCATTCGAATACAGAGTCACAAACGCCATGAGCGGGTCGCCCGCCGGCGGCGTTGCAGCACTTGCCGTTGCGCCTGATGCCGAACCGCCCGCTGACGGCTTATATGCCTGCAGGTAGACATAGATGTCGCGATTCTGGGCAAACACGCGCGTCACGCTAGGCACCAGCTTCTTGCCGTTCTGCACTAGCGGATTCACCGCGTCGTCCTTCGCGCGGTCCTTCGCCTTGGCCGCATCGTAGAGCGCTTCCTTCAAGTCGACGCGTTGACTGCTCAGCACCACCGAGCTGATCGGCACCCGCTTCTCTTCCTTGTTCAAATTCGGAATAACAAACGTAGTTTGGAAGGTCCCGATCCGCCCCGTTTCATCATCGCGCGCCAGAAACTTGATCATGTACTTGCCCGGAAGCAGCGTGAATCCCGTATCGTATTCGATCGGACGATGCGCAAGCTCCGCCGCCGTCGCGTCTGACAGCTTGATGTTCACAAAATCTCTGACGTTCGTGACCGTGGTCCCGCCTACCATGTCCTTGATCTCGCCCACAAAATCGATCAGCGTGTGCTCTGCACCCCCGCGCTTCGCCAGCGCCAGTTCGCGCCCTGGAATCTTCACCACAATCGGCACAAAGTATTCAGCGCGATTCAACTGGAAGTGATCGATCTCCATGGCGATCGATAGCTCAGTGATCGGATCCTCGAGCAACAGCGCATCTTCAAGTTGACGCTCCTTGTCCACCGCCGTGAACTTGCTGAATTCCTTGTCCGCGTAGTAGCCCTGCCGGTAGTCGAGCTTCGCATCCTGGTTTTGACTGTTGAGCGCAATCTTCACCCTCCGGAAGCGCCCGTTCTTTGCGGCATTCGTCGTGTAATAGCCAATGATGTAGTAGTCCGAAATCGAATCCTGTGCCTGCACGATCCCGCGATCCAGGTCATTCGCATCCAGCAGCGCCTTCCCGCCCGTATCCGATGCCAGCGAATACAACGTGTCTTGGGATGCCTTGAGTTCGAAGCTGACGGCGTTCGCAGCTGCCCCGGTGTAGATTCCGGAATTGCCCTGCGAACCTTGTGTTGCATCGCCCAGCGGAGCCTCAGCTACCAGCCCCCGTGCATCGATAGGCCAGAACGAAACACCAGCCTTGATCGCTGCATCCACCGTCGCATGCATTTGTGCCTGGTTGTCTACACCGTTCAGCCGCAATCCTCCGGCAAAGTAGATCAGCGACTTCTTTTCGTTAAGCTGCCCGAGCAGGTGCGCCGCGGTCTGTAGCGCTGAAAGCTGTCGGTCCGTGTTGAAGATGTTGAACTCACTGTCATCCTGCCCGAAGGCCGCGCCGGTATCCGAGTTGCTCGCATCATCGGCTTCTTGCGCCGAATCGTTCCCCTCGCCGATGATCAACGTCTCCAGAATGCTCAGCAGGCGGTCGCGGTTGGCAGTGAAGTCCTGCAGAATATCAACCGCTCCGTTTTGAAAACGCATGATCGACACCAGGTCGACTGAAGTCATCTGTGTGCGGATAAACTTCTCCGCAGCCTGGAGAGCGCGAATCTGGTCGGCTGGTCGCATTGCCGACATGTCGAAATACAGCGCCAGCAGCCGCCGGTTCTTGTATTTCTGATTCTCCGTCGTCTCCGGCGCTATCTGCTCGCGTGCAAGCCGCTTGTAGAGTTTGATGTCCTCGTCGGAACGCTTCGACTGCGGCAACGGCTTGGCGTTTGCCGCAAGATCCTGGTGCTCAAAAAATTTGATCGTCTGCGGCACGTTATCTTCCGTCACCGTGAAGTCGTTCGCTGTGAGCCCCTGGACAGGTTTGCCTTCCTTGTCCTTCACGACAACTGCTTCAACTACCAGTTGCACCTTCACTGAGAGCGTGTAGGTGTCCGCTCCGTTCGCCTGCTTATTCTGCCCGATCTGTTGCGCGGTCGACGATCCAGCAAGCGCGAGCGCCAGTAATCCCGTCGCGAGTCTGCGCATGTCAGAACCTCACCCGCATCGTGACCTGCAGGCTGCGCATCTGGTTGACCGACTGCGGCGTCCCGAACTGCGTACTCTGCACATTTGCATTCCAGCTGCTGAACACTGGGTGATTCAGCAGATTGCCGGCGTCGATGCGCGCATCGAGAAAGAAGTGCTTGTTCGGCCTGAAGGTGCGCTGCATTGCTCCATCCAGGCTGAAGGTGTTCGGGCCTGTGATGGAGTTCCGTCCCGCGTTTCCCCACGCGCCCGAAGCAGGAAGGCTGAACGCCGAGTGATTCAGGTGAGCCCCATTTTTCCCGCCGTTCAACGGCGCTCCCGTTCGGTCAGGTCGCAACACGTCGATCCATCCCGTGCCCGGTACCGCGGCAGGAAAGATCGGCGTCTCCGGCATCCCCGTCCCGACGGTGAACTGCGTCATCAGCGTCCATTCCTTCAACGCTCTCCCCCGCCATCCGCCAAGCAGCGTGCCGCCTTCGAGTCCCTGCCCTGTCGTGTACTGCGCCTGCAGGTTCAGCAAATGCCGCTGATCAAAACTGGAGCGCGATCGCTCCGCTCCCAGGTCGAGCCAGTCTTGCGCCACCTGTCCATTCGCAGCGGCAGTCGTCTGTACCGGCTCGGCCGCGAAGGTAGTTTGCGCGGTGCCCGTCTGGTGTCCCAGGCCGCCGAGCACCGCATCGTCGTCGATCGACTTCGAATAGGTATAGAGCAGGGAAGCTGCAAAGCCAGTGCGCAGCCTGCGTCGCAATTGCAACTGGCCCGACTGCCGCGTCGAGTTCCCACCCGTGGTTTCATATAAAAATCCGGAAGGACACTCCGGGCACGGATCGGTTCCGCCAATCGGATAGCTGTTGGGCAGAAATTGCTGAACCCCGTGCGTTCCCTTCACGCCCATATACGTCGCCGTCATCTGCAACGCCCAGGGGAGATCGCGTTGCACCGAGAGCTGCCAGGTCTGCGCGTAGCCCACACGAAAATTCGGATCGATCGCAAACGTGTTGGGCGTCGTAGTTCCACACTGCGTGAATCCATCGGCGAGACTCAGCGGACACGCGGTGCTGTTCTGCTGCTTCAGGCTTTTCGAGAGCGGTGCCTGCTGCGCTAGCAGCATCATTGGCGTGAGATACACCGAAGTGTCGTGATAAATGCCGTATCCTCCGCGGACCACCACCGTCGACGCCGGAATGGGGCGCCACGAAAAACCGATCCGCGGCTCGATCCCCGATCGATCGGGCCTTACCAGCGATCGCGGATATTTGCGTCCGGTTACTGAGCCCACAGGATCGGACGCGAGCACCGCAGCCGCCTGCGCGAATCCCGACGCAACATCGAGATTCACCAGGCGATCCTTCAGTTCTGTCATCGGCGCTCCGTATTCATACCGCGCCCCCGCATTGATCGTCAGGATGGGCAAGACCCGCCAGTCATCCGTCGCATACGCGTCGTACACCGTCTGGCGAAAATACTTATCCGCGTTTCCGAAAGCGACCGAACTCGTATCGGGTGCCCCGATCAGAAAATCGGCAAAGTCAGATCCCGTCACCTGCCCGGTAAATCCAAAACTCCCTCGCGGGTCCTGCTGAAATAGCTCATTGAACTGCTCCTTGCGCAAATCTCCGCCCACCGTGATGTTGTGACGGCCACGGTACAGACCCATCGAAACCGAATACCCGTCCGTGCGGTTACGGTTGAACGCGCTCTGTGCGTCCGATAGCGAAGCAATACCGCTGTTGAAGCTCAGTGCAGGCGGACCCCAGTTCGCCGGATCCTGATTGTTGCCGCTGATTCCCGCGTCAGCTGAGATGTTCTGCTTGTTCTCGAACTCCGGACGTACCAACGCGCGCAGCCGACTGAAGTGGTATCCGGCGTAAAGAAACAGATGTGAGTTCAGCCGGTGCGACCAGTTGAGGTTGGTGTTCAGCCCCAGCGTGTCGGTCGTATCTACGAAGCTGAAGAGATTCACTCCGTCGGAGCGAACACTATCAAGATTGAACGTCCCGTATACCTGGTCACGCCGGCCGATCGTCTTATCCATTCGCGATTGCACAACGTCTTCATGGCTGCTGTTGAGCACCGGAATCTGGAAGTTGTACAACGGATTTCCAATCACATTCGGCAGTGGATAAAGCTTCAGCAGCGCCGCGGCTTGCGGGCTGACGGGAACCTGGCTGTTCGCGAAAGGCTGGCCCGTGCTCGGGTCGATGATCGTGGCTGGCTGCCCCGTTGCGCCCTGCAGATTACCCGTGCGTTCGTCGAGCGTAGGAACAATAGCAGGCAATGTGTATGCCGTGTGGTTCCGGCTCCACTGGTACTCAACAAAAAAGTTTGGCCCATTGTGCGGCAAGATGTGCGGAATCTTCAGCGGCCCGCCAAATTCAAATCCCGCCGTGAAGCGATCATAGGTCGGCTTCTGCGTCGAGAAGCCGCTCAATGAATACTGCCGCGCATCGAGCGTTGAATTGTCGAGAGTCGCGCGGAATCCGCCATTGTAGAGATTTCGTGCGTTGTTGGTGTGATTGCCAAACCTCTGATTGAGCGAGAACTGCGACGTCGCCGCATTGTTCACGCTGCCATTCACCAGAAATCCATCGTTGCTATCCTGCCCGGATTCGCTCGCTGGCTTGGGAATTTCAGCCGCAGCCTGTTTTCCAGTCGCATTCTCCGGCTTCTTCTCCGCCGTCGCAGTCAGCACTGGAGCCGATGGCACAGGAGCCGACGGAGGGGCCGTCGCCAACGCCTTCAATTCCGGCGTCGGCAGCAGCTTCATCTCCCATTTCGCCGGAGTCATCTCGGCGGCGACTGTCACATCAGCCTTGATTGTTTCAAAGCAGAGCATCTTTACTTCAATCTTCCATTGCCCATCGCTCAGATCGTCGAAGCGAAACACACCACCCTCGTCCGTCGTCACGCTGATGGTCTTGTCTCCTTGCGTTGCCGTGACAGTCGCGCCGGGCAAAGCAAGTCCACCAAACGTCACCTGTCCGTGATAGGCCGAAGCGAGCGCCGGAACCGAAGCACATGCAAAGATCAAGGCAAAGATCAGAAGACGGCTGATAGTTCGCAAACAGCACATTTTCCAATCAATATTCCGTAGTCGGCTCAATGGGGGAAGGGCCCTCTCGTCAGTTTTCTGTGGGCACGTCGATGTGGTCGATCACGATCACATCCACTTTGCCCTTTTCCGACTGCAGTTTCAAGCCAAGTTGCTCTTCAAGAGCGGTAAAGAGCGTGGGCCCGTTCGGGTCGATGGGCGCATCTCCCTGAGGCGGGGGCCCGCCGGCATTGGGTCCCATCCGCGGCATCGAGCTCTCATCCGGAGTCCACTTCAGGTTGAAATCGTAATTGCCCGCCAATTCGGTCTTGTCGATGACAGACCGTCCCACCAGCGCCGAGAGCGCATGCGTCAGAAACGGCATTCCTCCACCATTTGCGTCGATCTGGCCCGGACTCATCCTTATCATGCCGGGACCACCGGGACGCTCTCGCGACAATCTACCCGCAGCTGCGGATCCATCCGGCGCTGCAGGACCGCCAGGCCCGGGAGCACCGGGTGGCGGTGGCACGGGAGCAGTAGAAATCTTTAGCTTCGGACCACCCTTGGCAACCACGAGCGAATACATCGGCAGTTCGCGAGTTTCATGGTGATACTTGAGGCCAAAGCGTTCTTCCAGCAGAGGCAGCAGCATAGCTCGTCGCTGCTCCATCTTCAGCTTGTCGAGCTTTGGCGCATCTTCGGGCGCGACCTTCGCAGCGATATC
>DATNFD010000022.1:0-54747 GCA_035606555.1 Occallatibacter sp.
AGGACGACCGCCGGTTTTGAAGACCGGGAGGATCACCGGATCCCAAGCGCTTCCTCGTTTGTGATCAGCCGTGCTGCAGTCGACTCGGAAGTTTGCTGAGCAGAGACAATCCAATAATACGTCCCTGCCACTCCACCCCTCATTCGGCTGCCGGCGAAGTGGTTTTCAGAAGTAAGTCCCTACTATATCCACCACATCGAACTTCTCATCTACCATCGCCAGCACGCGCCACTTGTCGAATGTCAGGCATGGATGCGAGATATTGAACCCGATCATGTCCCCGACGCGCACGTCATCCCCCGCTGCAATTTTCAGATACCCATGCTGATCCATCAGCTTTGTTGTCTCCCAATGTCCCGGAGTCACTCTAGGCTCCGCCTCTCCCGGGCGATAATGTAATGCCGGTCGCGGAAGTCCTGAATCGAACGCCGCATCTCGTCTCCCCATCGCGACCACCGCCAGTTCCCGCTCGGGGATCGACTGAATATAGGCCCAGATATGGAGCGCCGGCTCCAGACCCGAACGCATCTCCCGCGCAATCGGATTTGACCTCAGAATCCGCTGCTGCTGAAGTTCATAATTCCCAACGTCATGGGTCAGATAACATCCGGGCCTCAGCACAATCTCAACAGTATTTCCGAATCCCGCCGCCGCAAACTCTTCCGCCACCACGTCATACCATGCCGAACCCGCACCTGAAATCAGAGCCGGTCTGCGCTTTACCAGTCCTTCTTGAACCATCCACTTCGTCGTATTGCACGCCCGACGGAGAAATACCCGAATATTCTCCTCATCCTTCAGCACGCCCTCGTATAACTCAACTCCGCACAAATCGACGGCATCTCTCCATTCCTCGAGTGCCTGCATCACACGGCCCAGTTGTTCCTCATCCCGAACTCCGCAACGCCCTTCTTCCACTCCCAGTTCGATCAGCACCTTGATCTTCAATCCGCGCTCTCGAAAAATTGTGCCTAACTGGCACACGTTCGTTGCCGAATCCACAAGGCAATAAAACTCAAACGTTGAGTCTGCAATCATATCGGCGATGATCCGCATGTTCTGCTTCCCAACAAGCTGGTTCGCCATCAGTACTCTTCGCACCCCGTGCCTATAGGCGACCCGCACCTGTTGTGCCGTCGCCAGCGTAATTCCCCATGCACCACCTTCCAGTTGCATGGCAAATAGCTTCGGCGCCATTGTCGTCTTGCCGTGCGGAGCCAGCTTTGCCCCGTATGCATCGATGAACTGCTGCATCCATCTGAGGTTGTGCTCGATCTTGTCGCGATAAAGTACAGCGGCCGGCAAGCTTAGATCCTCGCGCAGCAGATTCCAGCCGCTTCCGGCAATCTCCTCTGCGGTTGCATTCTGTTCAATCTGCCCGATTCCCTTATGCAAATCTCCGACAAATTCTTCTTTTTCCACGCGCTTCGATTGCACTCGCACCCCCGCCTCTCGCGAGTCAATAGTCTATAGTCTGAATCAGCCCGCATGAATTGCGACACCCTCATCCGTAATGCAAACGTGCTCGACGGAACCGGGTCCGACGCGCAGTTCCTGGACGTCGCTATCCACAACGGCCGCATCGTTTCGATCGGTCCATCTCTCCGCCATACCGCCACAGACATAATCGAAGCTGAAGGCCTGTCTCTCGCCCCCGGCTTTATCGATGTTCACACCCACGACGACACCAGCGTCATCGAAACGCCCGAAATGCTCCCAAAAATCTCTCAGGGAGTCACCACGGTCATCGTTGGCAACTGCGGCATCAGTGCATCACCTGTCCGCCTCAAATCCGATCCTCCCGATCCGATGAATCTCCTCGGCAGTCGCGAGCGCTTCCGCTATCCCAAATTCGCCGACTACCTGGCTGCCCTCGAACTCGCACATCCCTCCACCAACGTCGCCGCCCTCATTGGGCACACTTCCCTCCGCAACAACCACCTCGATCGCCTTGACCGCGTCGCTACCGATTCCGAGATCGCCGCCATGCGCGCAGAACTCAGTGCTGCGCTCGCCTTCGGAGCCCTGGGCCTCAGCACTGGCCTTGCGTACTCAAACGCCAACTCCGCTTCCACTGAAGAAGTTCTCTTGCTGGCAGACGCCCTCATCGACGCTAATGCGGTATACGCCACCCACCTCCGCACTGAAACCGACGCCATCCTCGATGCCATGAACGAAGCGTTCCGGATTGGCCTCTATGCCAAATCGCCCGTAATCATCTCGCATCTCAAGTGCGCAGGCATCGCAAACTGGGGCCGCAGCCCGGAAGTCCTTCACTCACTCGAACATGCCCGAACCACCCAGCAAATTGGCTGCGATTGCTATCCGTACGCCGCCGGTTCCAGCACCCTCGACCTGAAGCAGGTCGACTCGCGTGTCCGCATCGAAATCACCTGGAGCACGCCGCATCCAGAAACAGCCGGCCGTCCCCTCTCCGACATCGCTTCGGAGTGGAACCTCTCCCACCTCGACGCCGCCCGACGCCTTCAGCCGGCGGGCGCCATCTACCACAGCATTGATGAACAAGACATGCGCCGCATTCTTGCGCATCCTGCCACCATGATCGGATCCGATGGATTGCCCTGGGACAAGCACCCTCACCCACGCCTCTGGGGAACCTACCCGCGTGTCCTCGGCCGCTACTGTCGCGAAGAAAAGCTCTTCTCACTGCCTGAAGCCATTCGGAAGATGACATCGATGCCCGCACAGCGATTCGGACTCTCCGAGCGCGGCAAAGTAGCAGAAGCCTCCTTCGCAGATCTCGTCCTGTTCGATCCCGCAACCATCCGCGACATGGCTACGTTCGCTGATCCGATTCGTGCCGCTGCCGGCATCCATTCTGTTTGGGTCAACGGCGTGCTGTCGTACACTGCTCACGGACTTACCGGCAGCCGCGCAGGCCGCTTTCTTCCTCGCGCCAGAACTGAGTGGGTCCAATGAAGAACTCAACCATCTCTACGACCGGTGAGCCTGACAGCCGATGATCGATCCGCACAGCCTGTTCCTCCTTCTTAGTGCGCTTGGCGCCGTCATCGGAATCATCCTCCTCGTCACGATTCTCAAGCTAAATCCATTCCTCAGCCTTCTCCTCGCTTCCCTCGCTCTCGCAATTGTTTCGGGAATGCCAATGGCGAACTCCGTCCATTCCTTTGAAGTCGGGGTCGGCAACGTCCTCGGACACATCGCCATCGTCGTCGCCCTCGGAACCATGCTGGGCAAAATGATGGCGGAGTCAGGCGGAGCAGACACGATCGCGCTCACCCTCATCCGCGTCTTCGGTGAAAAGCGACTTCCATGGGCCATGATGGTCATCGGCATCATCGTGGGCCTCCCGGCCTTCTTCGAGGTCGGTTTTGTTCTCCTTATTCCCATCGCCTACACCGTCGCACGACGCACGGGAGCTCCCCTCATTAGCGTTGCACTTCCGCTGGTCGCGGCGCTCTCCGTCGATCATGGTCTCGTCCCTCCGCACCCCGCTGCGCTTCTGGCCGTGAATACTTACCACGCCGACGTTGGCCGCACAATCTTCTACGCTCTCCTCATCGGAATCCCGACCGCTTCCCTCTCCGGTCCGATCTTTGCGAAAGTCATCACTCCCTGGATCAAGGTCCCCGCCGAGAATCCAATGGCCGACGATTTCGAAGATCACACTCCAGGTCGTGCGCTCCCCGGGTTTTGGCTCACCATTGGCAGCATCCTTCTTCCCGTCGTCTTGATGCTCGTGGGCAGCTGGGCCGACACCTTTGCCTCGCGCGGCACCTTTGCAAATGAGGCCATCCGCTTTCTTGGCAACGACGATATTGCCCTCCTCATCGGGGTTCTCATAAGCTTCATCACCCTCGGGGTCATGCGCGGCGTCTCCCGCGATACCATCCTCCGATTCACCAATGAGTGCCTCGCCCCCACTGCAACCATCACGCTCCTCGTCGGCGCCGGCGGCGGCTTTGGTCGCGTGCTTCAGGACAGCGGGGTTTCGAACGCTATGATCAAGATCGCGCTGCAGCACCACTTGCCTCTGCTGGTCCTCGGCTGGCTGCTTGCCGCCCTTATGCGCCTTGCCACAGGCTCCGCTACCGTTGCAATGACTACAGCCGCGGGTATTGTCGCGCCCATAGCGTTCCAGACCCCTGGCACCTCGCCCGAACTCCTCGCCATCGCCACCGGCGCAGGCTCGCTCATCTTCTCTCATGTGAACGATGGTGGATTCTGGCTGGTAAAGGAGTACCTCAACCTCAGCGTCACCGAAACCATGAAGTCCTGGTCCGTCTGCGAAACTATCATCTCCTTTGCGGGCCTTGGATTCGCGCTCCTGGCCTCGCTCGCGATCTAAATGCGATCTCCACGACCCGGGTTGACCACTGGCGATGACGTAAGTGGTTCGGCCCGCTACTTCCTCCGGAACGGCGGGAGGCCTTCCGATAGAATCTCCATAACACCCCTGAATTAGGCTTTTTCTGTCTCTTTCACGCCGGACGAAAAGACCCGATGAACGCATCTAACTAATCTCGAGGTCTGCGGATTGAATCTACCGCTGCAAACCCCGGCCAAGGGCCTGACAACACGGAATTCGGTGGAACAGATTACTGTCACAGTGGTCATCTGTACCCGTAACCGACCTGCACTCCTCCGGAAGTGCCTGACTTCCGTATCTCAATTGAACCGCACGCCCGACCAGGTCCTGGTCGTCGACAATTCCGGGGGAAACGAAGACACACGCAAAGCTGCCCAGGACTTCGGCGCTCGGTATGTAGTTGAGCCACTGGCTGGCCTCAGTCGCGCTCGAAATCGCGGTCTCTCCGAATGCACTACCGACATCGTGGCCTATCTGGATGACGATGCCGTTCCTGCGCCAGATTGGCTGGATACTCTGCTGACGCCATTCAGTAACCGGCATGTGGCGGCAACTACCGGCCGAGTGATCACACCGCAAACCACCATTGATCTACAATCTGCGACGCGCATCGTCAGCGACAAAGATCCTCACTGGTTCGAGATATCGACCTTTGGCGGTATGGGTCTGGGAAGCAATATGGCTCTTCGCAGAAACGCCTGCGGAGGCAGCCCGCTCTTCGATGAGCGGCTGGGCCGTGGCGCGCCATTTGAGATCGCCGAAGAAAACTATGCGTTTGCTCGATTGATCTCGAGCGGATATATCGCGGAGTACCTCCCCGCCGCAGTGGTATTCCACCCTTCATTGACCCGCGACAGCATCGAGCAGGAAGCGCGTAACTCCATCTGCTATTGGCTTCTGCTCTTCCGCGAATTTCCAAAGCAGCGCTTCACGCTCTTGCGCTTCATCCTGCGACGTCTTCTCCGCAAACCGCTGGAGTGGACGCGCGAGCCACAGGAACCCGGAGAGATCGTAACCAGCGGATGGCGCGTGCTGCTCAAGGCTGGCTTTGACGCGCTCTGGCTGTTTCTTCGCACTCCCAGACACCGGTCGTCGAAGAGTTCAGCTTAGCTTCGACCATATTGGAGTCATCTCAAACCAGAACCTGCAATCCCGCGAAGTGCGCGCAGCCAGTGAATCCGCCGTCGCATCTGCAATGCACGGACTCCCGCCCAGCGCAGCGGGATGAACCAAAAGCATGCATCACCCAGAACACACAACGGCGCTAGAAGAGTCTTCTCCAGCACCGGCGATCGAGAAAGGACTGCTCGCATGCTCCTCTTCCAGCTCAGATCTTCGTCCGAAACTCGCAAAAGCCCCTCGATGCGCTGTCCGGGATATTTTCGCTCGAACATCAGATCCGCGACTGCAAACTTCCGAGCGTCTTCCAACAGGTCCGCTGATGTTTTGTTGTAATACTGATATGCGACTGCTTCGTCCGCGTACTCCATGCGAACGCCAAGCGCTCGCAATCTCATCCCAAGCTCTAAATCTTCACGCATGCGGAAACTCTCATCAAACCCGCCCGCGTTCGCAAGTATCTGCTTGGGTATAGAGGAGTTGCTGAACACACACTCCGACACGCCCCACTCCTGGTTCGGATCCAGAGAACGCCGAAGGTGAAACGCTCCGATCTCCCGCCTGAAGCATTCAGAGGCCAGATTCGCTGTCGAATCCTGACTCAAAAACAGCGAGCCGAAAACCGCTGCCGGTCCCAGACGCTGATGCGCTCTGACGTGTGCGCCAACAAGTCCGGGATCAGCCCGCATGTCATCATCGAGAAACAGGACCAGTTCAGATTTCGCAGCGCGAAATCCCGTGTTACGGGCGCCCGCAAGGCCGCGATTCTCTTGTTCGATAACGCGAAATCTGCACTTCGGTTTTAAATTCCTTAGCGTCTGAGCCGTTCCATCGATCGATCCGTCGACGACGGCTATGATTTCAAAGTCTGAGGCGGGGAAGTCCTGGTTGAACAAGGTCTCAAGCGAACGACGAACAATCTCGCGGCGATTATAAGTGGGAATAACAAGAGAAACCTCCATCGCACCGGCCTTTACGAATCGGCTCCCGAACGCCCACCGGTCTCAGATTCCCCTCTAAGTCCCACATCTGGCTCCATGTAGAATCAATCTACCACGATGGAATCAGATCCTCGCGCGCTCCCACTTCCATTGAGCCTCGTGCAGAATCACGAGAGGTCGTACACGAATTGAGGACCATTCGACAACTTATCCCGCGTCCGATCCGAAACTGGATCAATCACCGGCGAAAGATGGTCCGAAAGCAGCTCATTTTCATTGATGGCGTTTCTGATTGGTCCCAACTGCGAAAGGTCCGCCCTCATCGACGCGACTTCGGCTCTGGTCGTGGCGAGTGCATCGATCGCTTCTATATCGAGACGTTTCTGGCTGAACACCGCGAATCGATTCGAGGTCGCGTCGCAGAGATTGGCAGCGACCACTACACCCGGCTGTTCGGTGGTCCGGGTGTCGAGCATTCTGATGTGATCGACGTTGATGAGCGGAATCACCGGCGCACCATCACCCTCGACCTCACGTCTACCTATGCCGCTCCGTCCGATGCCTTCGACTGCATCCTCTGTCCGCAGACTCTCTTCGAAATCTATGACTATGCATCAGCCCTCGATTCTCTCTACAAGACGCTGCGCCCCGGTGGTGTGCTCCTGTCGACTTTGCCCGGCATCAGTCAGAGCGTGCAGGGCAATATGCTGGGCGGCGCAGGTTCAGACTACTGGCGCTTCACCAGCCGCTCTGCCGCTCGTGTCTTCGGCGAAGTATTCGGTCCGGAGAACGTTGACGTTCAGGCTTACGGAAACGTTCTTTCTTCTGTCGCCTTCCTTCATGGCCTCGTGCAGGGGGAAGTCGTCCCGGAAGAACTTGAATACCACGACCCTGATTACGAACTGACCATTGCAATCAAGGCAGTAAAACGCACTAGTTCGCCGGACGCACAAGGCGTCGCGTCTGCATCCGCTTCCGCCGATACGATTTCCAGTTCTCTGAAGCGGATCAAACATCTCGTTCCCGCCCCGGCTCGCCAGTGGTTGAATATTCGACGCGAAGAGGTCGAGCGCAAAATGCTCCTCCTCGACCGCGTCACCGATTGGTCCGTGCTCCGCCGGATACACCCATATCGTCCTCGTTTGGGTGAGCGCCGCGGTGAGTGCGTCGATCGCTTCTACATCGATCAGTTCCTCGCGCAAAACCAGGATTCCATTCGTGGGCGAGTGGCTGAGTTTCAGGACAGCGGTTATACACTTCGGTACGGCGGCGGCAGAGTCACTCAAACCGAAATCATCGATATCGATCACCGCAACACTCAACGCACCGTGACACTCGATCTTGTGGAGACTGATTCCGCTCCCCAGTCCATTTTCGAGTGCATCATCTGCACACAGACACTGTTCCTCATCTTTGATTTCAAAGCCGCCATCCGCACCATCTTTAAAATGCTGAGCATCGGCGGAGTGGTCCTGGCCACCGTGCCCGGAATCTGCCAACTCCTTCCTCCCGACATGGCTGGGGGAGCCGATGGAGAATGGTGGCGGTTCACCTCAAATTCAGCGCGAGAATCTTTCGCAGAGATCTTCGGGAAAGAGAATGTCGAAGTTACAACCTACGGAAACGTGCTTACTTCGGTCGCCTCTCTCCACGGCCTCGTGCAGGAAGAACTCACTCCCGCCGAACTCGCCTATCACGATCCGGAATACGAATTCATCATTGGCGTGAAAGCCACAAAGCGGGCATGACTTCGCCATGATTCCCACCCCTGGTCTCGTCTCCATCACCATTCCTTTCAGGAATAGCGCGCGCTTTCTCGCCGAAGCCATCGAAAGCGTGCTAATGCAAACCTATGCAGATTGGGAGTTGTTCCTGGTCGACGATGGATCAGAAGATGGCAGTCAGCAGATCGCAAAGAATTACGGGGTACAGGCTCCTCAGCGAATTCACTACATCGAGCATTCCGGTCACTGCAACCTCGGCGTCACTCGCACCCGCAACCTCGGCGCATCCTCAAGTCGAGGCGAGTTCCTTGCCTTCCTCGACTCGGATGACATATGGCTACCCACAAAGTTGGAAATTCAAGTTGCTCTCCTGAACGAAAACCCAAACGCCGAAGCCGTACTCGGCCCAAGTGAGTACTGGTATGACTGGGACGCATCTCTTTCTGGCGGGCAGCAAAACTCTATTCCCGCTATTGCGCCCGGGGATCACCTCTACGCTCCCCCCGAACTCTTTCTGCTGACGCACCCCATTGGTCCCCATGGTGCCCCCTGCCCTTCTAGCCTTCTCCTCCGCCGAACTGGCTTCAATGCAGTGGGTGGATTCGTCGATGCTTTCAATCCCGGAACACGCCAGCTTTTCGAAGACACTGCGTTCCTGACAAAGCTCTACTTCTCGCAAAATGTGTATGTGTCCACATGCTGCACCGATCGCTACCGGTGTCACACCAATTCCATCTGGCATCGCACGATGGGAACTGCGCGTGAGGAAGCAGAGCGGAGGTTCTACTTCTCCTGGCTTCGAGATTACCTCGCCGTAATAGGCGTTGCCGACTCCGCCATCAGAAAAGCCGTCTGGAAGCAAACATGGATGTACAAAATGGGTCTCCCCAATAGCGTCACATTGACTATTCGCCGAAAATCTCAACAGCTTCGTCGTTGGCTCACGAGAATGCCGTAAACAGAACCAGGCTTTAACTTCGTTTCACAGGTATATCGATTGCTCGACATTAACCATGGCAATTCGGGAGGAGCGGTCGCACAGCGGCCTGCAGCCTACGCAGCTGCGTGGAATTATGCGGGGTATTTCTTCCGGGCTCTCGTAAACCTGGGACTGACAGCTTATATCGCGCGGCGCATTCAGCCGTCTGAATACGGTCTCTTTCTCTTCGTCATGGCGCTTTCCGCCACGCTGTACCTGCTCGACCTTGGCATGTCGTACCTGCTCGTTCAGTTCTATGTCGATGCGCTGACACACGCCGCCACCGAAAGGCTGAGGCAACTTCTTTGGACCGCCTTCATCGCGCTCGTGGCACTCGGGACTCTCGGTCTGCTCCTTTTCAGTGGACTCGCTCTGCTGCTTCCCGGCCCGTTTAATATTCCCCGCAATCAGCTTCACGAAGCCGCCACGATCTTCGTTATCGCGGGTTTGCTCATGCAGATTGCGCTTCCAACGATGGCGATTGAACTGTTATATCAGGCATCGAACAGCTTCGATGAACTGAACATCATTGAAATGGCGAACGTCGCGGCGACATTTGTCCTCTCTCTATTCGTGATCGGCCGCGGATTCGGAATCATCGGCTTGGCATGGGTCCAACTTGTCATGGCGGCTTTCCAGCTCACCTTTCTTGCTGCCAGAGCACCAAGTCTCGCGTCACGCGCCGGCGTTCATTCGCTGCGACCTATCAGCTTCCGCTGGGCAGTCCTCCGCGAGTTGTTCCAGAAAAGCAGATGGGCTTTCATTCACAACCTCACCCTTTATGGTGCAGACCTGCTTACGTGGGCGATCATCACATCCTTCACTTCGCTGAAAGCTGCCGCCCTGTTCGGCATCGCCGGAAAACTGCCCAGGCAGCTCTGGAACCTTGTTGATCGAGGCGCGAACGTTCTCCTGCCCATCTTCTCAAGATCCGCACTTCAGCAAGACGAACAGGCTCTCCGTACAACCCTGTTAACAGTTCTCAAGGTGATTTGCGGAGCGCTCCTCCCCTTCGTCTTTCTCGGCTGTCTTTTCGCACGCCCGATCCTGCAACTGTGGGCGGGCGGCCGCTATCTTGAAGCTGCTCCCGTTTTGCGCTGGCTCCTGATAGCTGCATATGCCCATGGCATCGGATATCCTTCGGATGAATTGCTCTACGCCGTCGGAAAAGCCGATAAATCCGCCCAAATCTCGATCTGGACGGCAATCCTGGGAACAGCCGCCGCCCTCCTTCTGGTGTTTCCATTTGGAGTCACAGGTGTGGCCGCCGGTATGGCTATCGTCCGCATCGGAACCAACTGTTTTTGGTTTACGCGCGAGGCTGCTCGCGAGACCGGCACCCCGGCTCGCAAGCTCCTTTCCGCCATATTCAACGGGCTTGCACTCCCGTTGATTACCCTAGTGTTCTTGAGTACGTGCCTCCTCTCCGTCTCCGCGAGAATCTCCCTTATCGCTCAGGTTTTGGCCGCCGTTGCCGTTGGAGCACTCACCCTCTGTCTCTGGAGCTATCGCACCGCTCTGCCTCTGCTAAAAACCCGACAGGGACTCCGCGCATGATGACGGAAACAGTGGGCGTTGTATCCGGACAATCCTGCAGCATCATCATTCCCACGTGGAAGCGCCCCCACATCTTGCGCGAGGTCCTCGATTCTCTTGCCCGCCAGACCTGCTCGGGCTTCGAAGTTGTGGTTGTCAGCGATGGAGACGACGCGCCGACACGCGAACTGGCAAAATCCTGCCGCGTTCCCTTCCCGATTGCATGGCTCTTCCACCCAGAAAATCGTGGACAGGCCGCTGCCCGTAACACTGGCGCACATCATGCCATCGGTGACATCCTCCTCTTCCTCGATGACGACACGCTGGCCAACGAAACTCTGGTGCAGAGTCACCTGGATCGTCACAGGAATGCAGCCGATGCCGGCCGAATTGTCGTCATCGGCAAAATCACTGAACGACGGCTCGATTCCCTCAACCGTCCGACAGACCGCTTCCTGCAGCAAAACTGGGAGAGGTCCCTTGCACTTTATGCTGCCCGCCTTTCCGATACGAGTCTCGATTCCATTGCCGGCGAATTTGAAACCACGCTCTCCTTTGGCCTCAACTGCTCCATTTCCCGTGCTCTTTTCCTGCATCACGGCGGATTTAACGAGGTCCTGCGCATCACCGATGAAGACAATGAGTTCGGCATACGCCTCTTTCTCGCTGGCATTCAGTTCGTCTTCGAGCCTGCAGCCATCGTGGTCCATCGCAGTGATAAAGACCTTACTGAATATCTGAAAAGTTGCTGGCAGCAGTCGGGAAAATCCGATGTTGCGCGTGTCTTCCGTCTGAGTGAGAAGAACTCGCAGACCAGACGCCTCGTGTCTCCCTTTAAAGGCGGCGCATTGCGCCATTCCGCGTCTGTCGCTCGCTGGCATTCGACCGATGTACTCTGCGCGGCCGCAGAATGGCTCGAGTCCGCTGCCAATGCAACCAATTCGAAATGGTTGCTCCGACTATGGGGCCGCATCGCTGCCGATGCAAACTACTGGAGATCCGTCAAGTCCACTGGATGCACTCTCCACCAATTGCAGCATGCTGCTGGAAGCCGGCGAATTGCACTCATGCTCCACAGCATCTCCGACCCGTTTTCGCCCGCCGAGAAAAGTTACTATCTCTCCCCCAAGCGCTTTAGCCGTTTCATGCAGCGATTCCTTTCCAGCGGCTACAGGACTTCAAGCCTTCATAGTTGGTTGGAGGATGCCGTCCCCCCTAAACACGTGCTCCTCACTTTTGACGATGCTTACGACGATCTTTACGAACACCTGCTCCCCCTCGTGATCCAACATCACCTCACCCCGGTTTTGTTTCTCGTTGTCGACAGAATCGGACAGACAAATCTCTGGGACCAGGCCAACGGCTTACGTTCGAGAAATCTGCTCACCCTCAGCCAGATTAGGGAGATGCAGAAATACGGTGTTCTCTTCGGATCGCATTCGCTTTCTCATCCCTCCCTGCCCAGTGTTTCCGATAAGCAACTTCGGCGCGAGACTCTCGACTCCAGGTTGAGACTTGAAGATTTACTCGGCACTGAGATTCTTTCGTTTGCCTATCCCTACGGCGATCTCGATCAGCGCGTCAGATCCGCTGCCGCTAACGCCGGATACAAGGTCGCCTTTACAACGCTAGCCGGCCCAAACTGGTGGAATGACTCCCTCTGCCAGCGACGTGCCGACATCAATGAGTACACCTCCTTAAGTGACTTCTCCCGCAGTTTGCGCAATGGTGAAAGACTGGCTCAGAGCATTTCTGCAGCACTTCGGACCTGCGAGGAGAGCCTCCCCTTCAGCGCATTGCGCCATTTCGCTCACGCGGTGAGGATTTCGGGACGGCGCCTCTATCTGCGCACGTCCATGGAAGCGGAAAGACGTCGCTAAACAAAGAACAACCCAAATGTGAGCGCAATCCACTCATATTTAACTTCGATCCGCTTGACAAATCGAGGAACATCGCCTATCTTTAGCAATTGGAAGCGCCGAGTGCTAGCACCTGAGGTCCTGGATTGCTCACCGGCAGCGTTCGACCCTCGTCAGGGCCGGGCTCCGAAGTCTCAATCAACCCAAACCAACTCCGCGACCGGCATCCGGTCGCGTGTGAAGGAGAAGCGAAGCAATGGCAGCAACCTCTGTGACCACGACCTTCACGCCGCTCCACGATCGTATCCTCGTCCGTCGTCTGGAAGAGGGCGAAACGATCCGTGGCGGCATCATCATCCCCGACAGCGCAAAAGAGAAGCCGCAGGAAGGCGAAGTCGTCTCCGTCGGCAAGGGCAAGTCAAATGACGAGGGCAAGGTGTTCCCTCTCGACGTTAAGGCTGGCGACAAGATCCTCTTCGGCAAGTACTCGGGCACCGAGATCAAGATCGACGGTGAAGAGTTCCTGATCATGCGTGAGGAAGAAGTCCTCGGCATCATCAAGCGGTAGTTAAAGCCGTTCTGGCTCGCGGCCAGAACTGATCGCACAGCATTCAGTCAGCTAGGAGCTAGCGGCTAGAAGCTAGCAGCTTATTTAGGAGAATCGAGAATGGCAAAGCAGATTCTGCACGGTGAAGATTCCCGTCAAGCGATCCTGCGCGGCGTGAACACGCTCGCGGACGCCGTCAAGGCGACGCTCGGCCCCAAGGGACGCAACGTCGTAATCGAGAAGAAGTTTGGCTCGCCCACCATCACCAAGGACGGCGTGACCGTAGCCAAGGAAATCGAGCTCAAGGACGCGCTGGAGAACGTTGGCGCGCAGCTCGTGAAAGAAGTCGCCTCCAAGACTTCCGATGTCGCCGGCGACGGCACCACCACAGCAACCGTTCTGGCCCAGTCCATCTTCCGTGAAGGCGTGAAGACCGTTGCGGCCGGCGCCAACCCCACCGCCCTCAAGCGTGGCATCGATAAGGCTGTTATCACCGTCATCGGCACCCGCGACAAGGAAGGCAAGTTCACTGACACAGGCGCGCTTGGCAAGCTCTCCAAGCCAGTCGACGAGGGCTCCGTTGCCCAGGTCGGTGCAATTTCTGCGAATGGCGACCAGGAAATCGGCGACATCATCGCCCACGCCGTCAAAGTCGTCGGCAAGGATGGCGTCATCACCATCGAAGAGTCCAAGACCATGCACACCGGTCTCGAGACCGTCGACGGAATGCAGTTTGACCGCGGCTACCTCAGCCCCTACTTCGTCACCGACGCAGAGCGCCTCGAAGCCGTTCTGGACGATCCTTACATCCTGATCTACGAGAAGAAGATCAGCGCGATGAAGGACCTCCTGCCTCTTCTTGAGCAGGTTGCCCGCGGCGGCAAGCCCCTCCTGATCATCGCTGAAGATGTAGAGGGCGAGGCACTGGCCACCCTGGTCGTCAACAAGCTCCGTGGCACGCTGAACGTCGCAGCCGTCAAGGCTCCTGGCTTCGGCGATCGCCGCAAGGCGATCCTCGGCGACATCGCCGTCCTTACCGGCGGCAAGGCCATCACTGAGGACCTCGGCATCAAGCTTGAGGGTGTCAAACTCGAAGACCTCGGCAAGGCCAAGCGCGTCACCATCGACAAGGACAACACCACCATCGTTGACGGTGCCGGCAAGTCGTCCGACATCGAAGGCCGCGTGAAGGAGATCCGTTCGCAGATCGAGAAGACCACCTCCGACTACGACAAGGAGAAGCTCCAGGAGCGCCTCGCAAAGCTCGTTGGCGGCGTTGCCATCATCAAGGTTGGCGCAGCCACTGAGACCGAGCTGAAGGAAAAGAAGGCTCGCGTTGAGGACGCTCTGCACGCCACCCGCGCTGCTGTTGAGGAAGGCATCGTTCCAGGCGGCGGCGTCGCCCTGGTTCGCACTGCCGCGGCTGTAAAAGACCTCATCAAGAACCTTCAAGGTGATGAGAAGATCGGCGCACAGATCGTGCTCCGCGCTCTCGAAGAGCCTCTCCGCCAGATCGTCGCCAACGCCGGCGAAGAGGGTGCCGTTGTTGTCGCTAAGGTGCTCGAGTCCAAGGACCAGCACTACGGCTACAACGCTGCAACCGGCGAATTTGAGAACCTGGTCAAGGCCGGCGTCATCGACCCGACCAAGGTCACCCGCACTGCCCTGCAGAACGCGGCCTCGATTGCTGGACTCCTCCTCACCACCGAAGCCCTCGTCGTCGAGATTCCGGAACCCAAGGCGGCCCCGGCCGGCGGCGGCCACGGCGGCGGCATGGACGGCATGTACTAAGGATTACAGTGGGTGTCCCCGGTCCCTCGCTTTTGGGGACCGGGGACTTTCCGTACGATCCGTTCAAGACTTCGAACAAAGGCCTCCAGCTACGGCTGGGGGCCTTTCCTCTGTACTGCCAAAAACCAGAGGCCTCCAGCATCTGCTGAAGGCCTTCCGGTACAACACTCTGCTCTGACGGCCAAATCGACGCAGCCGCCTTCAACCCACCCTGAAGATCACGCGATGTGTCGCCGTGCCTCGGTAATCAGCGTCGGGGCGCTCACTGCCACCGGAGCTTTCTTGTGCCCCTGCAACCACCCTGCGGCGAGCCATTTCTCAGGAACTGCAAACTCCGCATTCCCGCAATCCAGACAAATATGAATGTCCGGCTGAGGGGAAAACGGCGGATGGCTCATCGTGCGGGGGCCATTCCGGTAAAGACGGATTTCAGCGGGGACGGTCGAGAGGGCTCCCGACTTGCACTTGGGACAGACCATAAGACTCTCCAGAAACTAATTGACCTTGTGGAAAAGTCAACAATAATCCCGACTTCAGAGCGATCGCAACAAAAAATGTGCAGGACCCCTTACTTTTGGACTGAATGCCCAGCAACTTCCTGCTCATCCCCCCGATTCCATATCGGACCTTCGTGCCTCACCTTCTCGCCGAAGGCGCAACATTCGCCTTCTCCCGACCCCACTGGAGCTTCAGTCCCACTCTTACGCTCGTCGGCAAACTGACAAACCCGATCGGCGCGATATGGCGGTTGTCGGTCAGGTTTTCGGCCTGCACATAGGCTCCCACCCAGTCTCGAAGCCTCACACTTCCCCCGATGTCCAGCTTTGCATAGCCCCGATCGAGATTCCGATTCGGTAGCAGCAGGCTATTTCCGCCATTTTGGTCGTACGCTCCCAAAAACGTCGAGTCATCCGACCGGCTCGCGAAAGCCGAATTCAGCAGCACCGTGAAGCGGTTCCGGGAATAGCTCGCCGAAAAGAACCCCGTGTGCGGAGCACGCCGGAACGGCCGTGCGCCTACGAGCGGCGAATATGTCCCAATCGGAATCCCGTTGTACGTCGGAACGGGCCCGAGCAGCGCCGCATCGTCGTTGGTGTACGACCGCTGAATCACTGCATCCAGATACGTGTATCCTCCGCGAAGAAACAGGTATTTCCCGATTCCGCTCTCCAGCGTCGACTCCACGCCAATAGCCCGGTACGCTTCCGTGTTCAGCGTCAGTTCGTAAGCTCCATCGGTCTGCAGTTCCTGCTCAAGTGCATTCTGCTGCGTCGGCGTCAGATTCGGCAGCAGCGCTGGAATCAGATCCCACCCCACAAATTCGATCTGACGCCCGAACTGGTTGTGAAAGAAGCTCGTCTTGAAGATCAAATGCTCGCTCGCAAACGACTGCTCAAATCCGCCCTCATACGTCCGAGCCGTCGGAGCTTGAATAGGCGAGATATGCATCTGCTCGATCGTGCTCTGCCCTCCGTAGGTCTGCAGAAAGTTGTAAAGCGAATTAAACTGGTCCGTCAGCGAAGGCTCGCGCACCGCATCGCCAAAATTGAACAAGATTCGCGTTCCGCTGAACACGCCCTTGCGCGGCCGCAGCGCATAAAACGACACTCCTGCTCGCGGCGTCGTCTGTACCCCGAAAAGCGAGTAGTGCTCCAGGTCTCCGCCAAGCGTGTAGAACAAGCGGCTCTTGAAATCCCCATGAACCGCAGCTCGATAGTCGTAATTGGTCCGCTCCACCGGCGCATAATACGAACTTCCCGGCTCCGATCCGCGCTCGTCTTCATACTGGAAGCCGATCTGTGCAACCAGGTGCGGTGTCACAGTGTAGTTCCCCTGATACACCAGCGCGTCGCGGTTCGACACCAGCTGGTATCCCTGCGGGTAGATGCCGGGAAAATCCAGAATCGCCTGCCCTGTTGCCGAATACCCGTTTGCACCTTTGATCGTCACAGTATTGCCGAAATACGCCTGGTCCCCGAAGATGTCATACGTCTGCAGCGTTCCGCTCGGCTCCCACAGGTGAAACTGCTCGCGTTTCCGAGTCGCCCCATATCGAATCATATTGTGGAAGTCCGGCGTGGTCTGGTTATCGATCGACCCGCTGATATACAGATCCTGGTCCTTCTCCGTCGCATTGTCCGCAACCTGATGGAACTCCCAAGTTCCCGGCACCCCCGTCGCATCCACCCCATAGCGCAGTATGCCGCGCAGTTGCGTTGATCCCGTCAGTGCCATCCCCACGTTCGCCGCAACATTCCCAAGGTGAAATTGATCGTGCGGCAGGTTGTTATGCGTTTGCAGCCAGCTATATGAACCCAGGTAGTCGAGCTTCCCGAATGTGCCCGCCGCGGTCAGGTCCTCGTGCGAGGTCTCGAAATTCCCCCAGTCTCCGTGGAAAATCAGCGATGGGAAGCTGGTTGTCCCATGCTGGGTTGTGACATTCACAACTCCGCTCTCCGCATCCGCTCCGTACAGACTCGAATTCGGACCGCGATACACCTCGGTCCGCTCCATCGCGCTGGTGGCCAGCGGTCCGAAATCGAAACGTCCCCCCAGGTCGCCCGCATTCACTCCGTCCACCTGCACTAGGTTCGAATCCGAATCTCCCCCACGCACAAAAAGTGATGTCTGGCTTCCCCTCTGACCCGCCTGCACGACGAACGTTCCCGGCATCTGCCGTAACGCGCTCGTCAGATCCGTGCTCAGTTCCAGTTCCTGCGGCCCGATTACGCTCGTCGCCGCTCCTGTCTGAGCCTGCGGCGTTGGCGTCCCCGTCGCCGTCACCACAATCGACTCATGCACCCACTCAGGCTCCAGCACCAGGTTCCGCTCGATATTATCGAGCTGTCCCGCATAAAATCCCGGCGTCTCTAATTGTCTGAACTTCGTCGCCGCCACTACGAGATAGAATCGCCCCCGCAACCCCGTAATGATCTGGAAACTCCCGTCCGCGCTCGACACTGCGGAACCCACAACCGATCCGTTCAGGATCAACTGCACCGCTGCGCCCGTCACTCGTGCTCCCGAGGCGTCCGTTACCACGCCACGAATCGACGCAGCCTCCACAACCGCCGCACACAAGAACACGAGAACGGTCGCAAAAAGACGTCCGACCGTACGTCGGCCGAAGATGAACTGCTTGAACCCCTGCAATAAATCAAATGACATGGAATGCTCCTCCGTCCCCCTCGGAACGCAAGCTGGGTTGAGCATCAAGGACCGGTCTCCTGACTTGCGCCTTCTCACAACGACATCTGTCGCTGCCTGGCCATCACCTTCCCGGAGTCACACTCCAGTGGTTGAGCTTCGCTGCGACGTTTCGCAGCAGCCTGCGACGTCTCGCAGCAGCCTGCGACGTTTCGCAGCTTTGCTCTGGCCTGTTCCTCATCCGACGACAATCTGATGAGGGGCGCTCACAGTTGCGGGGCAGTGGCGGAATTTCACCGCCTTCCCGAGCATCCTGATGATTGCGGTTGTAACCCCTGTCCCGTCCGAAATTGAGCGGCAAGGGTGTCATGAAATAAGTTTCGATGACATCCACATTTATAAAAGCCAGCACCCATGAAGTCAAAACGGCCTGTCTCATTCTGCCGGCGGTCCAGCGCAGCCTCCTTCGATCTTTGTTGCTCGGCGCGACACTGCAAGCTACACTGCTGCTCATGAAATTTTGGCTTCCCCGCCCCCTCGCTTTGGCCGCTCTTCTCGCGCTTTCGCTCACGCTCCAGCCTGCCACTGCGCATGCACAGGACTGGGCCAAGACCCGCCTCGAAGCCTCGACACGTCACCGCGAGTATGTGCCTCTCAAGGTCGATAACCGCACCGTACAGGCTCTCGTTGTCTACCCGGAGACTAAGAGCAAAGCCACGGTTGTCGTTCTCATTCACGAAATCTTCGGCCTGAGCGACTGGGCAAAGGAGATGGCCGACGAACTCGCCGCCGAGGGCTTCATCGTCATCGCCCCCGACATGCTCAGCGGACACGGCACGAACAACGGTGGCTCCGACTCACTCGCAACCCAGGACGATCGCATTAAAGCCGTCTCTGCCCTCGATCCCGCTGAAGTCCTCGCCGACCTTGATGCCGCCGCCGACTATGGCAAAAAACTCCCCGCCGCCAACGGCAAGATCGCGGTCGCCGGCTTCTGCTGGGGCGGAGCGAAATCGTTCGCCTTTGCCGCGCACCGGCACGATCTCAGCGCCGCTTTTGTCTTCTACGGAACCGCACCTTCAGATGTCTCATCCGTCACCGCGCCTGTCTACGGCTTCTACGGCGGTGAAGACGCGCGTGTTGACGCAACCATCCCGGGCACAAAAGAGGCCATGAAAGCAGCCAGCAAAACCTACGAGCCCGTCGTCTACGAAGGCGCCGGCCACGGATTCATGCGCGCCGGCGAAGACCCTGGCAATACCAACCCTGCCAATAAAACTGCGCGCGAACAGGGCTTCGACCGCCTCGTGAAATTACTCAAGGAGGCGAAACCCGCGACATCCACCCCCGGCCCGGCAACTGGACATCTGTCACTACCGTCCGTCGCCGAAAAGACCTGTCACGACGGAGAATTGAAACCCGCTCTGTAACCAACAAGGTGCCGCGTCCATGCTGCAGGTGCGCCCGCAGCGTGGACGGTATCAACGACACCTGGGGATTCGTTGATTCTCACCCTTCGTTCCACCATTTCCGCCAGAACTCAGGTGAAGCCACCTCCCCGGAAGATCCCATCCTCATCTACATAATCGGCAAAATCGGCGAAGTCGAGGTTCCCGATCGAAAGATTGTTTTGGATGCTTTGAATCTGCGACGGTATCGCCCGGAACCTGCGCTTCCGTTCGTACAAATCGATCACCAGAATCGGATACTCCGCCGAGCCCACCGTTGAAGAGTCCACCACCATCAGAAAGCTATGTCCGAAGTCTTCCGGCACCCGCTCCAGTAACTCATCCTCCGATAAATTCCGAAACGCCGCATCATCGATAAAAGCGACATACGCCCGAAACTCGCCGCCCGCCCCATCCGCTAACGGTTGCTGAATCAGTTCGCAGACTTTCGTCCATGCCGATTCATCAATCGTCGTTCTGACAACCGGCGAGTCCTCAACTTTCGGCAACATCGGCATGGTCCCCATTCGGTTACCCCGGCGAACCAATCCCTCGCTCTATTTCTCAATCACTCCACAAGCAATCCGGTCACCCGAATTCCCCGAAGGATCCGACATCAGATCATCCGCCTTCGCATGAATCACCAGCGCCGTTCCGCCCTCATGAAACAGCGAGTTCTGCCCTTCACTGAGTGTCACTCCACTCACCATGAACGAAGCACTCGCCTTTCCATTTTGCCCAACTTCCAAATTCTCCAGATCTCCAAGGTGCGGATGCGGCTCCTGCCCATTATTCGCTCCATGATGCGCTCCCGTCGGATTGAAGTGGCCGCCGGCGGTCGTAAATGCAGGTCCTTCGCACTTCCCCGCATTATGGATATGAATCCCATGTTCGCCCGGAGTCAGCTCTGAGACCTTCACCGTTACCTTCACTCCATTCGCCGTCGATGAAATCTTTGCAGTGCCAACCTTCGCACCATGAGCATTCACCAAATCCGCATGAGCGGTCTTCGGCCCCGCCGCACTCGTCACCATGCCTGCAAACATTAAGGTACCCGCCGCAACCATTACGCCAATTCGCATTGCAAACCTCCCTTGGAATTGCTCCAATACTGACACAGCGTGCCCATCTTACATGAGCTACGGCTAAGCCGCGAATTCATGTCACCCGTCCTCCCGCTGTCATCCTGCACTGAGCGGGAACGGCTAAGCTGAACAACTCTGCCAGCTCAAACATCCGCCCCAAACGCCAGCAGCCGCCCGTCGCAATCCTTGACCACAAACTCACGGCAGTGCCACGGCATGTTGCCAAGTCCCCGCGTAAACTCCACGCCTTTCGCCGCATACTCCCCATACAGCGCATCTGCGTCCGCGACGTACAAATAGGCGTCCAGCAGTTCCTCTCCGTACTTTTCAGGATTGGACTGCGGTGGTGCCTCGCACCGGAAGTGAATTGCGTGCCGATCTCGAGCGACAATCGCGTATACCGGCGGATCCTGCCAGGTTCCCAACACCTCGAAACCGAGCTTCTCACCGTAGTAAGCCACCGTTCGCGAAATGTCTGTCGTAAAAAATACCGGCACAATCTGTCGAATCATCTCCGCAGTCTACCCCAACTTCGCACCGCCGCGACCAGCTGACTTCTGAACGAATACTCTCGCCGTATTCTTCGGCAAACACCCTCATCCGGAGAACGGCATCTTATTGAACAAGGTGTGACTAAACCCCAAAGCGAGGTTCTCCATGAAACATCTTCCACTCACGCTCCTGCTCGCACTTCTCACTCCAGCCGTCGCGATCGCGCAGCGGCATGCGATTCCCAGCGGAACCGAAATCACCGTACGAACCGACGAACCCATCGACGCAGATGTCCAGAATGCAGACACCTCTCACATGTATCGCGCCACGGTCAGCAAAGACGTCCTCGGTCGCGACGGCAACATCCTCGTTCCAAAAGGTTCGCGTGCGCAACTCGCGGCAATCCATGATGCCGACGGCCTCTCCATCGACCTTCGCGCCATCAGGATCAACGGGGTCCGCTACACCGTCGAAAGCGAAGACATCGCCGCTTCAAATCAGAAGGAAGGCGTTGGCAAAAACAAGCGAACCGGCAAGTATGTCGGCGGTGGTGCAGTTGCCGGCGCGCTCATCGGAGCAATTGCGGGCGGCGGGAAAGGCGCAGCCATCGGCGCTCTAGCCGGAGGCGCCGCCGGAGCGGGTGCCCAGACTTTGACTCGAGGCAAAAAACTCAACGTGCCCGCCGAGACCAACCTTACGTTCCGTCTTCAGCAAGGAATCAGGCTGGAGCGCTCCACAAAGTAAGAATCTCCGTCATCCGAATCCGGCCTCAACGATCGCACAGTCTCATTGCGCGCCAGTAAGGAGCCGACTTTCGTTATTCGGCTTTCCTTTGATCGCGACAAGGCGAAGAAATCACAAAGGTTGCACAAGACTCCAGATCATTTCCCAGCTTGCCAATTCTGGGTCGAGATTCGCCGAGCAGCTTAAAAGTGACACGAGGCACCAGCAGGAAGCGCGCAGTGATATGTCACCCGCCCGCCGAAAGATCCATGATTTCGAACTCGAGCGACTTTCGTCACTGCGCGTGCTGCATCCTGCTGCTTCTATAAACACATGAACCCGCAGATTCAAACTGTGAACTTCAATGAGCGCCCCTTCATTGCCATCTGGGAAGTGACCCAGGCATGCGACCTTGCCTGTGTCCACTGCCGTGCGTCAGCACAGCCGGAGCGCCATCCGCAAGAACTCACTACAGTAGAAGGCAAACAGCTTATCGACCAGATTGCGTCTTGGAAAGTTCCCGTCTTCGTCCTCACTGGGGGAGACCCCATCAAACGGCCTGACCTCTTCGAACTGATCGGGTATGCACGGACCGTTGGAGTCCGGGTATCGCTCACGCCCAGCGCCACTCCGCTGCTCACGCGTGAGGTCATCACGCAGTTGAAGCAAGCGGGCCTGGCACGTCTTGCAGTCAGCATGGACGGGGCCTCAGCGGCTACGCATGATGCATTCCGCGGCCTCTCGGGATCATTCGCACGCACGCTGGACGCAGTTCGTTGGGCCAATGAGGTTGACCTCCCGGTCCAGATAAACACCACGTTCAGTCGCCGTAACATCGGCGAGATCGACGAAATTGTGGCTCTGATGGAGCAGCTGAACATCACGCTGTGGAGCGTGTTCTTCCTCGTTCCCACTGGACGCGGAAAGCTCAACGATCTGCTGAGCGCCTATGAGTTCGAAAGCGTTTTTGAGAAGCTTCACCAGCTTTCGAAGTCTGCCACTTTCGACATCAAGACAACAGAAGCCCAACACTACCGGCGTTTCATCCTCCAGAAGAGAGTTGCCGAGAAGCGCGCCGGCGCCACTCATGTCGATACCTCAGTCTCCACCGACGAGATTGGTCGAGCCCCGCGTGGACTGAACGATGGAAAAGGCTTTGTTTTCATCTCCCACAAGGGTGAAGTCTTTCCCAGCGGGTTTCTCCCCGTCTCGGCTGGGAGCATTCGTACCCAGTCTCTCGAAAGCATTTACCGTGAGTCGCAGCTCTTTCGCAATCTGCGCGACACATCTCAATTGGAAGGCAAATGCGGCGCCTGTGAATTCAAGCAGATCTGCGGAGGTTCACGATCTCGTGCTTATGCACTCACCGGCAATCCCCTGGGCGAGGAGCCATGTTGCGCCTATATTCCGAACGGGTATGAGTCGACGAGGGAAAAATCTCGCGCAAAACCCACTCTCCACGTTCTGCAAGGAGCTTAGTAGCTGCTCTTGCTCAGAATGGAAACGGACGGACGGCATGCATCAACTGACCTTCTCATTGATCTTCCATTGAATTGCGTGTTGAATCAGTTCGCGTCCGCTCTTCAATCTCAACTTTTCTTTGATATGTGCCTGGTAAGTTTCTACTGTCTTGACACTCAACTGCAGCTCTTCCGCAATCTCGCGTGTTGCCCGTCCCTCGCCGATTCGGCCAAATACCTCAAGCTCCCGGTCCGAAAGCATCGCGATCCTCGATTCCAGGAGAGACGGCCCTCCATCGATAAACTGTTGGAGCATCTTCTTCAACATCGAGTCGCTGAGATACACCTCCCCATCAAGAATCCGACGTATCGCTTCCAGTACTTTCTCCGTGGCTTCCTGTTTCATGATGTATCCATTGGCCCGGGCTCGTAGAGCACGCTCCGCATAGATTGCCTCATCATGCATCGATAGAATCAGCACCGGAAGCTCAGGGTTCGTCGTTCGAATCGTCTTCAGTAGCTCCAGACCGTCTGGACCTTTCAGCGAAATGTCCAGAACGACAATGTCCGGGTTCACCTGAACGATGCACTGCATTGCTCCCCGAAGATCCCCTGCTTCGCCGCAAACCCGCATGTCCGATTGTTGATTGATGAGCATCCCCAAACCCTGCCGAAGCAGAGGATGGTCGTCGATTACAAGGACCGACTTCTTAGTGAAGGCCGAATTCAGCTCAGACCCAAAAGAAATTGTCATCTATATTCCTCTGAAATCCGCATACAACATTAGCCCGCTGGAAACGTACAACGGACCCTCGTCCCTCGTTGCAGGTTTCGAGAAACCTCAAGCCGCCCGCCGATCATGGCGGAACGGTAGTTCATAATCTGCAGGCCCATCCCATGCAAGTGCTGCCGGTCGTCGGGAATCCCGGAGCCGTCGTCTAGAATCTGCAGCGAACCAGACCCAGCCTCGATTGAAAGTCGAATCCCTATCTTCCTTGCTCCTCCATGCTTGATTGCGTTGCTTACCGCTTCTTGCGCGATATGGTACAGATGGGTGGCGACCGCAACATCCCGTATCAGGACCGGCGATTCGCAATCGAATTTACAAGAGATGCCGAAAATGTCCTCAACTTCGCCAGCCCATAATTGCAGTGCTGACATCAAACCCTGCCCATCTGACATCACCGGCAGTAGCCCACGGGCAAGCTCTCGAGTTTTGTGTACTGCCTCGTTCACCAGCCGGACCAGTTTCGCGGCGTCCGCAGCCGCCTCTGTATTTGCCTCTGCCAGCTTCTTTTCATGAACCTTTGCCATGAAAGCGATTCCTGTCAGATGCTGCCCCAACCCGTCATGCAGATCTTGCCCAATCCGGCGCTGCTCCCGCGCGCTCACGTCCAGCAGCGCTCGCTCCAGGTGTTCACGTTCGGTGATGTCGATCCCTGTTGCTATGACATACAGCGGTCTTCCGTCGCTGTCGGGAAGCGATGAGCTTGACCACTCAATTAACCGCGTAGATCCTTGCCTTGTTAGCCAATGACTCTGATAATCCTGTGGCAAAACATCACTTGTCAGTTGTGCCAACACTGCCCGCGATTGCGCCACTTCCTTAGGTGATTGAAAGAAGTCCCAGATATGCTTCCCGCGGATTTCGTCCAATGTGTAGCCGGTGGTCGCTTCGCACGCTCGATTGAACCTCACGATGCGCCCTTCGCGATCGAGCACCAGAATCAGAGCCCCGACCGTTTCAAGAATTCCGGCAACGAAATTCCGCTCTTGTTGAAGCGCCCGTTCACTTTCCTTCAGGTCCGAAATATCGAACGCCACCCCATGGATGAACCAGGGCTGCCCATCCGGATGTCGCACCATGCGCGCATCGCAGCGAAACCACACGACCCCGCCGCTGCGCGCCATGACGCGATATGAAGAACGCAGTGGCTTGCCCGAAAGAAACATCTCCGCTGCCTCGAGGCTCCATCTTGGCTTGTCGTCAGGATGAATGCGCTCGTACCAGCTCCCCGGATCCTCCAGCCATTCCTCTCGCGAGTAGCCCAAAGCAGCTTCGATCTCGGGACTCACATATGCCTCACTCGTTCCGCGATCTATATATGCCATAAACACGATCGCCGGGATTTGCTCCAGCAGCGCGCGATATTTCGCTTCGAGATTCGACGCCGGCGCTTCACGTGAAGCACTCGGTGCTCGCTCTTTCTGCTCAGCTTCGCTGAACACACCCGCCAATTGCCGCAGAAAGTCCTCGGCTTCTTTCACCGCCCTCGGCGTTGCCGGATTCCGCTCTTCCCAGTCAATTCCACTCGCTGTTAGTGACACCGTCAGAGCCCCTTGGTTGCTGTTTACGGCTTATCCACATTCTGCTATTCACCGTCACTTACGTGCTCGCCTCTTTCTCCGACTGTGCGGGGTCTTCAGCGAAGCTGAGTAAATCTGCATAGGAAGTAAAATTGCCGGGCGCACGCTTACTCTCCTGCACCACCGCCCAGCCTTTCGGCGCTTTGGCTATCCACTCACACGCGGTAGTCGACCGCCCCGTTGGGGCGTCGATTGATGCCCCATATGGTTGCGCGCTGTTCTTTGCGTTTGATATCGCCCCCTCAATCACGAGAATGAAATTGCCAACACTCCTTTGGATTGCCGCACGGAAGTGACGAACGGATTCATCCCCGTTCTGCGCTGACTGAAAAGGATTGTAGAATCGTAGCTTTGGCGTCGATGGAAGCTCCCCACCGAAGATACTCTCGATGCTCGGCTGCCTTGCAGCCGCCTTTGCGATGGTGTCTCCGTTGCACCCGAAACCCGCGGTAATCCAAAGCACGTCGATCTTGTTGATCAACAAACCTTGATTCCAGACTTTCACCTTCGTTGGCCTCGAGCGCTTCCAGGGAAAATTGCGCGACATCATCTTGGAGCCTCGAACCGAGTTTGCGCAAGTCGCAAATTCAAAACGCGGAACTTTATGTAACCCCGGCTAAACCGAGCTGCTCTACGCGCCGCGGCCATAGCGCTTCACCGTCGACACAAGCATTGCGAACAAATCGAAATAAGTGAGCTGCCTGCGCGAAATTTGGCCGCCGTAATCTGCCTTTTAAAATTATTCTGTCTTCTTTCGCTGATTTACCGGCCGGTGCAGAGCTCCAGCGGACTTCTCCATTTGATCTCGGATCTGTTCCGCATCATCCATGTCGCGAAGCTCCGCCGCTTCCTTCTTCGTCTTGGGTCGAGCCACTCGCGCCTTGGCTGGCACAAACACCCGGGGATCCGCCTTCACTACCTCGAATCTTTTCTCCTGCGGCACCGATTCAAACATCTCTGACAGATCTCCCGCCAGCGCATCTTCCAGATTCAGGGGTCCCAGTCCTAGCAATTTATCAATGGTCTTGATAATTGACCCCATGCTGCTGTGCCCATGTGCAATCGCTCCCGACTTCACCCACGGGCTCGCCACCAGCAGAATGCTCCTGTGAGCATCCACATGGTCCACACCTCCCTGCGCGTCGTCTTCCGTCACAAAAACTGCCGAGTCTCGCCAGAGCGACGTCTTCGAGAGGAACGCAACAATCCTTCCCAGAGCCAGGTCATTATCCGCAACATAGGATGCTCGGTACGGATAGCCGTCCTTCGGCCGCGGGTCGGCCGTGTGATCGTTGGGTAGCCTGATCACGATCAACCCAGGAACTTCTCCAGCCGCCAGCCTCCGCCCGAAATCACGCTCAAACTCGGCGACCCGGACCTGGTCCGGTATGCCCAAATTGAATGTCGGAAACCGCCGGTCGCTTGCCTCAAATACCGGGCGCGGCACTGGGGTGTTCAGCAGCAGCCTTTGTCCTTCTGGCTCCGCTCCCGCCCGCTCGTCATTACCTTCAATCTCCAAACCCTCACCGTAGTTGAGGATTCCGGGCGCCTCCTTTTCCCCTGCAGCGACATGTTCCCATAGCGATCCGAACTGCGGCTCGTCTTCCGGCATTGGACCGTCGGATCCACCGAAGAGAGCCCGCCTGCCCGGCTGCCTGGCGCGCGGGGCCTCGTGCCGCCGTCCTCCATAATTCGACGTCCATGCCGTATTGAAGAACATCGTCGGGTTGATGCCGACGACCCATCTGTGCCCATCCGCCGAAACGTCAGAGTCCACGTAGAAGTTGTCGCTGATCGCATACTGCTTCGCAAGCGCATGCAGATTAGGCGTTACTCGCAGATGCGTTGCAGCCGCATGAGCCACTCGCGCGTGTTCGAGTTTGTCATCGTCCGCCGCCCATCCGTCCATCCCATACCGCGCCAGCGAAGCGTCTCCATTCACTCCGGGAAGATCTCCGAGTACTTCATCGAACGTTCGGTTCTCGCGAATCACCAGAAAGCAATGTTTCAAATGAGGCAGCTTGCTCTGCTCAGAGAGGTTGGTCGAGTTCAGAGCAACCACTCGACGCGTTAGCTCCTCCGGCGTCGCCAGGTCTGGCAGTGAGACCACGCCAAGACTTCCCAACTCCAGTGAGCCGATATACGTAGGCGCCTCAGGATTGTGCGCGCTGCCTCCGTTCGGCCCCGTCCCCTTGCCTTTGGCATTCACCACAAATAGCTTGTCGCCGCTCTCATCCACGGCTACTGCCGCCGGATTCCATCCCACCGGAATATGCTCAACCACCCTCATGGTCGCCGCATCGAGCACTGCCACCGCATTGATTCCCGACTCGGCCACGTACAGCCTTTCCTGATGGAGTGCCAGTCCGCTCGGCATCACCCCACGCAGCGGCCTGCGTTCCGAGTCTTCAAACCGCTCACCCGAAAACGGCGAGAGGGACGCTTCAGCAAGAATTCGCATGCCATCCAGACTTATCTTCGCAACCGAATCCTGGTGAGATAAGGCAACGAAGACCGCATCATCGGATGCGGCTACGCCCGTCGGCGCGCCGCCTCCGACGACGTCGCCGCTTGATTCCGTAATCCGGTCACCGAGCCGCAATTTCGCTGTGACACTCGGTTTCGATGGATCCCGCACATCGATTGTCCACAGCGAGCTCCCCTCATCGGAGTTCTCGTCCCCCAGCCCCGGAACGCGCTTCCCTTTAATCTCCGTCCCCTTGCGAGCTGCTTCTGACGGATACCCGAAAGCCGGAAACCGCAACCCTCCAGCAGGATGCTTGCCTTGCCCCACTCCCGGAATAGTCTGATACTCGAATAGGCCCGTATTCGTGACGTAAAGCTTCGATCCGTCCGGGGACAATGCGAGCCCAAACGGATATCGACCTGTCTCGACTGAACCTGCTTCCTTCAGGGTGTCGGCTTTCAGAACCACGACCCGCCAGTTGCCTTCGTCCACAACAAAAAGAAACCTCCCGTCGTTCGAAATAGCCAGTGTTCCCGCAAAACTCCTTTCGAAGTTCCGTTCGCCCACCTTTCCATCCAGCGACCCTTCCTTGATCACTGTCCAATCGTTCGTGTCGTAGGTCCGCACCTTCCCCGAATCTCCTGTCGACACATACAGGCGCTTGCCATCAGGCGAATACACAACTCCGGCGTCTACTTCAATATCCGGATCATTTTCTCGGGTGCTGGGGAACCGCTGCGCTCTAGGACTGTCGGATGAAGGATCATCGACAATATTCAAGGCAAACGGAAATCCGATCGATGGCACAGCAGCCTGCTTCCCATCTCTGCGCAGCGCCAGTGCAAATGGATATGGTGCAACGGGTATCCATTTCCCTAAAGGTTCGATGTGCCGTCCATTTGGCAGCTCGCTAGTCACTTGAGTCTGCGCGCAGGCCATCGCTCCGACAGCGCACGCGAAAGTCAAAAACAGGAATCGGTGATACCAGTTCATTTCAACCAGTATCACCGTTCGGTGTGAGTGATGGGCAACCTGGACAAAGTTGCCGTGCATACTGTTCAACTCTTACCGCTCAATCTTGAACTCGTCGTGCAGATCGGCCGTCGAACTTCCGCCGACCCACACTGTGTAATCTGTTGGCTCAATTACAGCGCGTCCATCGTTGTTGTAGAACGAGAGTTCCGCGAATCCCAGTTTGAACCTGACTTGCTTCGACTCTCCCGGCTTCAGGTCCACTCTCTGAAAACCTTCCAAGCTTCGCACAGGCTGCTCCAGGCTCGCCCCCAGGTTCCGAACGTAGCACTGCACGATTTCAGCTCCCTCGCGAGCACCGGTATTCTTCACCCTTGCTGTCACCGTCACCAGGTCTTGCGCGTCTGCACGGTTCGCCTCCTCCAGCAAAACGGAGTGCCTCGAAACCGAAACGGCGTCATACGAGAACTTCGTATAGCTCAACCCGAACCCGAATGGAAACAGCGCATCGTTCGGAACATCCACATAGCGTGAGAAGAAGCGCGAATCCCCACCCGGTGGTTGGTTCAAATCAAGCCCCACTGGGGGCCTTCCGGTCGGAAATTGGTTGTAATAGAGAGGCTCCTGCCCGACCGCGCGCGGAAAGCTCATCGGCAATTTCCCGCTTGGCACCACATCGCCGAACATCAGATCAACGATCGCGCTTCCTGCCTCTGTCCCCGGGAACCACGCCTCCATGATTGCTGGCACATGCTTCGCCGCCCAATCCAGCACAAGCGGCCTTCCCGAAAACACAAGTAGCACGACCGGCTTCCCAGTCTCCATAACCTGCTCGAGAAGGGCTTCCTGATTTTCAGGCAAATCGAGATGAGCGCGAGATCCCGCCTCCCCGCTCATCTCTGCTGATTCGCCCAGCGCCATCACCACCACGTCCGCCTGCTTTGCGGCTTCGACCGCTTCAGCAAAGTGCATTTCAGAATCCCCGTTGATCTCCGTACCCTTCGTATAAAGAAGCGAGCCGCCTGCCTGCTTAATCCTCTGCTCAAGCGCGTCTTTCACGGTGACGACGTCAGGGTCTCTCTTGGTGAGCCCCCACGCGCCTATCATTTCGCCGGTGTCATCCGCTAAAGGCCCGATCAGTGCGATTCTGCTGACATCCTTTCCCAGAGGCAGCACAGCCCTGCCGCCGCTCGTCGTGTCGTTCTTTAACAAAACGACAGCTTCTTCTGCAGCCTTCCGTACAAGCGGTCGGTGTTCCGGAACTGCCGCCGTCACCTCTTTGCCTTCGGCGTAGGGATGCTCAAAAAGCCCAAGTGCGAACTTCACCCGGAGTACGCGTCGCACCGCCTCATCAACCACGCTCATTGAAACCTGTCCCGACTTGATCAGTCCCGGCAGTTCCGCATCGTAGTAGTGCGACATCATGTCCATATCTACTCCTGCGGTAATTGCCTTCCTCGCCGCAGTCGCCGCATCCAGGGCGATTCCATGATTCCTCAATTCCATGACAGCGGTGTAATCGCTCACCACAAACCCATTGAATCCCCACGAATCGCGCAGAACATCTCCCAGCAAATATCGATTCGCCGTCGCAGGGACGCCATTGAGCGCATTGAACGCGCTCATCATCGTCGCCGCACCTTCCTCCACGGCCGCCTTATACGGTGGAAGGTAAACCTGGTGCAGCCGACTCATCGACATATCCGTCGTGTTGTACTCGCGACCCGCCTCAGCAGCCCCGTACGCCGCATAGTGCTTCACGCAAGCCGCCACGCTCGTCGGCAGCGATAAATCACCCTGCTGATAACCGCGCACGTAAGCCCGCGCCATCGCTGCGCCAAGATACGGATCCTCGCCTGCCCCTTCCTGCGTCCTTCCCCACCGTGGGTCGCGAGAAATATCCACCATAGGCGAGTAAAACCAGTCCACACCCCCTGTTCTCGCCTCAGTCGCCGACATATGCGCCAGCAATGTCACCAGATCTGGATCGAATGTTGCCGCCAACGCGAGCGGCATCGGGTATATCGTCTTATAACCATGGATGATGTCCGCTCCAAACATCAGCGGAATATGAAGCCTGCTCTTCTCCACCGCGGCATGCTGCAGCTGATTCGTCCGCACTTGCCCAACCGTGTTCAGCAGCGACCCCAAGCGCCCCGTCGATACCAGTTCCATCGCATCTACTGGGTGTGGCGCCGTGGGATTCTTTCCCGGATTTGCCGCTTCCTCCGCTGTCTGGGCCTGCCCGCTATATCCGCTGTCGCTGTACTGGACAAGTTGTCCAAGCTTCTCCTCGAGCGTCATCTTCTTGATGAGGACGTCAACCTTTCGCTCGATCTCCGGCGAGGCAAGCTGCATGTTTGATGGATGGATAATGGTGCCAACAGATTGCCCCAATGCGATTGGCAACCCCAAAGCGCTCAGAGACCCAAACAACAACACGATTGACCAACTGCAATGATCGCGACTCCCCGACCGAATACTCGAAATCTTCTGCACTGCGCCCATCTACCTCCGCCTCTCCCCAAAATATTCTTTCGCCTTCAGCACCGCGGAAACTCCGCTGAATCTGCCTCCGGCGGATCCACCCAAAATGCCCCTGACTGCAACGAACTTGTGGCAGCCCCTAATGGCATCGCGATTCCTTTTTCCGCAATCCTTATCGCGCATCGTTCGTCTTTGACCCGGAATCCGCTGACAGCCCGAACGAACAGCCTGACTATCCTGTATTCCACATTAATGTTTTCGCACTTGCATATCGAAATTAACCTTCTTGCCGGCGTTGTGCGGGTCGAGCACCGCACGCCTTTCCGCTCCTGCCCGGTAAGCCCCATGCGCCATCCTCTCTGAAGTCTTTGCTCCGCCGACCCGCCGCGGACGTGTATGCTGGTCCCCGGCATTTGTCGGAGGTAACAACCCTTGGCACCGGACGTTCGCCGTCTCAAGCACATTATCCTTCCCATCTTTGTTTTGTTCTTGCTGGCTGCTTCATCTCTGATGGCCGCAAGCACTCGCATACCTCGTTCTCTGGGGACCAACGACGTCCTTCCTACCGGCAATCAGTGGATTTCTCTTCCCGACATTCGCGCCGGCGATGGCGCTCTCGGCACCTTCAACTTTCTTTCGATGCATCATCGCGGACTCCTACAGGTCAGCGGCGATAAAGGATCTCCCGTTCTCCAGCCCTACTTCACCGTCGCCGGCAAGCCGCTCGCATTTCAGAACCCCACATGGGAGCTGATTCAGTTCTGGATCCCCACCGCGCATCTTACGATCGATGGCCTCGACGCGACTCTCACCTGGTGCGCTCCGCCTGAATCGCGTGCCGCATTTCTGCGCATGACGCTTACCAACCATCGCACCGCGCCGGCTGACGTCACGCTCGGTGTTCGTGCCGCCTTCGGCTCCATCGACCGCGTCACCTACGTCCCCGTAGCTCTTCGCGGCGAGCGCATCGTCGCTCCCGCCACTTGGGTCGAGCCCGCCGAAACGTTCAGCTACATAACCAGCGACACAGACTTCTCCTGGACGCTCCTTCATCCTGGCTCGAAGGGCACCATTAGCGCGTCCCCAACGACTCCAACTCCCTCCGTCGATGCAAGCCAGTCCAAAATGCTCGGCCCCGGCGAAACCATCGAAGCGAACTTCGTTCTCTCCGGCGGAATCGAAGAGTTCAGTGCAGCCCACAACGCCCGTGCACTCCGTGAACAACTCGAGCGCAGTGGCTCTCAAGCGATTCTTGACCAGACTGCAGCGTTCCTCGCCTCTCGCGCGCGCACGACAGGCAAGCCAGACCTTGACCTGCTTATGAATCGCAACTTCCTCTTCACCGAGTTCTACGCGTGGGGTCGTACCATCGACACTGAGCAACTTGTCGGAATCACCTCGCGCAGTCCCCGCTACTACGTCTCCGCAGCCTACTGGGACCGCGATGCGATGCTATGGAGTTTCCCCGCCCTCCTGGACAGTGATCCTGCGTTCGCCCGCGATGCACTGGAGTACGCTCTGACGATTCAACTTCGCAATACTGGCACGCACTCCCGATTTATTGATGGCGTGGTCCTCGAAGATGGTTTCCAGCTTGACGAGGCAGCCGCGCCGATCGTTGCTCTCGCCCACTACATCAAGCAGACCGATAACACCGCATTCCTCGCTTCTCATCAGCCCGCGCTCAATCATCTTCGCGATTCCATCCTTGCGCGCTTCGATCCAGCTACGGGTCTCTATTCTTCTCTTCAGGACTCCCAGGACGAATTTCAGAAACTTCCCTTCATCACCTACGACAACGCCCTTGTCTGGCGCGCACTTACCGACCTCGCGGACCTCTACAAACGCCTGAACGATCCCGCCGCCGCCGAGATGGCAAAGCGCGCTTCCTCACTCCACGATGCAATCCTCACCCATTGCGTCTCCGCCTCCGCATCCGGCGCCGACGGAACCATCTTCGCTTCCGCAACCGATGGAAAAAACTTCGTCTTCACCGATATCCCTCCCGGTTCACTTTTCAAGCTCCCGCTGCTCGGCTTTGTTCCCGAGTCCGACCCCGTATTCGTTCGCACCTCCCAGTGGCTGCACTCGAAGAACTACCAGTACTCCTATGGCGACCAGCCATACGGACTGCCCGGCAGCTACCGCGTCCCCTTCACCACTGCCTGGAGCATCGCTGACCAGCTCCGCCTCAAAGCAGGCCACGACAAGGCGCTAAAGATCCTGCTCACCAGCAATTGGGATGGAGGCATCATCACCGAAGGGGTCGATCCCTCCACTGCCCGTATGGACCAGGCTGGCCGCGCCTTCGCCACCGCCGCTGGATACGTCGCCCATGCCATCTGCCAAACCTCCTGCACGGACCAGCCCAAATAGCCCAAACAACGCAAACTTAACCAAACTCATCGACGGAATAAATGAAGAACCATCCTCCCCATCTTTCGATTCGCCCCTCCGCCGATGCGCGTTCAACCCTCTGCCTCATTCTCGTTTTCGCGATCTCTGTCTTAGTGCACTCCCAGTCTCCATCCGATTACTATCGCCACATCATCTTCGATAACAGCCTCACTCATGACACCTACTACTATTCCCACGCCGAACAGAATGGCCAGAGCTTCGTCGAAGAACGCAAAGGCCGCTTACCGATTGATTCCGAGCATTTCCTAACGCCCCCTGGCGCGATTCGTCTCACATGGCAAGCAGCCCCAGAGAGTGGTCGGAATGCACGAATATCCTTGCTCAACTTCCGCAATCGCCGCCCCGGCCTTGATGGCCACTACCTGTTCTTCTGGCTCTATGCTCCACAACCAATCGCGGCCCGAGACTTGCCGAAACTGGTCCTCTCCACCTCAACCCAAAGTCTCCAGGTAGCCGAATTCCCCACCGGCTTCAGCGCCCCACTCGCTCTCGGCAAATACACCGGCAACATCCCCGCAGATAAATGGATCGAGGTCCGCATCCCTTTTTCAGATATCACCACCGCCTCCATCTATCCCTTCAGGCCCGAGTACCTGCAAAGCCTCGTATTCCATCAGGATCGCGCGGACCACGTCCGACACACGTTGATCATCGATGAGATCCGTGTCGCCGACGCACCATCGTCCACCGCATCTCTCCCTGCACCTGCAAACCTTCGCGCCATCGGCTACGATCGGCATATAGAACTCGTGTGGTCCGGAATCTCTCCCCCCGGGCTTGCGCGCTACGTTATCTACCGCGCACTGGATGGAGGTCCCTTCAAGCCCATCGGGATACAACTTCCCGGCTTCCACAGATACGAAGATTTCCTCGGAAGGTCCGGCGTTCATGCAAGCTACAAGATCGCCGCGTCCGGCTGGAATTACCGCGAATCAGCGCAGTCCAATGAAGCCGATGCCTCCACTCGGGAACTCAGTGACGACGAACTGCTCACCATGATCCAGCGGGCCTGCTTCCAGTATTACTGGGACGGCGCCGATCCACACTCCGGGATGACGCGCGAAAACATTCCCGGCGACGATCGCATCGTCGCCACTGGCGCCGGTGGCTTCGGGATCATGGCTCTCGTCGTCGGTGTCGACCGCCACTTCATCACCCGCGCCGAAGGCGTCGAGCGACTCACCAGAATTGTCAACTTCCTCGAACACGCCGATCGCTACCATGGCGTCTGGTCGCATTACATGAATGGCGCCACCGGACACACAATGCCGGTCTTTGGCATGTACGACAACGGCGGCGACCTCGTCGAAACATCCTTCCTGGTGCAGGGTCTCCTCGCCGCGCGCGGGTACTTCTGCAAACCTGATCCCGCCGAGCAGTCTCTCGACAAACGAATTACGGCGCTCTGGGAATCAGTGGAGTGGGACTGGCATCGCCAGACTCCAACCAGCGACTTCCTCTATTGGCATTGGTCTCCGCAGTGGGCCTACCAGATTCATCATCCGCTCATCGGTTGGAACGAGACGATGATCACCTACCTGCTCTCCATCGCCTCGCCCACACATGGCGTTCCCGCATCGATGTACTACTCGGGCTGGTCCTCCCAGTCCGAACTTGCTCAGCACTATCGCGAAGGCTGGGGCGGCACGAAAGATGGCGACCACTACTCGAATGGCAAAACCTACTACGGCATTAAACTCGATGTCGGCGTTGGTCCCGGCGGTCCGCTCTTCTTCACCCATTACTCCTTCATGGGTATGGACCCACACGCGCTGCACGATCGCTACACCAGTTCCTATTTCGAGAACAACCGGAACATCGCCCTCATCAACCGCGCTTACGTCACAGCAAATCCCAGACATTATGCGGGGTATGGCCCTGACGCGTGGGGGCTCACCGCCAGCGACGGCCCCAGCGGCTATGTTGCACAGGCCCCCGACGAGCGCGACGACATCGGTAACATCACACCGACTGGTTCGCTCGCGTCCATGCCTTATACGCCTCAAGCGTCGATGGCCGCTCTCAAGCACCTCTACCGCGACTATGGGGACACTATGTGGGGCATCTACGGTCTGCGCGACGCCATCAACCCCAGCGCGAACTGGGTCTCACCGATTTTCATGGGGCTCAACCAGGCCCCCATCGTCGTCATGATTGAAAATCACCGCACCGGCATCGTCTGGAAATCCTTCATGTCGAATCCTGAAATCACAACCATGCTGAAGCGCCTCGACGCAACCACACGGTCAGCCCGCACGCAAACAAATGAGCGGGTGCCCGTACCCTGACAGAAATCGTTTCTCTCCGCTGTCAAGCGTTTCGTGATTTCCAGTTCTTTGCGCCCATCCATTTCACTGATCTCCAGCAATACCGATTTGCAGTCAATTACCCTGTTCCGCTGCAAAATGGAATCGCCATGGTCATGCACGTGACTGAAACAACTCACTCCAGCCTTATCGCGTGGAGGCAGGTGTTCCAGCACTCCCGTCTCGATCTCTTTTGTTTACATGTATTTACAATTAACTCATTTATTATCAATTACTTGCATCCATAGCTGTCCGTAAAGCACTGAAAACAGGAGCACGCCCCCGGGGGGGAGGGGTACCGCAAAGGCCATGTTCTTGATTGGCACGATCAAACAAATTCGGAGCACGCAACAGATTGTTCATCCCTGCGCCGGATCCTGCATGATCGCTCTCTTCGGCTCAGCCATCCACTGCGGCGACAACTCTTTCACCGCGATGAGAACCGCCGGGATCAGCATCACCGTCGAGTTCAGCACCCACATCTCCGAACCCGCTGCAACCTGATCTTTCAACGGGGACAGCAAGCAGATTCGCGCCGCCTCTGCATACTCCGCGTACAGTACCTTCCCAGCAAATGTCAGCGTCGCTGACACTGCGGTGTTCACCAGATCCGCACTTAGGAGATATGGAATCACCGCCCACCTCGGCCAACTGGAACTCGCTGGCCATGGCTCAATCACAAACCACCAGAACATCAGCGAAGTCACAAAGAAACACAGATGCTCGAAATCATGAATCCGCTCGCTACGAAATGTCAGCTCGAACATCGCCGGTACATGCCATCCCACATACGCAACGTTCATTGCAATCCAGGTTGCCGCGGGGTGCATGACTACGCGTGCAAGCTTGCGCAGCCACCACGCGCGAAACACCGGCCTGGCCACGAGCACCAACGGTCGTGGCAGTCCGCGCAGCATCGGAACCACAGGCGCACCCAGAACAATCAGCGGCGGTGCCACCGACATGAGAATGAAGTGTTGAATCATGTGCGCTGTCAGCAGGTACTCATCGAGCGCATCAACCGGAGAAGCCAATGCAATCCACAGCGCAACAATTCCGCCCACAAAACAACCTGCGCGCCACATCGGCAGCTCATGCCCGCGTGTCACCCGCGCAAGTCGCCAGCCACGCAAATAAAGAGTCAGAGCCACCAGAATCGCGATCAGTGGCGCCATCGGCGCCGACCAGGTTCGCAGCAGTTCCGCAAGAGCCGGCGCGGTGCCGCCCACATCGGCGCCCGTGAACACAATAATCATGCCCGCAAACCGCACATCACACCCTCACCGTGTCGGAGTCTGTCCCGCACCGCGCTGAACCGTGGAATTCTTCGGAACGCCGCCCGAATTCACTACGTATCGCGAAGCATCCTCGGCCGCCGGTTGATATCCCGGATGCAGCGTCTCCAAATATCGGACCAGCGCCGTACTCTCCGCCGGAGACAGCGCACTCCCATAAGCGGGCATGTTTCCGCCACCGAGCAGAATTTGCCGGTATAGTTGATCCTCCGTGAGCCGCGTCGCCACCTCGTCCAGTGCCGGCCCGCGCTCGCCACCTTTCCCACCGAGTGCATGACAATTCCGGCACTGCTTCTCCTGCAGGACATTCGCGCCTTGTCGCTCCAGCGGAGTTCGCCCATGCAGCAGATCGGGCGGAACAGGCGCGCCGCTCCAAGCATTCATCACGGGGCTCCACGGAGTATACGTCCCGAGGTGAGTCCACTCGCCCCAGCACACCGCGACGAACATCAATACGAATACCGCTACGGGCCTGCGCCACCAACTCTTCTCTCCGACGCCCGCGACCAGCGGTAGCGCAATAAGCACAATCACCGCAACCACCGGCGCAATCAGGATGAAAGGCGTTTCCATATCCGGCGGCAGGAACGACAGCACGGTATAGATCCACAGGAAAAAAAAGTCAGGCTTGGGCACCGTGTTGGTAATCGTTGGGTCCGGGAACCCCTTCGGTCCATACGGCCCGAATACCGCCGCACACACTGCGACAGCAAACAATATTGCCGCTGAAAAAACCAGGTCTTTCCACACCGCGCCCGGCACAAACGGAATACCATCTTTGTGCGCCAGCTCGTTGTACTCCTGCACATACGTCTCGCGTCTCACGATGCGCCCAGGCATCGGCCACTCGTTAATGCCCAGCTTCAGCACCATCCACACATGCAGTCCGGTGAAGGCCAGCAGTATTCCGGGAATGACAAACACATGCAGGGCGAAAAACCGCGTCAGCGTTGCTCCGCTGATGATTGGACCACCGAGCAGCAGATGCACAAGCTGTCCGCCGATCCACGGCACGCGGCCCATGATTGACGCTCCAATTCCCAATCCCCAGTACGCATCCTGATCGAACCGCAGCACCTGTCCTGTGAACGCCATACCCAGCGTCATCAGCAGCATGAAGACGCCCACAATCCACGTCAGCTCTCGCGGAAACTTGTACGCACCGAAGAGAAACACCTGCGCCATATGGATCAGCACGACGGCGACCATGAAGTTCGATCCCCATCCGTGCATCGCGCGCAGAAACCATCCCAGCGGCAGCACATCGTTCAGCATCTGCAGCGAACCCCACGCATGCGCTGCTGAAGGCGCATAGACGAGTGCCAGCAGGATTCCGGTCACTACTTGAAGAATCAGCAGCACCAGGCTGGCGCTTCCGAAGACGTACCACCAACTCGCCGTGCTCCGCGGTACTGGATGCAGCACCGCATCCTTGATCGGCCCTTCGAGTTGTACGCGCCGCTCTACCCAATTGTAGAGACGCTTGTACCAGGGCTCTGCTGGCATGGCTCAATCCTCGCAACGATCTGTGACGACTCGGTTTTTCTTGCTCCAGGACATTCGATCTTCGCTCTGTTCTGCAAAGTCGGCATCTGTCCCGCATTGATCAGCAGCTTCCCGCTTTCCACCTTCAGCGGATACGTAAACAGTCCTCGCTCTGGTGGTCCCGAAGCTCTGCTCCCATCCGCGTAGTACACTCCCCCATGGCAAGGGCACATAAATAGCTGCGATTCCGAAAACCACCGCACCGGACAGTTCAGGTGCGCGCAATTGATCGCAAACACAGTGAACTCATCTGAAGCCGAGTGTCGTACATATGCGGGGATCTTCGCCGTCGCTCCGTCCCAAGGCTCCGAAAAGGGGTTCTGAAATGAGATCAGCTTCGTCTCTCCAACTGGAAAATCATTCACGTTCCCCACCGATACCCACGCAAGATATTCCTTCCTGCGCAACACCGGTCCCAGCAGATATCCGACCACCGGAGTCGCAATCGCCAACGCCACCAGCGCATTCAACGCGATCCCTACGTTCATTAAAAACGTCCGTCTCGATACCCGCTCAGCATGCAACTGCTGCTGTTGTTCCTGCTGACTAGGCGGCGGCAATTTCTCGTCCATTGCGTCTCCCCCTACTTCCTGATCGCCGAAGGCGGCTCTTCGCCCGGCTTACCCGACAGCTGATTCGTGCTTGGATATGGCTGACCCGGCAAAGCCGATTCTTGCGAGATTAGCCATTCGGTCACATCGGTCACTTCATCGTCTGTCATCGCTCGTCCCGGAATATGCCCGCGCCAATCCGGCTCGCCAATGTCCGGTCTGCCCGCCACAATCGTCGTGCGAATCGTCTGCTCATTAACCAGTGCCAGGAACGATCCATCGAGAATCGATCCCGCTTTGCCCGGCTGATCGCGCGTCATGCCGTGGCATCGTCCACAACCAATTGCGTACACAACTTTCCCTTTGGCTGCATCGCCTTCATGCGAAGCTCGATATTCCGGCGGCTTCTCTCCACCGAACGGATCACCCTTTCGCCATCTCTCACGCATTCCCTTCACCAGAGCCTCAATCTGCTCATCCGTCAGTACGCCTCCGCTCTCTTGCGCGAAGGCCGGCATCAGCGACCCCTTCTCGCCTTTGGCGATCACATTGCGCAACGTAGCATCGTCGACCCACGCCTCATACTCCGGATTGGCGAGGTTCGTTGCAGTGCCGTTCCGTCCATCCACGCCATGACATCCTGCACAGTTGTCGCCGTACAGCGTATCGAAGGCCATTACCTCTTCAGGCCGTGGCACCTCGGGACCCGGCCTTGGCTTCCCGGGCAGATTGCACCCGGCTACCGCCAGCAGCGCTATTGCACACACTCCAGCTGCCGACATTGCCTTTCTCATCACTTCTGCTCGTCTCCGTCCCGTTCGTGGATCAACCCCGGAGCCTCCACGCCCAGCCTTACCGCGAGGGGTGCCTGGTGCAGTCGCTTCAACTTCCCGCGCTTGCTCACTACATATCCGGCGACTAGCCCGAAAATTACTTGCGCCGCCGCAAACGACCACCAGTCAATGTGCTCAGCCAGAAACGGATTCACTATTCCGATCACGCTGTGCAGCAGTCCCGTCCACGCAGCCGGAGCAATAATGCCGCCTAGCACGATGGGATGCTTAGGCCATATCGGCAGCATCGCTCCATACAGCAAACCCACCAGCAGCGTCGTGGCCCCCTGGATGATGTTCGCCGTTATGAATGCGCCCAGATTGAAGTGCCGCATTTGTTCCACCGTCGGATTCACCCATGCTCCTACGCCAGCTCCACCCAGCAGGTTCACCACGTACCAAATGCTGTGGAACCGGATGATCCCGTAAATCTCAGCTGGAATCACCATTGCAATTCCGCCCGCGATGCCGCCCACTATTCCGCTTGTAACCGGAAATGTCTCGAGGGGTAACTGCGCGCGATGGGTTTCGTCTACCTGAATGCGCGCCACCTTCTCCGCGGACGGCACGATAGTGACCACCTCATCAGTGACGGGAATGTCTTCATGCTTTTCGTAGGGCAGAACTTCTCTGAACCAACCCACTACCGACACAATTGTCAGCAGCCCCCCAAATATTCCAATCCCTAATGTCGTGACCAGGGATGCACCCAGCAGTGTTATCCCTAGAGCCATCATGAACGGCCACGCCGTTGAAGCTGGCAGATGGATGGTGTGCGTGTGCACCTCTCCCTTTTCTGCCGTGCCTAGCCGCGAATGAGTCTGTGTCATCTGCCCACCACGTAAACCACCGTGAACACCACAACCCACACCGCATCGACGAAATGCCAGTACAACGCGAGCACTTTGACGCGATAGCTGTGTTCAGCCTTCACATGCCCGGTGAGCGCAAATGCAAGTGTGACCAGCATCATGAGCATGCCGACAATCACGTGCGAAGCATGCAGTCCGACCAGCGAGTAAAAGCAGGTTCCAAACAAATTCGTGTGAATGGTCAGATGATCCTGCACGATAAGCTTTTGCCACTCCATCCCCGTATCCACCAGGAAGACAGCCCCTAGCAGGATCGTTATGCCCCACCACAAACGGAACGCCGCCATCTTCCCATGCTCGATCGCGCGTTCCGCCAGCATGATGAACCCGCTGCTCGACAGCAGGCATATCGTGCCGAAGTACGGAATCTCCAGGACCTCCTTCGGCGTTGGCCCGCTCACATCCCGCCCCAGGTAATAGAGATACGCGACCACGAAGATCATGAAGATGGAGGACTCGGCCGTAATCAGACATCCCATCGCCACCATGCCGCGCGACGGCAGTCTCCACTCCCCTTCATCCCTGACGTGTTCCAGTGGTACGGTCGCCATCATCCCCTCACTCGAATGCCGAATCCGGATCTTCCGGATGTTTCAAATCCCACAGCGGTCTCCTGCTCGCCACTACCGGATCGACGACGAAGTTGTACGCAGGCGGGGGCGACGTTGTTGACCACTCCAGAGTCCACGCATCCCACGGATCCGGTCCCGCAACCGCACCGCGGAAATACGAATGCACGAGGTTGTACACAAGAACCAGAACCGCAATTGCCTGAATGAACCCGCCCACCGATACGATCTGGTTAAGCAGCGTCCACCCGCGATCCGGTTCATAGGTGAAGATCTGCCGCGGCATCCCCAATAGACCCGGGAAATGCATCACGTCGAAGGTCATGTGGAATCCGATGACCATCAACCAGAAGTGCCACTTACCCAGACGCTCATCCAGCATCCGCCCCGTCATCTTCGGATACCAGAAGTAGATGGCCGCGAAGACCATGAAAACAATTGCACCTACCAGAACATAGTGAAAATGGGCGACCACAAAATAGCTGTTATGCAATTGCCAGTTCCACGCCGAAACCGACAGCATGATACCGGTGAGCCCGGCGATCACCCACTGAAACAGAAACGCAATCGCAAATAGCATTGGCGGGGCGAACCTGATTTTTCCGCCCCAAAGAGTTGCTAGCCAATTGAACGTCTTGATTCCGGTCGGAATTGATACCAACATCGTGGAAAGCGTGAAGAATGCATTCCCAAACGACGTCATCCCGATTGTGAACATGTGATGTGCCCACACGCCCAGGCTGATAAAGCCGATCCCTACCGACGCTGCCACCATCGCTGGATAGCCGAAGATAGCCTTCCGCGAAAACACCGGAATAATCTCGTTGGCAAACGCGAATGCCGGCAGCACGAGCACGTACACTTCCGGATGGCCGAAGATCCAGAAGAAGTGCGCCCACAGAATCGCCGAGCCCCCCATTTGCGTGTCGAAGAAGTGTCCGCCCAGATAGCGATCGATCAGAAGCATCGCTTGCGCTGCAGTCAGCGGGCTCACCGCAACAAGTACCAGGAACGACGTCGTCGCGTATAGCCACGGCAGCAGCGGAAGCCGCGACAGTTTCATCCCTTTGCACCGCATGCAGAACACGGTCGCGATAATATTGATAGCCGTCCCGATGCTACCTATTCCATTCGCTAATACCGCCACCGCCCAATAATCGGTCGAATGCCCGGGTGAAAACGGCCTCTCTGTCAGCGGCGCATATGCGAACCACGCCACATCTGGCGCCGATCCTGTTCCATATAGCCCCACTCCCCCGATGAAGCTGTAGTAGAGCAGAAATCCTGAAAAAGCGCTGATCCAGAAGCTGAACGCATTCAATCGCGGGAATGCCATGTCCCGGGCCCCTATCATCAGCGGCACAAGATAATTGCCGAACCCAAACAGCATCGGCATTCCCATCAGGAACACCATCGTCGTCCCGTGCATGGTGAACATCCGGTTAAACGTATATGGAGAAAGAAAATTATTATGCGGAAAGAAAAGTTGGATGCGGATCAGCATTGCTTCCGATCCCGCCACCAGCAGAAATAGCAGCGCATAGCAGATGTACAGAATGCCCAGCCTCTTGTGATCCACCGTAACAATCCAGCTGTGAATCAGTTCCAGGTAAGTCCCCGGTCTGCTCACTGGACCGGTGCGGTCCAGCCCCGTCTCGATTCCGTGGGGCGCCGGTATGCTATCTGTACCCATTTCCACTCCTGCCCTATTTCAATGTCATTAGATATGCCGTAATCTGCTTGTTTTGCGTGTCACTCAAGTGCATTGCCGGCATCATCGAGCCCGGCTTGATCTGGTTCGGATCTCCGATCCAGTTCAGCAGATTCTCCTTGGTGTTCGAAGCTACACCCGACGCGATCGTGTCTCTGCTCATCAGGTGTGTCAGATCCGGCCCGTATCGGCCTGTTGCCACCGTTCCCGAAACCGTATGGCAACTGATGCATGCTTCATGCTCGAACACATACTGTCCCGTTCTCGCCGAAATCTCCTGCGACTCGCCCAGGCTCGTAATCACGTTGCCCCTCGTAGTTGGCGAGTTTGGCGGAACTTTGTTTGTCGCAATATTGACTACGCCGCCCTGGTTTCCCAGGTTTGGCGCGGTCTCGCCTGCGCTACGGTGCGGACCGCCAGGAAGAGGCATCAACTCAGCCTGCGCCTTTTGCTGACTCACAATCCACGCTTTGAATTGCTCGGGCGTATCCACATACACACGGAGCAGCATCTTCGCGTGCTCTGGACCGCAAAACTGCGCGCACTGCCCCACGAACAACCCCGTCTCCTGCGGATCCATCCACATCTCGTTCACGCGGTTCGGCAGAACATCCGTTTTCCCACCGAGTTGCGGGACCCAGAAGCTGTGCATCACATCAGCCGAGGTCAATTTCATAAACGCGGGTCGAGGCGCCTCCTTGCTGCTAACCGGCAGGTGAAGTTCGTTTGCAGTAACCACGTTGTATTGCGGATACCGGAATTCCCACCAGAACTGGTGCCCTACGACGATCACATCCAGTGCGCTTTTCGGCTTCTGCGCATCCTGCACGCTAAACAATACCCGCGCAGTTGTGAGGAAGAGCACCACAATGATCAGGATCGGAATGATTGTCCACGACAGCTCGATCTGCATGCTGCCGAATACTTGCGGAGGCTCTGTTGTGTCTCCTTTGCGCGCGCGGAATTTCACGATCGCGTACACCAGCAGGCTGCTGACGCCCAAAAAAATCAGCCCGGTAATTCCGAGCACAAACATCGATAGATCGTTCAGCTCATGCGCTGGCGTGCTCTTGTTCGAGAAAATCGAAGTCGACGAAGGCGCAGCCCTGGCGCACAAGCACACAACTAGTAGTGCAGTCGCAATAATGCATCGAACGAAGATGAGTCCCAATTTCACTGAAATCCGCAAACCTTTAGCTTTGCCGGGTAAAAAATTCTGTGATGCTCACTTCGATTAGCGAAGTTGCCACCGCGCGAGGATGATCCATCAGCGATCCACGCTCGAAATGAGCGCACGAAAAAGACGGTCGCTGCTTTGGCTTTTCCTTCGACCTCCAGCGGCGCAGGGGTCGCCGGGGAAAACCAATGGTAACACGGCTCCTGTGATGAGGAACCCGAATGCAATCACTCCAATGTCCCAACGAAAGCAGCGAGCTAGTGGAAAATGCCTGAGGCTGGCTTGCGTTCGCTAGTGGTTAGGAACTCCCGATCAAGATTTGTCATCGAGTACAACAGATGCCCGCAGGTCGAGATGAATGCCTGCACGATCTGAGGCAATATGCTTCGCGTCGTTCGGAGTCCTTCGCACTCAGAATGCTACCCTGAAGCCGCATGCGTGCGGTGGTCCAACGCGTCTCCAAAGCCTCGGTCACGGTTGAAGGACAAAGGATCGGCGAAATCCGATTGGGCCTCTTGGTGTTCCTCGGCGTGTCTACCGCCGATTCCGAAACCGATGCGGACTACCTCGTTGAGAAAGTCGCAGGGTTACGAATCTTCGAGGATGATGAAGGCAAGATGAACCGCAGCGTTGCCGATCTCACCGCCGAGGTGCTCGTCATCTCGCAGTTTACCCTCTACGGCGATGTCCGTCGCGGCAAACGGCCCTCCTTCGATGCGGCCGCTCGGCCCGAAGCCGCTCGCAAGCTGTACGACTACTTCGTTGCGCAGGTTCGGGACCGTGGGCTCCGGTGCCAAACCGGCCAATTCCAGGCCAGCATGTCGGTGTCGCTGATCAACGACGGACCAGTGACTGTGCTTCTGGATAGTTCCAAACTCTTTTAGGCGGCGGTAGTGGCCCAATTCCTGGGCCAGGCCACAGGAGCAGCCGGTTTTCCAGGCAGCCGATATTCCTTTTGGACGCAACACACCCTTCTTGGTCGAAGCGTTCCACCGTTCCCAATAACATTGGGCTCAATAGCTCACCGGAGCAATCGAACTGACGGACGATTCTGAGCACGCCCAATCAGACGCTTCTCCGACCCGGCCTTCGTACAGCGATGGAGGCTCGGAACGTCGCACATTGGGGACCTTCGCCAAGGCTCTGAGCCGTTCCAAATCAGCGGAGATCGCAACGAACAGTTTCCCCAGCGGCAGGTACGACCGGCGCTGGTTCCTCCGTCTCGAAGCATTCGATTTCTAATCGCATGACAATACCCGGCCGCGTCCGGGTAAACCACGAATCTCACTCCTGACGCTCGTTAAAGAACGGAAACCGGCGTCGGATACTCCAGTGCATCCGAGTTCTTCCAGAACAAATTAAATGACTTTCTGGGGAATCTGCAGGTATGTTCGACAGCGGCTACATTCTTTGGCATCAGACATAAACAAGGTTCGGCGCGTCGATCAGAGCAGACCAAATCGCCATGTCTGATCAGGTCGACGAGCGGTTAATGTGTTGCTGGGAGGCACATGGGCTTTTTCGCTCCTCTTCTGCATTTTCTATTTCACATCGGATATTTCGGCCCGTTTGTGATGGGAGTCATGGACTCCTCTTTCCTCATTCTGCCCTTCGGGAACGATCTCGTCGTTGTCGGGCTCGCGGCACAGCACCCCCGCGGTATTCCCTGGTACATCATCTCGGCGGCAATTGGATCTTCCGCCGGCGCGCTGATCTTGGCGCTCGTGTCCCGCAAGGTGGGCGAGGAGGGCGTACGCAGAATTGCAGGCGACAAGCGATACGAGAAGTTGAAAAAGCGAGTGGGTCAGCGCTCGGCTGTTGCAGTATTGCTGGCCGGCCTTGCACCTCCTCCTTTCCCTTTCACAACCGTGATCGCGGCCGTGGGCGCATTGGACTATCCCATCTGGCGCATTCTCCTCGTCAATTTCGTGTCCCGGGGTATCCGCTTTACCTTGCTGTCCCTCTTGGCGCTGAAGTTCGGAACCGCCGTGCTTGGAATCGCAAAATCCCCGGAATTCAGATGGGGAATGATCGTTTTCATCGCCATCTGCGTAGTGGCAAGCGCGTACTCAATCTGGCGGTGGACAAGAAACAAACCCCGCACTGCTCAATAGACTTACCCCTGAGATCTGATTTGGCGTTCTCCTCCCGAATTGGTGTTCAAGTTAGCTTTTGCTCTTCCCTGCCCGGACTTTCGCGAATTCTGGGGTCCGAAACGGACAGGAGCGCATTACCTCTGGTGTCAATGTCCCGCATTTAGCTGCGAACAGGGTGAAAATCTAACCGCCAAGCCCGATCTAGACGGATTTTCAGAACTGGCAACGCTCTGTTTCCTTTGGGGTTCCGCGTATGCAACCCAAAAACCCTGTCGCGGGCTTGCTTACGGGAAGTTCAACTTTTATCATTGTTTAAGCAAATACTTCAGGAAGGCGTAGGGGAACTCCGTCCTCCGCATCATTTTCCGCTCAGAAAGCAGCTTCAGTAATGCAGATTTTCTTCTACTTCGTTATCGTTCTCCACGTCTTGGTGTGCATCTTCCTGATTGGAGTCGTACTCGTCCAGCAGGGCCGTTCCGCCGATCTCGCAGGCGCCTTCGGTGGGCAGGGTTCCCAGACCGCATTCGGTCCTCGCGCCGCTGCCAACGTCCTCACTCGACTCACCACCTGGGCAGCCGTGATCTTCATGATCACCTCTCTCACCCTGACGGTCCTTTATGCTCGCGGCACTCACTCCCGCTCTGTCTTGGGAGATCAGCCCACCCATCAGACCACTCCCCCGAAGAAATAGCGCTGATTCACTCCATTGCTGCGGGCAGGCCATAGCGCCTGCCCTCACTCTTTTGAGCGAAACTCCCAAGCGGCCTAGAATTGCCTCATGATTCTCGAAACGTTTCCGGTCGGCCCTCTCCAATGCAACTGCACAATCCTCGCCGACGAAGAAACACGCGAAGCCATCATCGTCGACCCTGGCGATGAGATCACCCGCATCCACGGCCGCCTCAACTCCCTCGGGATCAAGCTCAATCAGATCCTCATCACCCATGCCCACATTGACCACGTTGGCGGAGCACTCAAGCTTAAAGCCCTCACCGGCGCTCCCATCTATTTGAACGAAGCTGATCTGCCGCTCCTTCAAATGATGTCCGAGCAGGCAGCCTGGCTTGGCATCGAGACACCCGAAACCGCGCCCCCCGACGAATCCCTCACCCACAACAGCCGCGTCGGCCTCGAAAATTACCCGGCACAAGTCCTCCATACGCCGGGCCATACCCAAGGATCCATCTGTCTCCACTTCGCTCCGCTCAAAATGGTGCTGGCTGGCGACACCCTCTTCGCCGGAAGCATCGGTCGCACCGACCTTCCGGGCGGAGATTACGAGCAGATCATCGACTCCATCCATGCTCGCTTGCTCAACCTGCCTGACGAAACCAAAGTCGTCCCGGGCCATGGCCCGGCCACCACCATTGGCATCGAACGCAAATCCAATCCCTTTCTGAAATGATCCTCCACAAGCCCAGCAACGGATTTGCTGATCCACACGCTCTATACGCAATGTATTTATAATCAATTATTTAACATGTATAGTTTTGATTATGGTTTAACTCCGACTAGACAATTGTTAGTACCTTGATGCGTTCTAAAATAGTCAACAATCAGTTGAACTCCCGTTTTAAACTCCTCAACAGATCCAAGCAAACTCACTACCAGCCAGCCGCTCTCCGCCATTCCGAAAAAGTATCCCGGATGAACCCATACGCCGCGTTCCAGCAGTTCCAGCACGGTCTTCTCATCCGGGCGCACCGCTGGTATCCGCAGCACCGCATACCAGCCACCCTCCACCTCGATCCTCCGCACTAAATCGAAGTTCGCAAGCTGCCGGTCCAGTTCCGCCAGATTCGCTTTCACCCGGTTCAGGATTTGTTGCTGAATCTCTCCACGTCCCTCAAGCCACACGGGAATCGCTCTCTGCACGGGCGCGTTCATCGAGAGGAATGTATCCGCGATCACCTCGAGTCTGCTCATCACCTCTGGGGCATGCGGACCTGTCGCAACAATCCAAGCAGCCTTCATCTGGGGGAGCCCCGCTATCTTGCTCAGCCCGCTCACGACAAACACGTCGACACCCTCCAGCCCAGAAGCAAAACTCTCTCCCTTCTCCCCGCCAAAGCTGTAATCCAGAAAGACCTCATCCACGATCAGTGCAATTCCCTGTTCCCGGCAGAGGTTCGCCAGTTCCTCAGTCTCCCACTTCTTCGTGAAATGTCCCGTGGGATTGTTCGGGTGCACCAGCACAATCGCTCGCGCCTGTGCCGAAAGCGCTCGCCTGAATCCTTCCGGCTCAATCTGCCAGCCGTGGTCGTAAACGAGCGGTGCAGTCTTGATCCGCACGTCGTCCAGGACCCCTAGAAAATCAAAGAGCGGATACCCCGGCTGCGGAACCACGATCTCGTCGCCTGGGTCGCAAAGCAGTTTGAACAAAAAGCTGTACGCCTCGCTCGTGCTTGTGGTCATCACAACCCGTTCTGGCCAAACTTCAACCCCATGATCAGCGTAGTATCCGCACACCGCCTCGCGCGTCCGCTGCAGCCCCAGCGGCTGCGGATCATACTCCAGCGCCCTCGAATCCGTCAGGGGGGCCAGCAATCGCCCATCGTAGACAAACCCGCACCGCGTCGGATTCGAGGCCGTCAGATCTGCCAGGGGCAATTCCGTCTGCACACGTTCGCGATGTGCCCGCGCCAGTGCACTCTCCTCCGTATTCCAATCTGTCCTCTTTGAAAACTTCGCCAAGCTCTGCACCATGCCCCACAATCCCTGTTCTCTGATCTTTACAATAGAAGCAGGCGCCCGGTCCCAAATGCGCCAATTGAGGAGGAGCTTTTGAGTCTGCGCGCCGTCATCTTTGATTATGGAATGGTTCTCACCGGACAACCGAGCGCCGAAGCGCACGACGCCATGCTCCGCATCACCGGCCTTCCTCATGATCAGTTCGAAGCCGTCTATTGGGCCGACCGCCACGCCTACGACGAAGGAAAGCTTACCGGACTTCAGTTTTGGCAGAACATCGTCCGCGACGCAAAACTCAATCTCGACGCCAGAGCGATCGATGAATTGAACCTCTGGGACGCACGCATGTGGACCACCCAGAACCCCGCCATGCTCGCGTGGCAGCAGCAACTAAAGGAACGCGGCCTGCGCACAGCTATCCTTTCCAACATGGGAGACACCGTCCTGGCCAACATCGAGCGCGAATTCAACTGGATTCCGCGCTTCGACGTCCTCATCTGGAGCTACCAGCACAAGATGGCGAAGCCCGATCCCGCGATCTATAAGCTCGCCTTGGAGCGCCTCGAAACTCGTCCTGAAGAAACGCTCTTCATCGATGACAAACAGCCCAACATCGACGCGGCTCGCGCTCTCGGTCTCATCGGCGTGCTTTTCACCACGATTGATTGTCTTCGCGAGCAACTCATCGAGCTTGGTCTGGAAACCGAACTCTCTCTGCCCGCATGAACACCGCACCGGCTGGCGGTTATGCTTGCACCGATGAGACGATCGCTGCTTTCCGAAGATCATCGGTCACCAGTTCACCGCGGATTATCGATGCGACCACCAGGAACAGAGCCACGTACGCCGGGACCGAGAGCTGAATGTGCAGCATCTTCAGCATCGGTCCAAACAGCGGCAGCACATACGCGAGGTACATCAGCACCCGCGCCGCATCGCGCTGAGCAGACTCTTCTGCAAGCAAGATGCGATCACCGATCACGAGCAGTGCCGGCATCAGCATCACCAAATCGTAATCCGTTAGATGCGGATCCACCAGCACACTCCCCAGAACGAAAACCGCATATCGCAGTTCGATCGGAGCCCTGCTCCTCCAACACCACACCGTAATTGCAATCACAAAGATTGCACACAGTGCATAGATGGCGAACGCAATTCCATTCCAGGGTAGCAACTGTTGCCAGAATGCCCGCAGACTGTGCATCCGGTCCAGGTGTGGCTCAAGCGCGCTCGCGCTCTGGTTGATACGCTTCAGTTGCGCGAAATAGGCGTCAAGCGCCCCGTTTCCGTAATATGAAGCCGCCGCGATTAACTGCCCCACGCCTGTAATCAGGGCACCTGCAATAACCCGCCACTCCAGCGTCAGCACAAACAGCGCCGCCGCCATCACCCCAAACTGAGGTTTATACATCAGCACTCCCAGCGCCATCCCTGCAAGCAGCGGCAGCTTCGCTCTGAAGCAGAAGAAGGCCGTCGTGAATGCAACGAGAGCAAGTATGGAATTCTGCCCGCTTGCGACCATGTAGAAGAATCCTGGAAATGCTGCAGCGAGAATCAGAATCGAAGTGCGGTCCTCGCGCACACGAGGACACACCTTCACGATGAGTGTGCAGCAAAGCAGGTAAACCAGTGCGCTTCCCAGCATCCAAACGGCGGCGGCCCATCCGTAAGGCAGCGCCGCCAGCGGGCTGAAGACTAACGAATACTGGGGTCCATACACCGGGAGATACGTCTCGCCCGGATCTCCATGGATCAACTTCGCGCCTAATGCCGCCTGCCGCGGAGCATCGTACAGCAAGCTCGCGTCATGCATTCGCGCGATATTGCCGAGCACATAAAAATGCAGAAAGTCCGCGCCCTTGAGCTGCCCCTCCCGATCCTTGATTCCCGGAGTCGCAATGTTGATCGCGTATGCCCCCCAGAGCACGACGCCGAGCAACACTGCATGCCCGCGCACGCGCTTCCGCGTCAGGTCTGCCGCAAAACCGCGCACGTTCTGGATCAACGCTTTCCACATGGCAAGCATCAGTGTAGACGCGATGACAACTCCAACACGTATTACAAAGGTTTACCCACATCTATTCAACAACCAGCTTTACCAGACGTCCGGCCCGGTTTCGAATCAGAAGCTGACAAGATCCTTCATCTCTTCACCCGCACAGCGCCACCCAGCCCCATTGCTATACACTTGCTTGCCGAGGATCTGAGAGCGCCCCAATCAAACTTTTATCTGGCGCTCTGCCAACCGAGGGGGCGAAAGTGCATTCACAGAAACCGGTCAACAAAGTCCCACTTTTAACTTGCATGATCCGCGTCGTGCTCGCAACCACGCTCTTCACGCTTGCCGTAGGATCGGCAGTTGCTCAGTCAGTGCCTGTCGTGACCGGAGATCCTCGGGTCGATAAAATTCTTAGCCAGATGACTCTCGCGGAAAAGCTGACCCTCATCCATGGCACTCAGGAAGACCCGAAGGTTTATCAGGGCCAGGCCGGATACCTCGCTGGCATACCGCGCCTCAAGATTCCCGGTCTCCGCTTCGCGGATGGACCTCCTGGCGTCCTCACCCGTCACCCATCTCAGGGCGAAACAGCCACCATGGGAGTCGCCGCCACCTTCAGCCTCAAAGACGCCGAAGACAATGGCCTGGTGATCGGACGCGAAGCGCGCGCACTCGGTATTGATGTTGCGCTCCAGCCCTTCGTCAACATCGACCGCGATCTCCAGTTCGGGCGCGGGTACAACACCTTCGGCGAAGACCCCTTTCTCACCTCGCAGATGGGAGTTGCCGAGGTCAATGGCATTCAGTCGCAGCATGTCATGGCACAAATCAAGCACTACGTCGGTTACGACTCAGATAACGAAAATACTTTCATTGATGATCAGACGCTTCACGAAGTCTACGTCGCCCCCTTCGAAGCAGCGGTCAAAGCCGGCGTCGCCTCGATCATGTGCTCTTACAACCGCCTGAATGGCACCTTCGCCTGCGGAAACAAGGAAACGCTGACGACCATCCTCCGCGATCAGCTCGGGTTCAAGGGCTTTGTCACTTCTGACTGGGGAGCTGTTCATTCCGTCGAGTTCATCAACGCCGGACTCGATATGGAAATGCCTGGCGAGCCTGATCCCGACAACCACGGCTTTTCCATCCCTTCCTTCTTCGACGCACGGCCGATTCCTCCGCCGCCCTCGCCGTCGGCGGCTGCTGACAACATGGGCATGTTCGGCGGTCACATTCCGGAGGAGCCTGAGCAGAAGTTCGATTTCAGCGGCGGCAACTGGGGTGTGAAGCTCAGTCCGAAAAAGATGCCCGAGGCGCTCAAGGACGGCACGGTGACCGAAGCCACCGTCACCCGCGCCGCAGGCCGTGTACTTTACGAGATCGTTCACTTCGGCTATCTCGATGGCCAGTCGAAGCATGCCGTCACAAAGCAAGCCATCGAGGAAAACGCAAAGATTATCGAGAAGACCGGCGAGGATGCTGCAGTCCTTCTCAAAGACGAAGGCAATATCCTCCCGCTCAAGAACGATGAACTCGACTCGATCGTCCTCATTGGACCCACGGCCGGTCAGATTGACTCGATCGGCATCAACGGCGAACGCTCGGTTGGACTGCCGGAACGTCAGGTCGGCCCACTCGCTGCCTTGAAAAAACTCTCCGGAAACTCCGACATCGGCTTCGCCGTTGACGATGATATGACCGGCAGCCCCGTTCCAGCCAGCGCACTCAGTCATGACGGCCAGCCGGGACTCATCCGCACATCCAAATCCGGCGACTCGCACAGCGACAACACACTTGACTTCACGGTCAAGGGACACAACCCTCTTCCGCCCAACTCTGTAGTCACCTGGAAAGGCACGCTCACTCCGCCTCATGCGGGAGACTACTGGATCTATCTCCAGGCGCTCGGTACAAATGCTGTCATCAAACTCGACGGCAAACGCCTGGCGGCCACCGGCGCGTTTCAGGGCGGCGTTCATGGCGACATCCTTCAAGCCAATCAAGACAATGCGATCCCCACCACCGACGGGCTCGACAACGTTCGCCGCGCGATCAATCTCACCGCGGGTCCGCATCAGATCGAAATCAGCACGTCTTCCGACACCTCCGGGTCGCCAGTACAGGTTCGACTCAATTGGTACACTCCCGAACAGCGCAAAGCCGACCACGAGCACGCCATCGAATCCGCGAAACACGCGAAGGTCGCAGTCGTCTTCTTGTGGACTCGCCTTCAGCCCGTCTTCGGCCTTCCCGGAGATCAAGACAAACTAGTCGAAGAGGTTGCCGCCGTCAACCCGAATACCATCGTCGTCCTGAACACCAGTCAGCCTGTTGCATTGCCGTGGATCGACAAGGTCAAAGCTGTTCTCCAGATGTGGTGGCCTGGCGACGAAGGCGGATGGTCAACAGCCAACATCCTGCTCGGCAAAACCAGCCCCGCAGGCCGTCTGCCCGTTACCTGGGGCAAGCGCCTCGAAGACTACCCCGCGACAGATCCCAAACATCCCGAGCGCAGCAAGAAGCCGCCCGAGAAGAAGACCATCTACAGCGAAGGAGTCAACGTCGGATACCGCTGGTTCGACAAAGAGAACATCGAGCCTCTCTTCGCGTTCGGCCATGGACTCAGCTACACCACCTTCGACTACTCCGGTCTCAACGTCTCCAAAGCTTCTGACGGCGGCCTCGACGTTAGAGTAAACATCAAGAACAAGAGTGCCGTCGCCTCAGACGAAGTGCCGCAGGTCTATCTCGGCGCTCCAGACCAGGTCCCGGATGGAGTCCAGTTCCCTGTTCGCGCGCTCGCGGCCTTCGATCGTGTCCACTTCGGCCCCAACGAAAGCAAGACCGTTACCCTGCACGTCGCCCCGCGCCAGCTCCAATACTGGTCAACGAAGGATCAGAAATGGATCGCAGCGAGCGGCAAGCGCACCATCAGCGTCGGAGGCTCGTCACGCGATCTGCGCCTCAACCAATCCATCGACTGACCAGTAACGGCAGATAACACGAATGCCGGAGCTACTACGCTCCGGCATTCTCATGTAAACCGACCCGAACTGCGGCCCTCATGTCACCGAGCGCGACCCTAGTGTCGGCTGAACTTCCGAGTTAACATCCACTTCCGTTCTCATCGCCACTTCTCGAATCGCGTGCCCCAGGAGAATCAGAATCAGTGTCCACGGCAGCGCAATC
>DATNFD010000023.1:0-10797 GCA_035606555.1 Occallatibacter sp.
ATGAAGAAGAAGGCTGGCCTAGCTACTTGAACATCGCGGTCAGTTCCGAGATGTACATGGCATGATCGGCGAAGGTGAAGGTGCCATCATCGATTACTTCGCGGGCTGCTTGCAGGAATGCGGTCAGAGCCGCGCGGCTGAAGCCTGAGCCAATGCTGATCCGTTGCACGCCGAGTTCGCCCAATTCCGCGACCGTGAGCCGCGGCGCTCCTTTCAGTCCCATGAGCACATTGACTGGCTTTGTAACCGATGAGCAGATGGTGCGAATGTCGTCGGCGCTGGTCGGCCCCGGCGCATAGAGCACCTCAGCTCCGGCCTTCTCGAAGGCCTGCAAGCGCCGGATCGTATCGTCGAGATCCGGGCGATCATGGAGATAGTTTTCCGCCCGGGCGACGAACATAAAGGGGAAGGGGAGTGAGCGAGCCGCTGCGGCGGCAGCAGCCACACGCTCGACGGCGTGATTGAAGTTGTAGATGGGGTCGGCGTTGTCGCCGGTTGCGTCTTCGATGGATCCGCCAACGAGGCCGACTGCGGCAGCCTGCCGGATTGTCTCGGCGGCATCTTCGGGGCGGTGGCCATAGCCGTTTTCGAGATCGGCGGCAACAGGGAGTGTTGTGGCGTCGACGATTGATTTTGCATTGGCTAGCGCTTCGGCCCGGCTCACGGCGGCGGTTCCGTCTTTGCGGCCGAGAGAGAAGGCGAGACCGGCGCTGGTGGTCGAGAGCGCTTCGTATTTCAGGCTGGAGAGGATGCACGCGGAGCCAGCATCCCAGGGGTTTCCGATCACAAACGGCTTCTTTCGCTGGTGAAGTGTTTGAAAGACAACCGCTTTCTCAGTCTGTGTCAGCATGTGCGCTCCATCGGTAAGGGGAGTGGACGGAAGAACGAGGACAAGAAGAATCATAGCCGGGAGGGTGCGGGCCTGATGAATGCGTCCAAGAGGGGACTATTCCAAACCGGTTCACATCTTTCCGATGAAAGAGCTTGATGAACCGGCATACAATGTCAGGCCAGGCACGATCCGGGACTATTCGCGCGTTCTGCGCACAGACCCCACCGGACCGGCTTCTGGAATTCGGAACATTTGCGGTCTTTTTCAGGAGGCACGGCATGATCCGTACCGGGGTGTTGATTACACTTGCTCTCTCTCTTACGACTCCGATTTTCGCGGCGGAACGCGTGGGAGTAGCGCAGCTCGAAACGATTCTGACCAAGTCGAATACTGAGCAAGATAACGCACTGGCGATGCGCCTTTCAGGTCTCGAGCTGACGGAGCGTTTCAGTTCCGCGCGATTGGAGCGTTGGAACGCTGCTCTCGGCGTCCGCTCGCAGCGGGCTCTTGCCGGACTTGCAGACCGTTCGGCCTTCCTTGTTCCTCCGCAGGATGAGCTTCCGGTGCAAGCCAGTCCTGATCTCGAAGAGCAACGCCGGATTATGGGGCTTGCGGCGAGTTACGTGAGCAAGGCCATTCCGCAGTTGCCGCGCTTCTATGCTTCGAGAACGGTTACGCACTTCGAAGATGATCCCCGGACTCCCCGTACCGAGTTATGGGCGGATACCGAATCGTTGCATGCGGTTCGAATTTCCCGGACTGCGGTGCTCTACCGAGATGGAGAAGAAGTACTCGAGCCGGGGCTTTTCAAGGTGCAGGATTCTCATTCTTCCGACAAGGCGAAGGCAGACGACGTCGGGTTGAAGACGTGGGGCACTTTCGGTCCGATCCTCGGGCTTGTGCTGGTGGACGCAGCGGAAAACAAACTCGAATGGGCGCGCTGGGAAAAGAGCAAAGAGGGGAATGTAGCTGTTTTTCGGTATTCGGTGCCGAAAACGCGGTCGCACTATGAAGTGCGCTATTGCTGTGTTGCGTCGGCGTTTGGCATGGAGAGTAAGGCGTTCGCGCAGATGAGCGCCTACCGGGGCGAAATTGCTGTAGACCCGGCCACAGGCGCCATTCAGCGCTTGAGTATCGAGGCAGAACTTGATGGAAGCGATCCCATCACCCACGCAGCGCTGATGGTCGAGTACGGGACAGTGGAACTGGGCGGTTCTACTTATATGTGTCCCACGCGGAGCGTTTCGATTTCGCTGGCGCAGACACGGCGCAAAACGGAGGATGCAACGGGACGCTCGTGGACCGTGATGGGTCCGCAGCAACTGCTCCTGAACGATGTCAGCTTTAACAACTATCACCTTTTCCGATCAGACGCCCGCATCTTGAGCGCCGACGAGGAGCGTGCTTCGGGATTGGCGCCCCATGCGACGCTGCCCAAGGTTGAGGCAGCCGAGATGCTTCCGGCCGAAGAGGATCTTTCTGATGCTACGGGCGTGAAACCCGCTGAAGCTGCGCAGGTTACGGCGCCGAATGCAGCCGTCCCGGCAACCAGCAATGAAGAAACCCAGGAGATCACGACAGCGAAGGCCGGTCGCCTTCCTGATGTTCCCGAGCAAACGGCGGGGGCTGCGAACGGCTCCGAAGATGCCGAGTCCACACTGCGCGTCAACACGCGGCTCGTGGACGTCAATGTTGTTGCTCTCGACAAGAAGGGTCATCCGATCAAAGATCTCAAGCCGCAGGATTTTGAGGTCTATGACAACGAGGTGAAGCAGGACGTACGGTCATTCATGCGGACGAGCAGCGGAGCGGTTCCCGAGTCTGCGCCCAGCGAGCAGCCGGCCCAGTCGGCCGAGTTTTCGAACCACTCACCCCAGGACTCGCAGCTAGCGAGGGCGCAAGAGAACACGGTGGTGCTGCTCGTCGATTCCAGCAACCTCAGCTTCGGAGACTTTACTGACGCGCGGCAGGAGACATTGCGTTTCCTCCACGAACTTGCACCCAATGAGCGAGTGGCACTGTACACGATGAAATATCACGGTTACGAAGTTCTTCATGAAGCGAGCTCCGATCATGAGGCACTGGCGGACCTGCTGGCCCATTGGAAGCCATCGTCACAAGATGTGGCCAATGCACAGGATCAGGAGAAGCGCAATCGGCAGCAAATCGAAACGGTGCATAACCCTGAGGATCACCTGAGCGTCAACGGGAATTACACGATGGATTCCAGCACGCAGCAGGAGGCACTGGATCCACAGCTGCGCGAACTTGGAAGCCGGCCCGGGCCCAACTCTCTTGGAATTCTTGTGGAGGTGGCGCATCACCTCTCGGCTCTTCCAGGCCATAAGAATCTGATCTGGATCACGAGCGATAACGCGCTCGCCGATTGGAACAAGCTTTCCATCAACATTGAAAAGGGAAGTAAGTACATCGAGCCAATTGCGCTGCGCGCGCAGGAGGCCCTGAACGACGCCCACGTCAGCGTGTACCCCCTCGATGCCTCCCGTCTCGAAGCATCCGTGGTAACCGCGGAGATCGGACGTCGCAATGTTGAAATGAACCCGACATATCAAAGACCGGCGGCGGTGGAGCACGAGCTGGAGGGCGCGGAAGCGACGGCGGGCATGGATACGAATCCGCTAATCCAGAACCGGCAGTGGGGCAACGGCAGCCGGCTATCCGCAGCGATGGAACAGGATATTCATCCGATCCAAGGCGTTTTCCGCGAAGTGGCGGATGCGACCGGGGGACGCACGTTTCGGCGATCGGGCAACATCATTGGCGAATTGAATGCAGTAGTCGCCGACGGACACGCGACATACCTGCTGGGGTTTTCGCCGAGCAAGCCTGCCGATGGTGAGTATCACCGGCTTACGGTGAAGCTGGTTGGACACCACGATGCGACGCTTCGATTCCGCTCCGGTTACCAGTACGACAAAGAAGCTGCCAGCATGAAGGAGCGGTTCGCGCAGACGGTGTGGCAGCCTGCCGACGCAAGTGAAATCGGCGTCACGGCAAAGGTGATCACTGATGCGGAGGGCAATGCTCTGCGTGTCACGGTCGCGGGAGGCGATCTAAATCTGAAACAGCAGAACTCGATCTGGGCTGGAAAGCTGGATATTTTCCTCGTGCAGAGAGATCATGAGGCGCTTCGCGCGAAGGTTTCCGGACTTACGATTGGGCTTCACCTGAAGCCAGGGACCTATGAGCATGCTCTGAAGCAGGGGCTCACTTTCGATGAGCGCATTGAGGCGACGCAGCTGCAGGGTTCGATGCGAGTGGTGGTCGTGGATGTGACGTCCGGCCGGATCGGATCGGTAACGGTTCCTTCCGCTGCTCTGGTTGCCCAACGCTGACTTACTGGCCTTGAGACTGCGGAAGGTCGATAATGGACAAGGAGCTTATGCTCCCATTTGCCGTGGAACCTGGCGCCATTACGACTCCTTCCGGAATAAAGCTGCGCGCCGCGATGGCCCTGGCGGTGATTGCCGACGTTGCGCAGATTGCCTTGTTCCCACTTTTCATTGAAGGTGCGGCTTCGCCTGTTGACGACCTATTCGATCTGGCGATGGCCGGCGTTCTGAGCTATTTGCTGGGATGGCACTGGGAGTTTGCACCTTCATTCGTGGGCAAGCTGGTGCCCGGAGTGGATTTTGTTCCACTCTGGACGCTTGCGGTCGCAAACGTGTACCGCAAAACCAGACAGATTGACAGCGAGCCCGAGCGTCCGGGGCCGGTGATCGAGGGAGAACCGGTTCGCAAAAAGTAAGCCGACCTGAAGGGCGGTGCTTCAAGGCCCCTGGTGGTGGTAGAAGGGCAATACGATGAAGAATGCCACTGCGATTGCAGCAATTATCGCCAGGGCAATCAGGCTGTAAATCAGTTTCAGGTTGACGCCCTGCATCGGTTCTTCGGGATCGTTGCTCGCTCCGGGTTTTGGTTTGTTCTGATCACTCATACTTCAGTGACTCCACAGGATTCATCTGTGCGGCACGGGTGGCGGGAACGGTGCCGAACACCACTCCCACCGCTGTCGCCGCGGCAAGGGCTATGACCACAGACCACAATGAGATCGGCAGCGGGTAATCGGAAAAAAGACGAATTGAAAGAGGAACAGCGAGCCCGACGAAACATCCGACCAGGCCGCCCGCCAGCGAGATAATAATGGCCTCAGCAAGGAACTGCAGCTTGATTTCCCGATAGGTAGCGCCGAGCGCTTTTCGTATGCCGATTTCGCGAATACGGGAGCGGACGTTGGCGAGCATGATGTTCATGATGCCCACACCGCCCACGGCGAGCGTGACCATGGCGACCGTCACCAGGACCGCGATCAAAGCGATCGAGATTCTGTCTGCGGTGGCCAGCAATTCTCGAAGATCGAAAGTCTTATAAACCGAATTCGGCCGATGACGCGACTGGATGATTCTCTGAATCTCGCGGGTCGCGTCTGGAACTTCGTCCATGCTGCGTATGGTGAAGTAAATCTGCTTTACGTTGTCAGTGCCGGTAAAGTATCGCGCGACCGAGAAGGGAATCAGGATGGTTTGGTCGGCAATCTCGGTCTCGCCGAAGGTGTCTACGCTTTCCTTGAAGGTGCCGATGATCGTGAATGGAATTCCCTGAACGGAGAACTGCTTACCGACGGCATCGTCGGCGCTTCCGAACATCTCACGGGCAAACGGCACAGTTACGTCGGCGCACATTACGTGCGAGTTTTCATCCTGTTCGTCGAAAAAGCGGCCGGAGAGCACGATCAGGTTACGGACGTCGCGATACTGCGGGCTGACGCCGAGCACCAGCGTATCCTTGACCACGCCCCCGCCGAAGCTGATCCGGTCATGCGATTGGAGGACGGGAGAAGACGCGATTACGCTCGGCACCTGGGCGAGCACGGCCTTCTCGTCATCGCGGGTGAGAAAGTCGTTGTAGACCACTTTTTCAGCACCGACGGCGCCGCCGCCCGAGTACTCGACCTCCACCTGGTTCGTGCCAATCTTCTGAATCTCATTGAGGATGAACTGCCGTCCGGTGAGCCCGATGGTGACTACGAGGATCACGGAGGCCGTTCCAATCACCATTCCAAGGGCCGTCAGGGCAAAGCGCAGCTTGCTGGCGGCAAAACTGTCGATCGCCAGCTTGAGAATCTCGCTCATCATCATCGTGCGGCGAGCGCTCAGCAGCGTCTGCTGGAATGCGGTATGGCGAGCCTGGTCGACAGCGGGGTTCATTGTTTCCTATAGGATAGGATGCGCCTACCGGGTAGTCAGCTTCAGGACAATCATGAGACGCCGGGGTTGGCTAAGATGATGCCCGCCTCCGGAGGGGCTCACCGGGTTCTTTGCGATCGTTCTGAAGGTGCTACTGCTTGTCGTATTTCTCCAGCCACTTCAGCTCTTCCCGCACTTTAATGTACCCGTGCCACGGGGTCTTATCGAGGCTATGCCCCTCGCCCGGGAAGACCAGGAATGTGTGCGGAATGCCGAGGGACTGCAAGGCGCGTTCCATAGTTTCACCTTCAAGGTAGCTCACGCGGACATCCGCACCGCCCTGGACAAGATGGGTCGGCGTTCTGACTTTGTTGAACTGGAAGAGAGCAGCTTCGGATTGATAGAGTTGTGGGTTTTCCCAAGGGCGGCCGCCGAGGTACCAGGCATCATCCCAGGTCATATCGTCGTTGCCCCAGTTGGCCGCGTGCTCTACGGCTCCGGCTCCGGTGACCGCCGACTTGAACCGCGTGGTCTGGGTGATAAGCCAGTTTGTCATGTAGCCGCCGTAGCTGTAACCGCCGATGGCCAGATGGTCCGGATCGGCATAGCCGTCCTTCACGAGCGCGTCGACGCCCGTGAGAATATCGCGACCGGGCTTGGAGACCAGATGCGGTTCGATGCCCAGCATGAATTCGTCGCCGTAGCCGGTGGATCCTCGATAGTTTGGACGGAAGACCAGCCATCCGTTGTCGGCAGCGAAAGTTGCCCAGTCGTACCAGTCAGCGCCGAACCGGTTGCCGTCAGCATCGGCGGGTCCGCCGTGAATCAGCGTGAACATGCGGAGATGCTTCGAGCCCTTCTTCCCCGGGGGAAAAATCAGTACGCCTTCGACGGATTGTCCGTCATCGGCCTTCCATGTGTAGGGCTGCCAGTCAGGTTGCGCGCGCTCGGCGAAAACGGGGTTGAAGCTGGTCAGTTTCTTTGACTGGTCTGGATGGAGCGGGTCGGAGACGAGATACGCCTGCTGTGGATCTGTAAGGGTTGAGAAGCGGACGAGTAGAGCATTCGCGGTATGCGCAGGATTGAGGCCGGCGTAGGTTCCTGCCATTCCCGACAGCTTGGTGGCTTTGTCTCCGTCGATCAAGTAAAGCTGGGCCTCTGTCCCTTTCAGGCCGATTGCCACTTCGCTCCCGTCAGCGAGCAGCGTGTACTGATCCAGCGACCCATCGAACGACGAGCCCAGGCGCTCGCTCTTACCGGAGACGGCATCGAGCCGGTAGAGGCGACCTTGCACGTCGCGATATTTGCCTTCGATGGAACCGTTGGCCGCATTTACGGCGAAATGAATCCAGCGCCCATCGGGCGACCAGCGAAGATTCGATTCCATTGCGACGTTGTGGGTGAGCTGTTTCGGTGTGCCGCTATCGCCGGAGACCTCGAAGATTTCATAGTCCGAAGGATTCTCGATGCGCTTGTGAATGGGCTCAGTGAGGAACGCGACTTGTTTGCCGTCGGGCGCCGGCGCAATCTCCGCAATGGCAAGATCGGATTTCGCGATCATGGTGGCGCCTTCAGGGAGTTTCGATGAAGGCTCCGAATCACTTGCGGCTTTGCCCGGTGCTTCTTTGGCGAGGGGTATGGTAACCGCTCGCGCCAGAGCAGGTTCGATCGGGATCTTGATCAACAGGTCGCCGCGATATTGCTCGCGCCAGCGCACCACGTCCTTCCACTCGTCACTCTGCTGATCTTCCTGCTCGTGGGTCAGCGGAGCCTTCGCGGAGATGTAAATCGCGGAGCCATCGGGTGCCCAAGCAAATGCATGCGCGTCCAGCTTCTCCTTATAGAGTGGCAGGGCTTCGCCCCCGGAGGGAGAGATGAGCCAAATGCGGCTCGGCTTATCACTGTCTGCATCTCCGGCATCTGCTGATGCCGGCGAGCGATCTGATGCGAAGGCGATCCATTTTCCGTCGGGACTCCACTGCGGACGTTCGTCGGTTCCCGAGCGCGTGAGCGGCTTGAGGCCGCCGCGTGCCGTCCAGAGCCAAAGGTCGTGGCGATAGATGTTGGCCTTCCAGTCGGGAGCTTCTGTCGCAATGACCGCGGCGGACGCATCCGGCGCGAGGCTGGTGCCGGTGATCCCGGTGGTATTCAGATACTCGTCGAGAGTGATGGAGGGCTTTTGAGCTGCTAAGGATAATGCGGAAAGAAAACACGCTGAACTCGCGATCCAGGTCCAGATCCGGAAGAAAGACATACACAGCACTATAAATTGCGCCAAGCGGTGCGGGAGGTGAATGGGAGGATCCGTTTCAACGCGCCGTGAAGTGCATGATGTGCGCGGAGCTCAGCTTTGAGCCGGGCTTCAGATCGCCGTGATCGTCGAGCTCGCTCCAGCCGGAGTTGGCGATGTAATAAAAGTCGTTGCCAACTAAGACTCCGTGTGTTGGATCGCCGAGTGTCGATGTGCTTCGCTCTATGATCCGGCTGGAAACAACACGCGTTAGCGATGCATCGAGCTGAAGGCGGATCACACGCTGGGGCGAGGTGCCGTTCTGCACAAGGAACAAGGATCGGTGATCGAAGTACAGTCCGTCGGCGCCATTCAGCGCGACTGCGGCGGACGCCGGCTGGGCGAGCCAGCTGACGGCGCCGGTTTCCAGGTCGAGGATTCCGATGCCGCGCAGATAATCGGGCACGAACGCGTGTTTCCCGTCCGGCAACATGGCGGGAGTCTGAGGAGAAATGAAGTCGTTTCCGTTGATGAGCTGAAGATTGCCGTTGCGCATACGGTATATGTCGCCTTTTACGCCGTCGCTCACGATTAGATCGCCATTCCCGGCGAGAACCATATCGCCGAGCGCGCTGCCCGGAGGGCCTTCCACTCTGCGAAGGAGTTTGCCTGATCGGAGGTCGAAGCAGAGAACAGCGGACTTGCCCCAATCGGTTTTCGGCGCGGGCGTAAATCCCTCGAGCGCAACTTCCGTTGCCCAGACAAGGTTGCGCGCGGCGTCGATTTTAATGGCGAGCATTGGCCAATGGCTTGGGGATAGGGCGAAATCTTTGGTGATACCGGTCCGATCGACCTCCATGATCTTCTTCTCGAGAACGCTCGAGATCAGGAAGGACTTTGACAGCGGATCGTAGTCGATGTCTTCCGCGACGAGGCCGGGATCCGAGAGGCTGAAGACAGCCGCTGCGGCCGACACGGGCGTCTTGTTTGAAGCGAACTTTGCCAATAACGTCTTGTACCGGGGCAAATCGGCGAGAGGGGCAAAGGTCTTATTGCCGCCGTCGATCATGGCGTCGTCCATTTGTCCCATGTCGGCGAATCGCGTCAGGGCGTCGAGGGCCTTCTCGCGGTCGCCAGCTTCCATATACGCTCGTGCAACGGAGAGGATCGCACTTGGATAATCGTTGAGCAGCGCCTGAACCTTTAAGGCCAGTCTCAGGTACCCAGCGTGATCGCCGGCGTCACGCGCTGTATGCGCCTGCTGGCGGAGGCCTGACAGCTCATCCCTCGCATTTGGGGATGACTGGACCGGCAGCAGGAACAACATGGCGATCGCGATCATGCGGATCATGCGATCGCATTCTATCCGCGGGGTGCGGAGTTATAACCTTTCTGTGACGAAGCAGCAGTCCTGTGAGGATGAGTGAACATGCGCCTGGATGCACATCAGCATTTCTGGAAGTACAGCCCGGCTGAGTACGGGTGGATCAACGACAAGATGGGCGGATTGCGCCGGGACTTCCTGCCGCAGGATCTGCGACCACTGCTCGCCTCCGAAGGATTCGATGGATCCATCGCGGTGCAGGCACGACAGAGTCTCGAAGAAACGCGTTGGCTGCTTGAGCTTGCGGTTCGCAACGACATTGTAAGGGGGGTTGTCGGCTGGGTTGATCTTCGTTCTCCGGATCTGTCGGCCCATCTGCATCAGTTCGCGCAAAACCCGAAACTCGTTGGGTTTCGCCACGTAGTGCAGGACGAGCCTGACGATGAGTTCATGCTGCGTTCCGATTTCCGTCGCGGTATCGGGCGTCTGCGTGAATACAACCTGGCCTATGACATCCTGATCTTTCCACGCCAGCTTCAAGCTGCAATCAAACTGGTGCACGAGTTTCCAGACCAGCGATTCGTGCTCGATCACATTGCGAAGCCGATGATTGCCGAAGGCCGGATGGAGCCCTGGGATCTCGGAATACGTGAACTGGCAAAGGCAGGGAACGTCTGCTGCAAGCTGTCGGGAATGGTCACAGAGGCCCGCTGGGATGATTGGAAGGCGGCTGATTTCCGGCCCTATCTCGATACGGTGCTGGATGCGTTCGGGTCGGCTCGGCTGATGATCGGGTCGGACTGGCCTGTGTGCACCGTTGCGGGAACCTACGGTCGAGCCATCGGGCTGGTGCGTGACTATATCGGGCAGCTAACGTCAAGTGAGCAGGAAGCGATGCTGGGAGGGAACTGCGCGCGATTCTATGGGATCGGGTAAGCGCAGGGCCGTACGAGCGCACTTCGGAGATGACATTGAGCGATGAGCCCGATTCGTTGACGATCTCACAAGAGCAGTCGATTGCGGACAGTTTGAGCGGTCATGCCTTGCGTGGAGGAATCACGATCGGGTCAGCGCAACTCGTGCGCATTGGCGTGCAGCTTCTGTCGGTCGTGGTCCTTTCCCGTCTGCTTTCTCCGCAGGACTTTGGGCTTGTTGCGTGTGTGACTCCAGTGATCGCGTTCGTCTCGATGTTTCAGGATCTGGG
>DATNFD010000024.1:0-26564 GCA_035606555.1 Occallatibacter sp.
CCGCAATCCTGGTAACCGCGCACTCGAATGTCTGATCCAGTACCCGCACCTGGGCACCCTCCGTCACCTCGTGCGGTTACTGAGGTTGGATAGACATCATCGTTTGGGGGGAAGATGATTTGCCTTACAGATAGAACGGATACGCTTCCTCAGGAGGACACTATGCACCACCTCAGCAACCTGTACTTCGTCCTTCGCGCCCTGCTGAATCGTGATGAAGGTCAGGATCTGGTGGAATACGCGCTTGTCGTTGCTCTGATCGCTTTCGGAGCAATTACCGGGATGGGATATCTCGCAACCGGACTCAATACCGCTTTCTCGACGATTGCTTCAACGCTGACAACGAACGTCTAGCGTCCAGCGAAGCAGTGAACCCAGTATCCCTCACCGGGAATAGGTGGGCAGCGCGAGATGGGAGAAACCACTCTCATCTCGCGCCACAAGTTCAGCTGAGTAAATCCCGTTTCGGTCCCGCTACCATCCAAGAACATACGCGAACATCAGCGGCGCCACGATCGACGCGTCCGACTCCACGATGAACTTTGGCGTCTTCTCGCCGAGCTTTCCCCATGTAATCTTCTCGTTCGGCACTGCCCCCGAGTACGATCCATAACTGGTGGTCGAATCCGAGATCTGGCAGAAGTAAGCCCAAAGAGGAACATTATCGCGCTGCAGATCCTGGTGCAGCATAGGCACTACACAAATCGGAAAATCGCCCGCAATTCCGCCACCGATCTGGAAAAACCCAAGCGGCGCTGTCTTTGTCATCTCCGTGTACCACTCGGCCAGTTCCATCATGTACTCGATGCCGGTGCGCACCGTGTGGACCTTTTTCACGTCCCCTGAGATGCAGTGCCCGGCGTACATGTTCCCCAACGTCGCGTCTTCCCACCCAGGAACAAACATCGGCAGATTCTTCTCCGCCGCCGCAAGCAGCCAGCTGTTCTTCGGGTCGATCTGATACGAGCCCTTCAGCGAACCGGAGAGCAGGATCTTGTACATAAACTGGTGCGGAAAATAGCGTTCATTCGCCTTGTCGGCTTTCACCCATTCCTGCAGAACTTCGTTCTCGATCCGTCGCATCGCCTCCATCTCGGGGATGCACGTATCGGTGACGCGGTTCATGTGCCGTGACAGCAGAGCCGCTTCATCAGCCGGCGTCAGGTCGCGGTAGTGAGGCACACGCTCGTAAAAGTCGTGCGCAACAAGGTTGAATACATCTTCTTCGAGGTTCGCTCCCGTGCAGCAGATTCCGTGCACCTTGTCCTGCCGGATCATCTCCGCAAGCGATAACCCCAATTCAGCCGTGCTCATCGCACCCGCGATGGTCATGAACATCTTCCCGCCGGATGCGAGATGAGCCTTGTACGCTTCCGCTGCGTCCACCAGCGCAGCAGCATTGAAATGACGATAGTGATGCTTGATAAACGAACTAATCTCTGGCATTTTTGCTGTTTCTAACTCCCGTTCCCTACGCTAACACAGCGAAATCAGCGGACCATGAACACGGAAGGTGGCGGCTGGAAGCCAGCTCGGGTACCCCCGGGTTCTTCGCATTGGGGGACCGGGGGCATAACCACACTGATCCGAATTTCACCTCACTTTGCAAGCCGGATTATCCGCCGACGGAACCGCCAGAAATGCAATGCTCACCGGATCCAGTTCGATTGTTCCCGCAGCCACATGCCGATTGTTCAACGCCGGCAATGACCCATCGGCATTCGCCCGCAGCACAGTTCCATTCAGAGAGATGGCATTGCTTGTCAGCGCATCAGAGGTCAGCGTGTAGCGCTCCGCTGGCGTCGAGATCGCGATCGAGTGCTTCGCCTTAACATCTGTATTCATTGCGACGATCGCCACGCCACCCGGCACGCCCCGCATGCACTGCGCATATACCCGAACCGAAGGATCCGCCTGCGCCTCGGGATTCAACACCGTCGTTCCCATCAGACGCTTCCACAACACACCAGCCCAGTAGTCCGGCCGAGGCTCGAGCGTGCTCTCATCCAGCAACCCGTAGTCGCTCGCCGCCAGCGTGTTGTGCATCACAACCTTCACGCCTTTCTGCGCCAGCGTCCCAAGCTGGTTCACAAAGCGGAACGTATCTACAAACTGCGCTGCAATCACATCTCCGCCGCACGCCGCTTCCGCCGTTTCATTCAGCCACATCGGTTTGCCGGACAGATACGTGTCCCGAAGCTGCGCATAAAACTCTTCTGTTTTATCTGTGCTGTCGAGCCACTCAGGAGTCAACGCCCTCTCGACCGTCATCTTCCCGCCGCAGCGCTTCGAAACCGATCCGTAGAAGTGATATGAGAACGCATCGAAGATCGGCCCCGTGGCCTTCAGAATGTCGTCGCTCTTGATAAGGTTCAGTCTGAAGGCAGATGAGATCAACCCTGTGGCACCTTCGCCCACGCCTCCCGGTCCGAGATAAAGCGTCTTCGGCGACTCCTTCTTCAGAAATGCGCCGAACAGCTTCGCATCCCGCGCGAACGCCGCAGCGTCATACCCCTTCGGAGCAGCCCCAGGCCCGGGAATCGTCGGCTCGTTCATGAACTCCGTTGCAGCGATCGTCCCTCCCGCCTTGCGGGTGTAGTCAAACAGCGCCTTCGCCTGCTCGGGAGTCCACACTCCATCCTTGTTGCGCACCCCGGAACTGATCGCAACAGAGGTCACGATCGGCGCGTCCGCTGCGTGCGAAAAATCGATCACGCCCTTCCACTGCGCCCGCGTCAGCACTCCACGAAAACCCTCCGGCGGCTGCGCCGCTGCCGGTGCGTCGCTGTCTTGGAAGAACGAACTGTTCGCCCAGGTTCCGCTCACCCGCACGTACGCTGGGCTCAGCGCTGTCGCAAGCTTGAGCAACCGCGGGTTGGACAGATCAATCGGTTTTCTTTGTTGGAATAGGTTCGGGTCAATCCCGGCAGGCATATTTGGATCGGGCGGTTTCGGGGCGTCGGCCGTGGTCCCCTGTTTGTAAGGCGCCCAGAACCTGCCGCCGATCACCTCTACCATCTCGATGTTGTATGAGAGAAACCGCGGATCTACCTGCGCGATCTTCTGCATCTTTCCCGGCACAACCTCTCGGGGAACCTTGTCTTGCGCAAAGCCAACACAACTTGCAGCCGAGGCCCCTAAAGCCAGAAACGCGCACCACGATGCTCGAACCATCTGTCCTCCCCCTTGGGTTGACGCTCGGGCGCACAAAGAAGATTGCCCGAATCCCACACGCAATCCTACATGCTCGGGGAGAACTGCAAGGTTCCTGTTTTATGATTGGACGATCAACGGCCTTCAGACCCTGGAGCACTCTTCCACCGGAATCGGAACCTGCTCCACGATCTCCAGTCCGAATCCCTCCAGCGCCGGGATGTGCATCGGCGTATTCGACAGCAACCGGATCCGCTGAATTCCCAGATCGGATAGAATCTGCCCTCCCAGTCCGATTGCCCGAAGAATGCGCCCGGTCCGTGCCTGCGATCCTTCTCGCGTGCGCAATTCGTGGTGCAGAATGATCCGATCCGCCTGCTGCGGCAAAGCACTCGGAACCGTCGTCCTGTCAATCTCAAAGCCGCGCGAAGTGTTGTGTAGATAGAGAATCGCTCCGCAACCTTCTTCGGCAATCATGCGCATGGACTGATCCAGAACCTCGCGGCATCGGCAATCGGCCGCAAACACATCTCCTGCCGTGCACCGCGTATGCACTCGCACCAGCACCGCATGGGAACACGGCGGCCGATTGGTCCGCGAATCGCCTGGAACATTCGCCGAGCCCTCCGTGCACGCCGGACAGCTCGGGCAAAGGTCGCCGCGAACGAGTGCGATGTGGCTCTCGCCCCCGTTTACCTCGCTCTCGTACGCAATCATCCGGAACTCGCCGTATTTCGTTTGGATGCGCGTTTCCCCCGCCCTCTCAATGTAGCGTTCATTGCGAAGCCGATACCGGATAAGTTCAGCAACCGTCAGAATCCGCAGTTTGTGTTCAACGCAGAACGGAATCAAGTCCGGAACCCGAGCCATCTCCCCGTCGTCCCGCATGATCTCGCAGATCACACCCGAGGGATTCAGTCCCGCCAGCCGCGCCAGATCAACCGACGCCTCCGTCTGTCCCGCCCGCACCAGCACACCCCCCTGTCGCGCGCGCAACGGAAAAATATGCCCCGGACGCGCCAGATCCGCAGCCGTCGAGTTCGGGGCAATCGCCGTTCGCACCGTGTGCGCGCGGTCCGCCGCCGAAATCCCCGTCGTCACGCCCTCACGCGCCTCAATCGTCTCCGTGAACGCCGTCCCGAACCGCGATGAGTTCTGCTGAGTCATCGGAAAAAGCCGCAGATAGTCCGCTCGCTCTTCCGTCAGTGTCAGGCAGATTAGTCCACGCCCGTAGCGCGCCATGAAGTTGACAGCCTCGGCAGTCACATGCTCCGCCGCAAGTGTCAGATCGCCTTCGTTTTCGCGATCCTCATCGTCGACCACAACAACCATGCGGCCGGACCGGATCTCAGCGATGGCTCCCGGGACGTCAATAAACGGCGGTTCGAAAGTGCGATGGCTCTCTGGCATAGGAACAACTTTCATTCTCGCCGATTGCAAGCCGTGCCGCAAAGGCCGTTATGGACCGTTACTTTCGAGCAACGAAAACGCCGCCCGAGGGCGGCGTTACGTTGACATTCTATGAACCAGCGATCTACAACGTAGACTCGATCTCAAAGCCCCATGCTTCAAGGAGCGCCTCAGGAATGTATTTGGAGTTCTTGTTCCTACGGGCCCACTCACGGAGGCGGGTCGACCGGATGTACTGATCCGGGGTCAGCTTGAACTCCTTGACGATCTGTTCGAAGGAGGTCACGGTGGGTACAACTGGGCCGATGGGCTCAGGCTTGCCCCAATTCGGATTTCCTCTGCGTTTTGCCATTTGGTTTTTTGTTCCTCAGAAAGGAGTGGGATTGCTTTCCAACTACCTCGGGCAACTGGCTGGGGGTCCTTGTGGCCCTGAGGCAACTCTATGTGTTCTATTTTAGGTAGATTTTCTATAAAAATCAATAGCTGAGAGCCAAAAAGTTAATCGTTTTCAGCATTGAAACTTATCTCCTCAGGTAACACAAAAAGAATGACTTACCTGAAGTTACGTTCCCGTTTGAAACGCAAAATCAGTCGTTTCTTTGACTTCAGTGGCGCGCACTGACGAACCGCCCCTGTTGATGGCACCATAAAGATATGAAGAAATCTCGGGTTCCGGTTAGTTGCAGCCTTCTGCTGCTTCTCGCCGCTGCCGCTCTGCCGTCATCCGCTGTCGAGTTGCGCGTCAGTCGCGACGCCCTCGAGCGAACTCTCAAGCAGCAGCTCTTCAGCAGCGCAGACGGCCGCTTCTACCTTAAAGGCACTCCGAAATCAGCGTGCTCAGTCTACGTCGATGACGCCCGCGTCTCGTTCGTTCAGGACCGGATCGTCGTCAAAGTTAAAACTCGAGCCCGGATGGGAAAGTCCGTCGGGGGTGCATGCATCGGAATTTCCCTCTCTCCCGTCGACGAGGTCTCCATGGCTCCTTATGGCGAAGGAGAATCCATCGGCTTCCGCGATGCTCAATTACTGAAGGTAAGCGACCAGCGTGAATTGAACTTCCTTCTCACTTCATTTCTGAGCCGGCAGGTACCATCCAGCATGAAGGTCGACGCCGCGGATTGGTTGCGCAAAGCGCTCGAGGGCTCCACGGCCTCTTCCAGCTATAAAGTCACCCTCGAACGATTAAAGGTGCACTCCATGCAGATTCAGGGCGAAGTCCTTGTCGTCGACATAGATGGCAACATCAGTGGCAAGTAAATCTCCACCAAAGAAGAAGCCCGGCGCACTCTGCCGCCGGGCTTCTTCAATGCGATCTGAAATCAGATCTACCACCACTCCATGAGGCGGCTCGAAGACACCTTCGTGCGCTTCGGTTTGGGAGTGCGCAGCAGCAGCACCTGGCAAGGCGCCAGCTTCACAACCTTCTCTGCAATCGAGCCAAACACCGTCGGGTACCATCCCGAACAGCCATGAGTCGAAATTACAACCTGGTCGATCTTATCCCGGTCAATGGCTTCAAGAATGACACCGGCCACGTCAAATCCCACCTCAACGCTCGTGGTCACCTTGATTCCCTTTTCCACGATTGACTTGTTCGAGATCGCAAAATGGTGCTCTCCCTGTTTCTTTGCAGCTTCAGCGATGGAAGCCTCGGTGACCCCCTCCGGCAGAGCAACAGCTGGTGATTCGGGAACAACATTGATCAGGAAGAGCTCGGCATGGAATTTATCGGCGAGTTCGATCGCCACTTCGAGCGCAGTGTGCGAGGACTCACTGAAATCAATCGGAACCAGAATCCTGGCTGGCACTGCATTGGCTGTACCTTCGGGCATTGCAATCTCCTTGAGTGAGACCCTGTGCGATACACGAACAGCGGGCCTCTTTTCGTCCACCATCATAACAAGGCGGCATTTACTTCCCTCCGTGATATACAGCACAGCTTTTCATCTCCCGAATTCCGCAGATCCGGCTCCCGCGCCCCGAATGTTACCGTAGCTTCTGATATGAGTTCACCTACCTCGGCAGTCCTCGGCGAAATCGGGCTCCCCGTTTCTGTCCGTGAACTTGCGGCCATACCGTGGGACTGCATCATCGTGGGTGCCGGACACAATGGCCTCGCCTGCGCTGCGTATCTCGCCCGCGCTGCCAAGCGCGTCCTCGTCATTGAAAGCCGACTCCGCGTCGGCGGGGCCTGCACCATCGAAGAGCCCTTCCCCGGCGTTCGCATGTCCCCCTGTGCCTACCTCGCCGGACTGCTTCACCCTCTTGTCGTTGAAGAGCTCGATCTTCTCCGCCGCGGCTTTCAGTGGACACCCGCAGTCAACGGACTCTTCGTTCCCTTCCTCGACGGCTCCAGCATTCAATTGTGGGACGACAACGATCGTTGCGCCGAAGCAGTTCGCAAGCTTTCACCGGCCGACGTGGAAGGCTGGAACGCAATGTGCGCCGTCATCCGCCGTCTTCGCGACGCCCTCCGCCCCACAGGCAGCGGCGACCTCTGGATCGGCGACGCGCCCACCCGCGATGAGATCGAGAACCGGCTCGGCAACGACTCCGAAGCCCGCTCAGTCCTCTTCGATTGGTCCATGGCCGAGATGGTCGAGCACCACCTCCGCGACGAGCGCCTGCAGATCGCCATGCTGGGCCAGGGCGTTATCGGAACCAACGCCAGCCCCTTCGACCCCGGCACCGCCTCCATCCGCTTCCACCATTCCTCCGGCCGCCTCGGCGCCATGCCCGGCATGTGGGGATACGTCAAAGGCGGCATGGGCATGGTCTCCTTTTACTTCTGCGACGCCGCTCGCGAAGCGGGAGCCACCGTCATCTCTGGAGTGCCCGTGTCGCAGATCATTCCCGGCGAGGGCGTAATCCTAGAAGCCGGCGAGTGCATCTCCGCACCTGTCGTCATCTCCAACGCCGACCCACGCCGCACCCTCAACATGCTCGGCGACTCGGCAGACGCCGCCTGGAAGGCACGCATCGGAGAGATTCCCATCGAAGGCTGCACCGTCAAGCTCAACGTCCACCTTCGTGAACTCCCCAACTTCAACGCGCGTCCTGGAACCAACCAGGCGCATCACTACGGCCAGATCAACACCCCGCTTACCAAAGACGAATGGAAAGCCGGCTACGCCGCATCCCGCCGCGGCGAACTCCCTGACTACCTCTGGTGCGAACTCTACTTCCAGAGCGTTCATGACTCCTCCGTCGTCCCCCACGGTGAACACACGATGAGCGTCTTCGCCCAGTACGTCCCCTACAGGTTCACGCACGGCACATGGGACCAGCGCCGCGACGAAGTTCGCGCCCTTGCAATGAAATCTCTCACCCGTTTCTGCAGCAACATCGGCGATGGCGGGATCGACACAGCCGTCATCGATGCTCAGATCCTCGGCCCTCCAGACATCGAGCAGAAAGTCGGCCTCACCGGAGGACACATCTTCCAGGGCGAATGCCTGCCTGCATACATGTGGGACAAGCGCCTCTCCGCGCGCACTCCGATGAAGGGCATGTATCTCTGCGGCGCCTGCACTCACCCCGGCGGCTCCGTCATCGGCATTAATGGCCGCAACGCCGCCATGGCCGTCCTGAAGGACCTGGACGAAAATTAGAACTGAAACCCACCAGCCGGCTGCCCCACATCTCGCTTCTGAGGCCTGGGTTACAACTACCTGAGCAAACTTCAGAATCGCCGAGGGATTCATCGATGACCCACAACTTGGCCGCAATCATCCTCGGCGGTACCGGACAGGTCGGCAGCGCCGCCGTCACGGAACTACTCGCCATCCCCAACTGTCGCGAAGTCGTCATGATCACCCGCAAACCCATCCCTCCGCGACCACGCATTCGAAACATCGTCCTCGATACCAGCGCAACCGACTTCGCCGACCGTACCGCGACCCTGGCCCGCGAAGTTCTCGCCCAGAGCCCAGCCAGCGCCATCAGTTGCGTCGGCGTCGGCTCCGGATCCATGCGCTGGACCGAAGAAGAATTGAAACGTCTTGAACTCGGCGTCGTAGGCGCCTTCGCGCGCGGATGTCACACCGCCGGGCTTGAACGGTTCTGCCTCCTTTCCGCCGTCGGAAGCACAGCCAAAAGCCGATTTCGCTACGTGCGCGTGATGGGCATGAAAGAAGACACTGTGCGCAGCATCGGTTTCAGGCGCCTCGCCATCTTCCGCCCTGGCATCATAGTCGGCAACGCTCACACACCCGCATATGCGGGATGGTTCGGAAAGCTCATCCCCGGTAAGTTCGGCAACATCGATCAACAAATCCTCGGTCGCTCTATGGCGGCAGAAATCGCCCTTCACAATCAGGACACTGGCGAAGTCATCCTCGAAAATGCTGAAATGAAAAAACTCGCTGCCCAGCTCAACCAGAACATCAGCCAGAACAATCGATAGTTCAAGTGAAGGTGTAATGCACGACCCCACATCCTCCCAGTCGCGGCGCAACTTCATTGCTGGTGCAATCTCTTCCTTTGCCCTCAGCGCAGCTCCGAAGGTGTTGGCTGCGCATTCCCCAACCGCTTTCGCCGACTCACGAGTTTCGAGCGCCCCGCTCATCGATCGCGGTTTCGCCTCCGTCCGCAAGGTTGGGGCGGGCGTCTACGCCACCATCTCCGACCCCTCCAAAGGTGCGCAGACCACCTGCAACGGCGGCTTCCTCGTCGGCAGAGACGCAGGCTTCCTGATAGAAGGGTTCAACTCCCCTGCAGGCGCCTCCTTCCAGTTCGACGCTCTCCGCCTCGCAACCAGAGTTCCCATCAGGGCCGCTCTCGACACCCACTTCCACTACGACCATTCGATGGGTAATCACTTCTACCGCTCACAACGCATCCCACTCTGGGCCCATACGGACACGGCAACGCGCATCACTGAAACCTACGGCGTCATGCAATCTCGATCAAAAGAAGAAACTCTCGCTCCTTTTGAGAAGAGGATCACCGACGCGAAAACTGAACTCGCCCGCGCACATGCCCAATCCGACCTCGCCGCAGTGAATGAGATCCTCGCCTCTGCCAGGGCCAGCAAACTCGGCCTACCCACCCGCCCGCTCGACCGCAAAGAACTGCCTCTCACCGTCGACCTTGGCGGTCTGACCGCACTCCTCGAATACCACCCTGGCCACTCCGGCACCGACATCATCGTCCGTGTCCCTGATCAGAACATCGTCTTCACCGGCGACCTGCTCTTCCAGGGCAAGTACCCCGTCACCTTCGATCCCAAAGCCTCCATCTCCGCATGGCGCGACACCCTCACCCATTTCGCAACTTTTGACAAAGACACTCTCTTCGTCCCCGGACATGGCCAGCGCTGTGGGCAGGAAGCTATCGCCACCACCCTTGCCGTCTTCGACGACATCGCCGAGCAGACAGCGAAGCTCTTTCGCGCCGGCACACCTCTTCCTGAAGCAAAAGACCTCTACGTGGTGCCTGACCGCTTCATGCATTATTCAATCTGGTCCTGGGGCTTCGTCATCGGCTCGGCGATTGAACTCCTGTATGCCGAAATGTCCAACCAGTCCTGATCAATCTCCGAGTCTCACAACCATCTTCCCAATGTTCCCCGCCCCTGAGCGAAGAAGATCCAGAAACGCCCCCGGCGCGGCATCGAGCCCATCGACAACGGTCTCCCGGTTCACCAGCTTCCCCGCCGCAAGCGCCGGTACCGCCTCCGCAAGAAGAGCCGGAAGCTCCTTGAAGTGATCCGAAACGATGAATCCTTCCAGCCTCAGCCGCTTGCCCACAATCTGAATCAGGTTGCGCGGCCCTGGCACAGGCACGTTGTATCCCGCGATTCCGCCGCACATCGCCACGCGCCCGTAGTTCGTCAGCGCAAACAGAGCCGCCTCCAGTTGCGGTCCCTGCGTATTATCGAAATAGACGTGAATGCCTTCCAGAGCGGCTTTCGCAAGGTGCTCCCGCACATCCCCGTCGCGATAATTAAATGCGTAATCGACCTTGAGTGCGTTGCGCAGAAAAGCAACCTTCTCCTCCGAGCCCGCACTCGCAATCACGCGGCATCCATGCATCTTTGCAAACTGGCAGGCCGCACTCCCCACAGCGCCCGCGCCGGCGGAGATAAACACCGTTTCTCCATCCTTCAATTTCGCCATCGTGAACAGCCCCACCCATGCCGTCAGCCCCGTAACGCCCAGGATCCCCAGATATGCCGTTGCTGGAGCGAGCGAAGTATCAATCACCCGCAATCCAAATCCCGGCGCAACATAGGCCTCCCGCCACCCATACATACTCAGGACCAGCGTGCCCACCGGGAGCTTTTCATCCTGCGAAGCAATCACTCTCCCGACCGCAGTGCCTTCCAGAGCCTTACCGATTTCGAACTGCGGCACGTACGACTTGCCTTCATTCATGCGCCCCCTCATGTAGGGATCCACCGACATGTAAACGTTCCGCACGAGCACCTCGCCCGGTCCCGGATCAGGTAGGGCGACGGTTGCAAAATCAAAACAATCAAGGCCCGGCTCTCCGTTGGGACGACGGGCAAGACGTATCTCACGACTCTGAGTGGTCATGACGAAAGCATACCCGTCCCGTGCTCGCGTCGTCCTCCACTCACCAGGCATTCATTATTCGCAGAAGCCGGTGATTGCCATCGGCATCGGCGGAGTCTCGAGTCCATCAGCCCGGCATTGCTGCATGACAGGTTGCGAGGATTGGGTTGGAGCGCCGGGCGGGAATCGAACCCGCGAATGCAGGTTTTGCAGACCTGCGCGTTAGCCACTTCGCCACCGGCGCTCATTCAATACAGATCAGACTTCGGGAATACCCTCTAAGACCTCCGACTCAGAACTGCAGTTTCGCGCCGAACTGGATCTGCCGCGAAGTGGTCGATGTCGAAGTGACAAGTCCCGCCGTAGGTGAAATGCCAGAAGTCGCCGAACTGTACACCACCTCATTTGGAGTCGAGAGATTCGTGTGGTTCAGGACATTGAAGAACTCCGCTCGGAACTGGAAGCTGAGACGCTCCGAGAGATGCGCATTGCGGGTTGCAGAAAGATCGAGCTGCGTCAGACCCGGCCCGGTGAGCGCATCGCGAGAAACGTTCCCGTAAGTGCCCGTTGCCGGCGGAAGAAACGCGGCTGGGTTGAAGTACTGATTCACGGTCTTGCGGTACAGATTCCCCGAGAAATTTGGATTCCAGTCGGGCCGAACAGGATTGCGTGTGTCGCCATTGCCTGTCGGGTTGTAACCAAGTTGCGGCGTAAACGGGAATCCTGTCTGCACATTGAAAATGGCGCTCGCCGTCCATCCGTAAGCGACAAAGCGAACGGGCCTCGAGGCATGCTGCAGGAACCGGCGTTTGGGGCCGAAAGGAAGCTCGTAGCTGCCGTTGAACGACGCAACATGGCGCACGTCGGTCGCGGCCGGTCCCCAGTCCAGTTTCGGATTTAGCGGAAACTCAACGAACGCCGGAGTATTTCCGCTGACACTGGTATTCCATGCCGATCCATCGTCGAGATTCTTGGAGTACGTATAGTTTCCCCGGAACTGCAGTCCGCTTGAGAACGACCTGCGTACATCAACGACCAGCGAGTTATACATTCCCACGCCTTGCGAAACCCACGATGTCGTATTGGCCAGTGCCGGATTCGCATTCTTCGAGCCCGCTGGATAGAACGCGCTGCCGTCCCCAAGATACGTGGGCTCAGGCTCGTTCATGTCCTCTGAAAGGATCTGGTGATAGCTATGCGACCCAACGTAGCCAACGGTGAGTGACGTCTTTGGCGCGACTTGCTGCTCAATCCGCAGACTCCAGTTCAGGACAGCAGGCGTGTCGATGTCCGGCTGCACATTACTGGGCGAAACTTTGCTCCCGGCGGGCGGCGTGCTTCCAGGCGTGATCTGCAGGCTGGATACGGGAATACTTGAAAGCGTCTGAGCGGTATTGAAAGGAGCGGTCTGATCGAGACGATAGTCGAGCGTGTCGAGCAGTCCGTAGTACAACCCAAAGCCGCCGCGCACAGCCGTCTTTCCGCTCCCCCACACATCCCATGCGAATCCAACGCGGGGCTCCGGCAGGAACTTCGCCCGATTCGTGGTCAGCGCTGAGCTGCCCACAACAGGATCCGTCTTCAGAACACCGTCGACAATCGCGTAATTGGCGGCTCGCCCGTGCGCTTCGTTCCAGCCATTGGTGGATTCAGAGCGGAAGCCTGCTCGAATCTCCAGACGCTTGTTGACCTTGAACGTGTCTTCGATAAACCCCGCACCCGTGAGCATGCGCCAGCCGAGTTCAGTAGGAGACGCCACCACCGTGAAAGTCTTCACAGTCCCTTGGAGAAAGGATTGAAGATTGCTGAATGAGGCCTGCCCATACTGGTACTGCGCAAGCAAATCGTTCGACTGGATGCGCTGAAGCCAGAATCCTCCTTCGACCTGGTGCCGACCGCGCGACCAGTAAATGTGATCGTCAAACGTGAAAAGGTTGCGCGCGGCCTTGTTGTTCGAGCCGACATTGAGCCCCGCCTGCGAAATCTGCGATGCGCCATTGGATGCGGTGCTTCCGCTGATGATAATCACGCCAATGGGCTTGCCCGCCACCCATCCTGGCAATTCCACCGGCGAGTAGCCCGTAAAGAAATAGCTGGCGCGCGAGTAGCCGAAACGCGCCGTGTTGAGCAGTGCCGGCGAAAATACATGTTGCTCCTGGATGCTGGCCACCTGCTCGCGAAGACTCTCGTCAATCAGGCTCAGCGGGTTCTGCGTGGGTGTGTTGGCGGTGCTGTCATCCACTGTGTAGACAGCGAAAAGCAGGTCCTTCGGGCCGGCGTTGTAGTCGAAGCGCGCGGTTCCGAAATCTTCCCGAATATGCTGTGGTGGATGCGAGAAGGATTCCGCAATACCGCTGCCCAGTTCGGGCCCATTCGCTTCAGGCCATAGCGCGAGCAGCGGAGAAACAGAGGGATCAACCCCCACATAATGCTCGTTGCCCGAGGAGTCCGGCAAATAGCCGTCACGGGCGCGATCGTCCGGCACAAGCGTCACGGAACTAAGCCCCCAGTTCTGGCGGAACCCCTCGTAGTTACTGAAGAGGAAAAGCCTGTTCGTCTTGATCGGGCCGCCCAATGAGCCGCCGAACTGGTTCCGCTGGAAATTGGGAATGGCTCCCTGGTCGAAGTAGTTGCGCGCATCGAGCGCACTGTTGCGAATGAACTCGAATGCGGTGCCGTGAACCTTGTTCGTCCCACTGGTGGTAACGATGCTTACCTGTGCGCCGTTGCGTTTGCCATACGTCGCCCCGTAAGTGTCGCTCGAGACATTGAATTCGCGCACCGCATCCACGCCCAGCAGTTGCCCGCTGGTGCCGCCGGGCGTGACGTTGATCAGTGACGCCCCGGTGTACTCAACACCGTTGAGAAGGAAGAGATTGTCCTGCGGTCGCCGGCCGCTAACGGCAAACATGTTCCCCACAGACGAATTGGAAGTGCCGACGCTTCCCGAGCGCTCGCTGGTGTAATTCACGGTCGCGGGGTTCAGCGTGAGCAGGCCGTCGTAGCTGCGGCCGTTCAGCGGCAGCTCCTTCACCTGGCGCTCGTCGACGAGACCTGCTGTCTGCTGCGTGGTCGTGTTCACGGTGGATCCGTCGGCAGTAACTTCGACAGCCTGCTCGATCGAAGCCACACCGAGCACGAAATTGAGTTGAAGACTCTGCCCCACTACCAGAGTGGCGGACTGTTCCGTCGGTGCGAACCCGTCGTGTTCGGCTGTGATGGTGTACGGCCCGATCGGCAGTGACGGCGCGAAGAACCGGCCTTCAGCATCGGTCGAGAGCGTTCGCGTGGCGCCCGTCTCCGATTGCTTCACGGTTACGGTTGCGGCGCTGAGGGATGCACCGGAAGAGTCGCGCACAGTGCCGGTTATGGTGGCGCCAACCACCTGCGCGTGAGCTGTGATGGCAAAGGCAGAAAGCAGCAGAATAGCTACGGGGGATAGCCGAAGTGACAAGTTCACGTTGTCTCCTGAAAGTCGTTCAAGTCTTTGGGTGCCCGGCCTGGGTTACCGGGCTTGAATGTGGAGTTGAGCTGAAGGCGCGTTCCCACAAGCCTGAGTAAGGGTGGGCTCTACCGACAACAACAGCGCTCTGACAGCCGGGCGGCGTCTTTGGGACGATGGCGCGTGTTGTGCATTAAATCGTGCATGAACTCAATCGGAACCAGAAGTAAAAAAGCCGCATCAGCATTGCTGAGCGGCCGTATGGGACTAGTTTAAGCCTGTTCTAGCTCATCCCCACAACCGGTCGCCCGCGAAGCAGCACGCGTCACAACAAACCGGAATGCGGCAGATAGCCATGCGGAGACTATATCTGTCACTCTCTATCCAGTCAATTCTCGGTCGGCTCTTCCGGCAATCACTCCCACGAATCACATGCGCGGAAATTTGCCTTCCTCTCCAGTTGCCTCCGCGGAAATGAGTACGCGCTCTATTCCAAATGTCCAACGGCAAACTCCACCTCAACAAGTCGTCAAGTGTTCACCGCCCGATCTTGTCCTAAGCACCTTATTCGAAAATAGAAACAAGATCTACCCGTCTTGCAGCCTAATTCACACAATTCCGCACAATAGAGGCATCCACGAGTCCCTGGCCAATGCATCGTCTTCGAAGTTGATGTTTCGGCTTTGCTCACGGACCGTTTTCACTGATGTATGTTCACGGTCCTCAAATTAGTATTCCTAACTCCTTTAGGCTCAAGATTCTGCACTGTAGCCCATAGAATCCATTCGAGTTAGTCTCCCATAAAAAGCACAACCCGTTGATTCCAAATAGCTTCCTTGCAGAGTATGGGGGGAGGGGTCGCTCCCGTAGGTGGGGTACAGACCGGTCGAATAGCTGACATGTTGAACCGGAGAGATTTCCGATCCGCTATGGCGGAACGCGACGCGCTCTGGATCCCACGCACAGTCAATGCGCGTACAGCCAACCCACAAGTTCGCGCGCATTCGGAACCTGAGCGACACGCCGCCTGGAATCGGAAGTGGGTTGTCATCCGAAGTCTTGACATTCCTTTCCCTCTTCTTCCGTTCTCTCATTCAAGTGCGCACCGCACGATCGCCGCACCACCAACCGCACCGGTACAAGCACGTCGCGAATTGGCAGCTTCGGCCGCCCCAATCGCTCCAGCATCGTCGCCATCGCCACCGCTCCGATTCCCGGACAATCCTGGTGAACCGTCGTTAGCGGCACGGGCAACAGGCTCGCATAGCGTACATCATCCATTCCCACAATTCGGACCTCACCCGGGATCCGCATGCCAAACCCGATCAGCACCTGCATCAGGCGAGCTGCAGTTAAATCGTTTGCGCAGACAATTGCTTCCGGCCGCGCAGCATCAACCATCCGGCGCACGAATTGTTCATCAGTCGAGCTTCCGCGCCACACCGGTTCCCAGTCTGGTCTCACCCCGTGGACACGCATCGCCTCAAAGAATCCGGTAATTCGCGCACTCACAGTATTCGCAGCGCGCTCTTCGCCCATAAATACAAGCCGCTTTGCGCCGTGCTCCAGCAGATGCGACGTAGCGATATACCCAGCGCGCCTGTTATCCACTCCCACCAGATCGTGGTGCGAACGCTCCGGATATGGAAGATAGCACCGGTCCAGCAGAACAACGGGAATCAGCGCGCGATCGAGCATCCGGGCAATTCGCCGGTTCGCGTTGTCCTTCTCGCTTGTCAACTCCAGCGGCGCGAAGAAAACGCCCGCGACCTCCTGCGCGATGAACGACTCCACCATCTGCTCGGCCGCTTCGACGCTGTCTTCCACTGAGGCCGAACCATTCCCCCATAGCAGCGTATCCGGCCTCGCGAACTGCGCCCGCATCATCCCATTGCAGATGGGTTCGAAAATCTCCGTCAGTCCCAGCTCCGGAATCAGCAGTCCAAAAGTCCGCCCGCTCGGCTTCTGCTCCCCCAGAACATGCGTTCCCGCGCCCGGTCGTCGCGATACCAATCCCTTCCTCTGGAGATCGTGTACAGCTTTCGCGACTGTAATCCGCGAAGCCTCGAACATCTTGCCCAGTTCAGCTTCGCTTGGCAGCCGATCCCCTGGTTTCAGTGCTCCCGACTCGATGCTCGCCAGCAGATGTTCAAAGACGCGCCGATGCTTCGACTTCCGATTTGGGTCCTCGCTCTCCGCGAGCGGCAACAAATTGCTAGGCGGTTTTCGTGATCGAACCATCCGTCCTCTTCCAGTCCGCAGCTTTCCCGTCCTTCCCCAAGAACACTAGAAGAATGCCTTACCCTTTGTCGACGGAATGTCTATACATTATTGATCCGAGCCCAACCTGAGCTGTCAGACCTACCCTTGAGGATCGGGGAGAAACTGGACCGAAGTAACCGCCAGCATTCGAAATCAGATGTATGCCGCCTGCAGATCTGACATCATCGCTCAGTTCCCTCTGAGGCTAAGCACATGCTCTCGGTATCAACTTCCCTGCGTCCCAACTGGAACTCCAACACGGACCGCAACCGCGTCATCAAGATCAATGGCGTCAACTACGAACTACACGTCACCAACGCAACCAGAGGCCGCCTGCTGTGCCACCAATTGGTCGCTGGCACTCCTCGCATCGTGAACGTAATCGAAATCCCACTGAGTCAGAAAGAGCTGTATTCAATGTTCGACGCCAGGACCGCAGCCGACATCATCCGAGTCGCCAAAGGGCTCCTCCTTTAACACGCGTCTGCCACATGTAGAGGGTCAGATTGCAAAGAGATGCGGTATTCGCATCACACGATTTGGTCGATCGCCGTCTCAATCCCACTCCTCACATTCAGCGAAAGCGGCGGCATTGCTCCATTTTGCGAAGCCATCCAGCTTCCCCATCGATTCCCCGCCTCATTCAGCACCGAAAGCTCCGCCCCGCGCAGCAGATAGTGCGTCATCGCCGCCGTAAATGCATCTCCCGCGCCGATCGTATCCGCCACCTTCGCAGTAAAGCCTGCATGCTCGTGCCATCCTTCGCGGTTCACCAGCAGGCTTCCATGCGCCCCGCGTGTGATCGCCACCATCTGCAGCGTTGGAAACTCCGCCAGCAACCGCTCCGCGCCGAACCGCAAGTGCCCTGGATCTCCTCCGTCCTCCACCGGCATTCCCAGCAGCGCCAGCACCAGTGGCACCTCGGCATCGTTCATCTTCACAACCGTTGCCAGTTCAAGCGATTCTTGGATTACCTCGCTCGAGTAAAACGGCGGCCGCAGATTCACATCGAACACCCGCACGCATCGCGATGGAGTCTGTGCGGCAAGCGTCTGAATCGTCTGCCTTGCCTCGATGCTCCTCTGCGCAAGCGAGCCAAAGCAGATTGCGTCCGCTCTCTCCGCAAGTTTCACCCAATCATCCGACAGTTCCAGCGAATCCCAGGCGACCGGCTTGTCAATCGTGTACTCAGGCTGCCCATCGTTGAACGCGACCGTGACCCGACCCGTTTCGTGCTGCGTATCGATCTGCAGGTGCGCCGTATCCGCCGGTAGCGGATCAAGAACGCTTACGGCTTCCCGCCCAAGATCATCTCTCCCAATCCGGCTGAGAATCACCGCATGATTCCCCAGTCGTCCCGCCATCACAATGAAATTCGCAGGCGCGCCTCCAAGGCGTCTTCCAGTCGGCAGCACATCCCACAACAACTCCCCGATCCCCAATACCAGGTGCGGCTCTCTCAATTCCAACTCCAATCAAGCAACGCAGATATCTGGACCCATGCATCCTGGCGATCAGCTATACCTGCTCCGCCTTGCGCTTCAGCTTTTCTCACCAGACCCGTTTCGTCAACAAAATCGTCTCATAGCCCTTCCCACCGCCAGATCGAGCACTCTTCGTAATTGCTGGCCGCATATTCGCCGTCCGGCTGGTTAGCCATGATCCTGTGATCCGCAATCGCATCCACGCGCGACCGCTTCAGCTTCCCCAAAAAAAGCCTTACAAATCCGCGCTGTCCCTCGAGCACGTGCTCCTGCTCGTGATTCACATACAGCAGATCCAACTGCCTCGGACTGTTCGCGAACGATGCCGCAAGGGTCACCAGCAGCCTTCGCATCATCGAAGCTCCGAATGGATTGAACAGAAATACGAGACACGGTCGCTTGGAAAACCTGTGCTCTACTGCGTCGCCACAAGTGACTCGCATCGGAGCACGCGAGCGGCCCATTACCCGCCATTTCCGTGCGTTCCTGCGCGCGATCCCAGCCAGTACCGGATTCAGTTCGATCCCTTCCACCCTTCGAAAGGGATACTCCGACGCCATCAGCATCGCCCGTCCCATCCCTGCCCCCAAATCAACGAACACGAACTCCTCAACCCGCGCGCACGGTCTGCTCTTCTCCCACTTGCGCAGCAATCCTTCGAACACGGAAGGAGCAACCCCGAAGTATGCCGTTGAGTGCCTGTCGTGCCGGTGTCCTGTTTTCAGAAACCGGCCAGGAATAATTCCACTCGTCTTCACGCCGTTCTCCACATCGAACGGGTGTACCGTGTAGCCCTCTTTCCGTGTAAGACGCGGCAGAGATACTCGTTTGCTCTCGGGTGACTGATTCACGCCTGAACCTTAGCACACGGCGCTCTCAGCCTCTCGGAGCACTTCTGTGAGCGGCAGCGCCCCTGTATTCAACCGGCTGGAGTGAACCAGCGCCTACAACAAGAGCGCCATACATCAGCGATCGCGCCAGCCACACCATCAGTGCCGCTACCGGAGGCGAGAATGAAAGTGAGCCCGTCTCGCAGAGGCTTCCCGGCTTGTCCTCCCTAATGTTCTCGCCGCGATCGCCCTCGTTCATGCAAGAAATTCTGCAGTCAACTGCGGGTTACCGATCTGAGCCGGATCAGTGACAGCACCCCCTCAATCGAGTTACGCTTGTCTCATCGCGCATTGAGATAAGGAGCTCGCGAATCCCCATGCCAATCTCTAAGACCGCCAATATCTGGCATAACGGAAATCTGATTCCCTGGGAAGACGCCACGATCCACGTCATGAGCCATGTCGTCCACTACGGCTCCAGCGTCTTCGAGGGCATCCGCTGCTACGCGCAGCCTCAGGGCTCAGCAGTCTTCCGGCTTCCGGAGCACATGCAGCGCCTCATCGACTCGGCCAAGATCTACCGGATGGAGCTTCCTTTCTCCCTCGACGAGCTTTGCGCGGCGGTCGTCGACCTCATTGAAGCCAACGGCATCGCTCCCTGTTATATCCGCCCAATAGTTCTCCGCGGATACGGCGAGATCGGTGTCAACCCCAAGGGCGCGCCCATTGAGGTCTACATGGCCAACTTCCCGTGGGGCAAATACGTTGGAGGGACCGGCGGCGCAGATGTGTGCATCTCCAGCTGGAACCGCCTAGCTCCCAACACCATGCCCGCACTCGCCAAGGCCGGCGCCAACTACATGAACTCCCAACTCATCCGGATGGAAGCCGACACCAACGGCTACGTCGAAGGCATCGCTCTCGATGTTAACGGCCTGGTCAGCGAAGGCTCCGGCGAGAACGTATTCCTCGTCCGGAACGGAGTCCTCTACACGCCGCCGCTCGCCAACTCTGCCCTGTCCGGCATCACCCGCGACAGTGTCCTCACCATCGCCCGCCATCTCGGACTCGCCGTCATGGAGCAGCCGGTCCCGCGCGAGATGCTTTACATCGCAGACGAGGTCTTCTTCACAGGAACCGCAGCCGAAGTCACTCCCATCCGCTCCATCGATCGAATCCTCGTCGCCGATGGCAAAACCGGCGAGATCACAAAGAAGATCGCGGACGAGTTCTTCTCCATTGCCAACGGCCTCAAGCCGGATCGTTTCGGGTGGCTCACTCCTGTAAAGGTGAACGCCACCGAGCCGGTAACGGCCTGATTTCAAGTATCCACATCCGGGCGGCCCTCGTGGCCGCCCTTTTCGCGCTTCGGATTTCCACAGGTATCCTTGACGTAGAATGCGAGGAATAGTATGCAAGTTGCTGAGCGAGCTGGCGATAGCCAATTCGCGCAGGCAACCTTATCAAATTTAAACCGGTAAGTTACCTCACCTTTGGGGAATACCGGCCAAGCGCAATTCAATGCTATCTTCTAAGGTCGGTAATACTCGACCTCCCCTGGAATTGAGGCTCTCGGATCGCTAAGCCCTGAACGGACCTTCACTCGATGATTGCGACGCAAATGGAAACCGGAACTTCGTGTGCATATAACGTCTCGAAGGACCGTCGAATCAGCTTCCGGATCACCGTTGCGGATTGCGCCGGTGAACCCTTCAAGCTGATGAAGGTCATCCTCGATGGCCTTGCGCAGAATCCCGAAGCAGCCTTCTGGCTGACCAATCTCCAGCACAGCCCGCAAATCGTCCGCATCTTCCCCATCGATTTCGCGTACCTTGATTCCAACCTGACCGTTATCGAAGCAGCAGAGCTGCCTCCCGGAGTTCCTCTTCCCAAATTTCATCCAGAGGCGACCAGCGCGCTTATCGTGCCGATGAACTCCCTCGCTGTCAACGGCACCGCGGTCGGCGATAAGCTCATCATCTGTTCCGAAGAAGAACTCGAACAACTGCTGGCCGACCCCAAGTCTACAGCCCAAACTTCGGTCCTCTCGCTCGGGGAGCCTGAATTGACCTCGCAGCCCGTCACGTTGAACGATCCGGTCCTGGAACCGCCGGTTGCTCCCGTTCAGATTCCGGAACGAATCTCAATGTTCAGCGCTTTGGCGGCTACTCCAATCCAGCCTGCGGCTGTTGCTTCTACGGGCGCGTTCACCGTAGCAGTCGGCAGTACCTGGCAAACCGCATCTCCACTCCTGTTGGAGCCTGTAGAAAGCCATCAAGACATCGCCGCGACGCTTGGACCCGACCCTGTTGAGAACGTCTCCCACTTGCCGGCTTCCGAAAACCCTATCGATGAGTCCCTGGTTCTCGGATCGACTTCCCTCGACAGCATCGAATCGGCAAGAGTTCGTGAAGAGCAGCCGCACGATGTCGAGACAGCCACCATTGCAGTCCTTGAACGCGGTCTCACAATCATTGAATCTCATGACCCCGCGCCTGTTCGCCCCGCGGATCCGCCGACGGTCTCTGAACCTGAAAAAGCCATTTTGCGTACCTCCGCTGACCTCATAGCTCGCAGCAAAGAGGCCGCCGAAAAGACATACGTCAAAGTCAAAGTTGCTGCGACCGCCAAGACGTCCGCTGGAAAACCAAGGAAAAAAGCCGAGAAGCAGAAAGAGATAAAGAAAGACCACCTCGGAAACCGTGTGATTCGCTGGCTCGCACTCGATGATCCTCTTCCCGAGCGTCGCAAGATCATCCGCCTCGTACTGCAAGGACTGCAGGTGTACGACGCAAATAGCGAATCAGTCAAACGCTACGATGTCCGCGACATCTGCCCGCCGGGCCTGTTCATCCGGACAATCCAGCCTTGGAAGCAAGGCGACTCGATCTCGCTCGTGCTTGTAAAGGAAGGTGCCACCGACGACGATCACGAACACCGCGTCAGCATCCAGGCGCGAGTCGTAAGGCGCGACAACGAAGGCGTCGCCGTCGCATTTGTGTTCCCCGAAGGCACCGAATTCCAGCCTTGGCAGCGCGCGAAAACCAAGCGCTCCGACGAAACCGAAGCAGACTTCATTCTTCGCGAACTCCGTCTCGCACGAGCACTCGGGTTCCTCCGCCGCCTTTGCCCCTGGACCGCTGAGGAGATCAACCACGCTCTCCTCGATCGGTTCAGCAACAAGCGTGTGGCTAGCGCCGTTGAAATCGTCCTCAAGGCCGAAGGCATCCTCCAACGCCATGGCCATGTCGCGCAGCCTTTCGTCGCCTCTGACCTTCTCATCCGCATACTCGAAAGCGGCTCATGGATAGACGAGGATTGGATCCGCAAGATGTGGGCAGGCCTCCTCGTCTCTTCCTGCAGCGCCGACGGCCAGGATCGGTCGAATCTGCCGTTCATCGACCTCCTTGCACGCCTCACCCCGATTCACCTTCGCATCCTCTCCTCTGTATGCAGTCGTGGTGTTGACGCCATCGCAGCCGGTGAATCTGAAGCCACCCTCGACCTCTACTCCACCGCGGAAGAGCTCATGGCAGCTGCCGATTCCCATAGTTTCCCGCGCATTCAACAAACCATAGGCCAACTTTCATCCGTAGGCGTGCTGGCCGAAACAGCGCGTCCCTCTTACGTCGCCATGAGTGACAAAAGCAAAACGCGCACCACGCCCACGCCTCTCGGTCTCAAGATGTACGCGCGCTGCAACGGCCATCGGTCCTAGATATCCGCACCGTCTTCATCGCTGCTGTTTAAAATGGCTGCATGTTCTTGCGCCTCGGTTCTCTTCACCGCTGCTTCGTCCTTTGTCTCATAATCCTCCTCTCAATTTCCACTTCGCCTTTCGCTCACGCCCAGGCGTATGTCGGCCGTCCAAAACTTGTCGTCGTTATCGTCATCGACCAGTTTCGGGGCGACTACCTTAACCGCCAGCGTGCGCAATTCAAAAACCGCGGCTTCAATCTCTTCATGGATCAGGGCGCATGGTTCACTGACTGCTACTACGACTACGCCAATACCAAGACCGCGCCTGGACACGCCACCATTGGTACTGGCGCCTATTCTGACGGACACGGCATCGAATCCAACGAGTGGTGGGACTCTTCCCGCTCCGACGAAAAGAAAGTCACCTCCGTCGAAGATGAGCGCTATCAACTCCTCGGAGTTCCCACATCCGATCATGCGCCAGCCTCATCTCCTCTCAACCTCCGTGCCTCTACCCTTGGCGATGAGCTCCGTCTCGCGACTGATGGCAAAGCCAGGGTTTTCGGTGTCTCCCTCAAAGATCGCGCCGCCATTCTTCCTTCGGGCCATGCCGCGAATGGCGCCTTCTGGATCGATCCCTCCACCGGCCGATTTATCACCTCGACTTACTACATGGAACAACTTCCCGAATGGGCTCGCCAGTTCAACTCCAGCGATCGAATTGCCGAAGCGGAGCGCGAGGCCAACGCGGTCGGAACCAATAAATTCTTCGACGCCGTCGGACGCACCCCTGCTGCCAACAGCTACGAATTCGATTTCGCCAAGGCGCTCATCAAGGGAGAAAACCTTGGCCAGCGCGGCGTCACGGACATGATCACCATTTCGCTATCAGCGAACGACATCCAGGGCCACAAGTTCGGTCCCGATTCCGACTCCGAGAATCAGATGATCCTCGCTCTCGACAGCCAATTCGACAAATTCTTTAGCTGGCTCGATCAGAACATCGGTCTCAACAACGTATGGCTCGCGCTCACCGCGGACCACGGCATCGCTCCCATTGCCGACCAGGCCGCAAAACTCGGCATGAACTCCGCAATGCTCAACATGGCGAAGGTGTACCAGCGCCTTGAAGAAGAGCTTAACCAGCGCCACTCGCCGGGTGCGCAAGTCGCGTATCTGATGCCGCAGCCCGAACTACCCTACATTGTTCTCAACAAGCACGCGTTTGAAAAAGCGCACATCTCCGAACAAGCCGCCGAAGAAGAAGTGGCATCGCTCCTTCCCGATGCGGTCGCCGCTCAGAACCCCGCCCCGATCCCATCGGTTAAGGCTGGCCAGCCCGATGCTACCCAACTCGCCCAACATCGCCTGCCGCCCTCCCCGCAATTCGACGGTGCCTACACGCGCCTTCAGATGGCCAACGGCCAGCTCCCTCAGACCGAACTCGGCCGCGAACTCGCCCACAGCTACTCCTACCACGGCAACTGGTTCGTCATGCTCCTCCTCAGCGGATACCAAATGGAAGACATACGCGCCTGGGGGGGCACAACCCACTTCAGCCCTTGGTCCTACGACCGTCACGTTCCACTCGCCTTCTACGGCGGTCCCTTCGTTGCCGGCGAGTATCATGAACGTGTGGCCCCTGTTGATCTGGCAACCACCTTCGCCGCGGAATTGGGCATCAATTTCCCCTCTGCCGCCGTCGGACGTGTGCTCACCGTTGCACTTCAACCGGAGCAGACCAAATCAGCAGCTCACAGGCCCTAAGGAAAAGACCGCGCGTGAAACCCGATATGAAAGTCCAGTTCGCTGGCATCGAATTGACCAGCCCGGTCATCGCTGCCAGCGGCACTTTCGGCTACGGTATCGAGTTCGAAGATATTGTCTCCCTCGAACGCATCGGGGCCTTCGTCACCAAGGGCATTTCGCTCGAGCCGATTCAGGGCCACCCCGCCCCTCGCATTATTCAAACCGCTGCCGGAATGCTCAACGCCATCGGCCTCCAGAACATCGGGGTCGCCGAATTCATCGACAAAAAGCTACCCGAGCTTCGGCGATATCCGTCCTGCAAGTGCATCGTGAACGTCTTCGGCTACACCGTCGGCGAATACAAGGGAGTAGTTGAACGTCTAAACGAAGCCGAAGGCATCGCCGCCTACGAGCTCAACGTCTCCTGCCCCAACGTACACGCCGGCGGCATGGCCTTCGGTTCTGACTGCGGCTCGCTCGAATACCTCGTCCGCGAAGTCAAAGCTGTCTCGAAGCGTCCCATCATCGTCAAGCTCTCGCCCAACGTAACCTCCATCGGACAGATGGCCCGGACTTGTGTGCAATCCGGAGCCGACGCCATTAGCCTCATAAACACCTTCCTCGCCATGTCCATCGATGTAGAGACACGCAAGCCGCGCCTCACCAATGTCACCGGCGGCCTCTCCGGCCCCGCCATCAAACCCATCGCAGTCCGCATGGTCTACGAGGCGTCAAAGGCTGTCAGCATCCCAATCATCGGCCTCGGCGGCATCGTCACGCCTGAAGATGCGGTCGAATTCATGCTTGCCGGCGCCACCGCCATTCAGGTCGGCACCGCTAGTTACGCCGATCCGCGCGCCACGGAACGGCTGGCAAAAGGCCTCGACTCCTGGTGCCGCAGCCACCACGTAGAGCGAGTCTCCTCTCTTACTGGCTCCCTCGAACTCCCCCAGAAATAGGCAGACGATCAACGATTGGGATCTACACTCGTTCATCGCGATGAATGGGTATCGGAAAAAGATGTCTGCTTGATCCGCTGCATTCCTGAAGGATTAACATCTTCAAGCGAATCGGATCTGTCCCAGACCGGAATAGAAGATCGTGCTGGGCGCATCGAGATGCGGGTCATTCGAACTCTGAGGTGCGATTCTGTTCCATGCGGAAGGCCAAAGCGAAACGATGCAATTACTGTTGTTTCTTCAGTTTATTCCCCTCTTAAACACCGAGTGTGGTCGTCCACATAACCATGGTCGCAATCGAACTCGGAAATCGTAATCGCCTCATTACCAGAGGATCATCGGACAATTCCAGCGCCGGGTGTACTGTTGAAGTCCACCCCAATCCTTGAGGAGGCGCTGGATGTTTGTCGCGACGAGATCTGCCCCTAACATTCTCCTGCTCTTGTGCAGTACCACGGCAATCTTGATGACGCTGACCGGTTTGGCATTTCTGCTCGGCACACACCTGCTCAGCACCTTGGCCCATGGTCAGAAACTTCTTGGCGAAACCGACGCAATCTCAGTCGCACTCATTTTCGGTGGAATCGCCGTCGCTCTTAAGACAATCGAAATCAGCCTCAAAGCAGAACAAGTATCGCCGACTGAATAGCTTGGCGGATTCCCCTGCAAACGAAAATCACTCATCCAGGTCCGTGAGATCTACCATGCTTTCGTATGCCTCGGCGGAGATCTCCGGGGCCGGGTGGAGCGCGTCAAACCCTTCGGCGAAGAGCTCATGATACTCGCGCGCAATCACCTCTTTTGCCTCTCCATCGGTGATCGGCTTGCCGCGCTCTGCTGCAACTGCTTTCAGCTTTTTGACGACGTCGCCCCAAGTCTCTGCCATTGCGGTATTGTAACGGCGGAACGAGTTTGACACGCAATTGGACCAAACCGAGTACGCAGATCATTCGGCTGCTCACGATCAGGATTATCTGATCCCGCCAGTCAGCGAATCCCGAACCACACAAATCTGCGCCTTCTGAAGTCCCGGACTCATCGAACAGCCTGAGTACATT
>DATNFD010000025.1:0-30718 GCA_035606555.1 Occallatibacter sp.
ATACTGAACTCTTGCGCACCCAGTTGATGGCGAAATCAAGTGTGGTGAGGATCACGCCCTCCGGCTGCTCGAAGCCATAATTGGCTTCCTGCAGCTTGGCGCGATTCTTGACGCTGCTGTCGAGCGCTCCAAATAGATAGCGATCGCGTTCCTGAACGGTCCCCATACCTGTATTTTACCCTCTCCTCCGGTTGAAGGATGGTTTGAGTGAGCAGAGAGTGGCTTGTGCACAAATCGATGCGATCAGGATTGGTAATTACGGACGGGTTTTCATCAGCGCATAGGGATGAAATTAGCTTCTTTATGCCATCTTTATAGGTCCTTCGGCTTCCCTGAGATATTCTTCAGACGTTCACGGTACAAGCTACGCAGAAATCGGAGCGAAGCGAACCTTCAGCCCGTTAGCGTTCGACTGTATCGAGGGTCAAATTTCGGAGAAGACATGTTCAGTACTCGTTTCCGGGCTGTCGTTGCCGGTTTGTTCCTGATATTCCCTGCGCTGTCTCTAGCTCAATCCTCGTCAGTGACTCAAGCCGATTTAAAAACACTTCAGGACTCGATCCATTCGGCACAGATGAACGCGGACAACTCGTGGATGCTGGTCTCGTCCGCGCTGGTTTTACTGATGACAGGCCCGGGGCTTGCTCTCTTTTACGGTGGGCTGGTTCGCCGCAAAAACATCCTTGGCACGATGATGCAGAGCTTCGCGATGATGGGTCTGGTCACAATCCTCTGGGCCGTTGTCGGCTACTCCCTCGCCTTTGCGCATGGCACAAGCTTTGTGGGCGGATTTGAGCACGTATTCCTGCGCGGGGTCGGACTAGCACCGAATACGGACTATGCGGCGACGATTCCTGAACAGACCTATATGGTCTATCAGTTGATGTTCGCCATCATCACTCCCGCGCTGATCACGGGAGCGTTTGCCGAGCGCATGAAATTCAGCGGCATGGCGTTGTTTCTGTCGCTCTGGTCACTGATTGTGTACAGCCCCATGGCGCACATGGTGTGGGGCATAGGCGGGTTGCTCAATGCAACGGGAACGCATATCCCCAGCCTCGATTTCGCCGGCGGAACCGTTGTCCACGTCACTTCCGGGGTCTCTGCTCTGGTCACGGCAATTTACCTCGGTAAGCGCATCGGCTACCCGCATACGGCAATGCCGCCGCACTCGATGGTGCTGAGCTTCATTGGGGCGTGCCTGCTGTGGGTCGGCTGGTTCGGCTTCAATGCGGGCAGCGCGCTCTCCTCCGGTCCGCTGGCGACCAGCGCTTTCATCAACACGCATTTTGCAGCGGCTTCGGCGGCGCTGGGATGGACGATTTTCGAGTGGTTCCACAACGGCAAACCAACGGCGCTAGGCGCGATCTCCGGCGCCGTTGCCGGATTGGTGGCCATCACACCGGCATCGGGTTTCGTGCAGCCGTTCCCAGCGCTTCTCATCGGACTTATTGCTGGATTCTTCTGCTCGTTTATGGTCTTCAAGGTAAAGGCGTGGTTCCGTTATGACGATTCGCTCGATGCCTTTGGCGTTCACGGAGCCGGCGGTACGCTCGGCGCTATTCTGACCGGACTTTTCGCGACCAAAGCCATCAACCCTATCTTCGGCGCGGATGTAGCGACGGGTGCGGTCGATGGGCACTGGGCCCAGTTGCTGAACCAGGCGGCCGGCGTGGCAATAGCGTGGGTTCTTTCGGCCGTCGGTACACTGATCCTGCTGGTTCTCGTCGACAAGACCATCGGGCTGCGCGTTTCAGCGGAAGAGGAATCTGCCGGTCTGGATCTGTCGCAGCACGGCGAAGAAGGTTACGACCTGAATTCCTGATGAAAAGAAGCGGACGGAGTTAGCCCGCCCGACTATCCGGCCCTGATAGGCTACCTAGCGAGGCAAACCAAGCATGCTCAAGATTGAGGCGATTATTCAGCCATCGAAACTCGACGCAGTTAAAGACGCTCTGCTCGAGGTAGGTATTGAGGGAATGACGATTCTGGAGGCACGCGGACATGGTCGCCAGAAGGGTCATACCGAGTTTTACCGCGGCCGCGAATATACAGTGGACCTTCTGCCGAAGGTGAAAATCGAGATGGTGGTTTTGGACGAGATGAAAGAGAAGGCAATCGCAGCGATTGGATCTGCTGCACGAACCGGGCGTATCGGTGACGGCAAGATCTTTGTAAGCCGCGTTGAGGATGCGATCCGTATCCGCAACGACGAACGCGGCGAAACCGCGCTCTAACACATCAAACCTCTTATCACGTGTACAGGCCGCTCCTGCGCGAGCGGCTTGTGTGTCTATGAATGACTCAGGACCGGATCTGATCCAGTGAGAGGCAGGGCTCGCTAAAGACTTGCGTACTGATTGAAACGCTGATCAGGCCGGCTCGCTCTATGCGGTATTCTGTTAAAACATCATTTAAGTTCGACTTGCCTCACACACACACATGAATTCAGTCGCCTTAGCGGTTGACGATCTACGGGATCAGTATCTCCGGGAGATGGCTCTTGTCCGCCAGACCTGTGAGAGGACCGGGGACGGCACCGCGGCAATCCGTAGACGCTCAGCGGTTGTGGACCGCATCCTCATTGAAATGTGGCGTCGCGCGTTCGCGGGCCAGCCCGCGCAGAACGTCTCCCTGCTTGCGCTGGGCGGCTATGGACGCAAGGATCTCTTTCCTTTCTCCGATATCGACGTGCTCTTCACGTTCGCAAATGAGAAGACCGAGGACCAGACAAAAGAGGCGGTCCGGGCGATCATCCAGGGGATGTGGGACGTCGGTTTGAGAGCCAGTCCTTGTTCTCGGACGTTGAAAGAGGCGGGTAAGTTCGATCCCGACAACCTCGAGTTCACCTTGGCAACACTCGACCGGCGATTCCTGGCAGGACAGTTTCCGCTCTACCAGCAGCTTCATCAGAACATTCTGCCCGGACTGGTGTTAAGCGAGTGGAACACGATCACGCAGAAGCTCGGTGAGATTGCGCGCGGGCGGCACGCCAAGTACGGCAACACCATCTTCCACCTTGAGCCAAACCTCAAGGAGTGCCCCGGCGGACTTCGTGACTATCACCTGGCAGTCTGGTTCGCCCTGCTCTTTCATCTGAAGGAAACAAAGGAGTGGCCGCGGCAACGGGGAGGCGTCTTCCAGAGCGCGAGAGGCGATGCCGAAGCTGCATTCGACTTTCTGGCCGCGGCACGATGTTTTCTGCACTTTCGCCACGGACGCGATGACAACACGCTTGATTGGCAGTCGCAAGACGAGGCTGCGGCAAACTCCATCGGACTCGAGACGCGGGGCACGGCCGATCCGGCTTACTGGATGCGGACGTATTATCGTCATGCACGCGTAGTCTATCGCCGGGCGGCGCTGCTGATGGAGCATCTGCCGGCACCGGTAAGCTTCTACCGCCAGTTCCGGCGACGCAGAACACCGATTGCAGGCACGGACTTCATCCTCGACCAGGGGCGCATCGACATTCTGCCCGGAGCGCAATTCAGCGATACGGCTGCCATTCTCCGAGTGTTCTCATTGATGGCCACCCACGGATACGCGCTCTCGCAGGCAGCTGAAGATCGCATCACAGACGCACTTCCGGCCCTTGCCATTCACATCCCGGAAGGCCCATATCTCTGGAATGCACTACGGGAAGTTCTGCTGGGACCTCACGCAGCACACGCGCTGCGCACAATGCACGCACTTGGCGTTCTGGAGATGCTCGTCCCGGAATTCCACGGTATTGATGCGTTGGTTATACGCGACAGTTATCACCGTTACACCGTTGATGAGCACACATTTCTTACGATCGATAACGTTCACGGGCTTCGTCAGCCTGCACATGACTATGAGCAGCGGCTTGCGCAGCTTCTGCCGGAGATCGACAGGCTCGATCTGTTTCTGCTGTCGCTTCTCTTGCATGACACGGGCAAAGGCCGCCGCAGCGGTGAACACACAGGTCAGAGTGCGGAACTTGCGGACAGTTTCATGGCACGCCTGGATTTCGACAGTGAAGAACGCGACCAGGTTCTCAAGCTCATCCGGCTGCACCTGGAGATGTCGAATACTCTGCGTCGGGACATCTTCGATTCCGAGAACGTTCGCAACTTCGCCGACAAGGTGGGCGGCCCCGCACTGTTGAAGATGCTGACGCTGATGACCTACGCAGACATCAAGGCCGTCAATCCAGAAGCGCTGACGCCGTGGAAGGCCGAGAACTTGTGGCAGCTCTACATGGCGACGGCGAACTTTATGGACCGCAGTGTCGACGAGGTCCGGTATCATGCAGCCATTGATCCTACGCTGCTGAACCGAATCCGTTCGATGGTGCCGTCGAGCCATTACGATGAGCTTCGCCAGTTCCTTGAAGGCCTTCCGCAGCGGTATCTACAGACCCGGCTTCCTGAACATATCCGGAACCACTTCCAGCTCTCGCTCAATCTCGAAAAAGACCCCGTCCAACTCGATCTCAGACCTCATCGACAGCTTTTCGATCTGACGGTGATTGTTCGCGACCGCAGCCGGCTCTTTGCCGATGTAGCCGGAGCGCTCGCGGCGTGGGGAATGAACATCGTAAAAGCAGGCGCGTTCTCAAACGATGCCGGAGTTGTGGTCGACAGCTTTCAATTCACTGATGTGTTCAGGACAATCGAACTGAACCCCAGCGAGAAGGACCGCTTTCTTGAATATCTGCACGATGTAGTGGCGCAGAGAGTTCCGGTTGAACAACTGCTTGATTCGCGGCGACACATGAGCGGTGCGAACGGTTTGAAGGTCGAGGTTGGTACCAGGCTCCAGTTCGACTCGGAGTCTTCGACACACTCGACTCTGCTACAAGTTGTGGCACAGGATGGACCGGGGCTGCTGCGCCAGATTGCGCTCACCCTGAGCCAACACAAATGTAACATCGAGGTGGCCCTCATCGACACAGAGGGAGAGACCGCGATCGACGTCTTCTATCTCACACACAAGTCCGCCAAGCTCACGAGCGACTTGCAAAAGACGCTTGCAACTGACCTCACCGCCGCATTGGCCGAATTGCGGACCCCGGCAAACGCGTAGTTCCAGCAACGGTGTTTAATCTGACAGGATTTGCTGCTATGCTGGCGCGACAGTCTGAAAGCGGATGACTGCGCCACTCCGGAAGTCTCTGGATCTGATCGTTCCAGAAGGGGGTTGAATGGAACAAATTCCCTCTCCGATTCCGCCCCAGGATCTCACCACCCTTGCTTCGAGAGCAGCTAAATTAGCCCTCAAGGCAGGCGTGAGCATCGTTGCGCTGCTGATATTGCGCGGCATCATCGGGTCTTTACCGGTGATTAAGAACAGCGCGACCATCAGCGACTCGCTCCTCGGAGATTCGATGCTCAGCCCGCTCGTGTTGGCTGACGCGATCATCGATTCCGTGATTCTGGTGGTGCTCTTCGCCTTTGGCTCGCGACTTGCGCACATGGTCAAAGGCAGCGCACCGCGCTATACCTTCCTGCCCAGTGTGCTCATACAGCTCACGCTTTTCGGATCTCTGATCTTTGCATACAGGATTTACGAATTACCCGCAGCCTGCTTCTTCGTCGGGCGCACAGACCTCGTAAACCTGAATGCGCCCAGGACATCGCCAGCCTCAGGCTCTTATGGCGAATTCATCCATGCCTGGGGACAGGTGATCAGCCAGGTGAATGCGGCTGCAATCCAAAATGCGTCAGGCGATTCGCTGGTGGCCTATCAGCGGCTTGCGGTCGCCGTGTTTCGGCGAGCACCGGACTATTATGGATGGTTCTTCCTGATACTCATTGCGATCCCGATCGCAAGGCTTGTCCCGCTTGTCTATCGCAACCTGGACACGATGACAGACCTGCTTTCGCACGGAGCCGCGGCAGTAGGCGGAGTTGTCGCTCCCCGAAGTGGAGAACCCGGAGGAACTGTCGCCGGAACTCATTCGGATGTGGTGCTAGTGAATGCGTCCAGGGGCGCTCCAATGCCTCTCACACAAATTCTGGACAAGCTGGAAAAGTTGAAGTCTCTGCTCGACGCTGGGGCGATTTCGAGTGCTGACTTTGCTTCCGAGAAGGAGAAGGTCCTCTCCACTCCGCTCCTACGCGACTCCCAGACGGCCGACGCGGAGGAATTCCTCAGACTGAAGGCGTTGTTCGAATCAGGCGCTCTGACCGAAGCCGAGTACGAAGCACAGAAACAGCGCGCGCTGCGGTTGATCTGATCGGGTAATGCCGAATTTCAAGCCAATGACTCGGGCTTGTGTAGAATTCCGGCATGCCATCCTTGCCTGCAAGAATCCTTGTGACCGCGTTCGCCGTCATATTGCTTTTCATCCCCGCCTGCGCGCAACGAAGCCACTGGGCTACGGCTGATGACAAGACTGCACAGTACATCATCGACATGGAGCGCAAATGGGCCGAAGGCGTGTGCGTCGACAACGGCGTTGTCGACGGGCTACTTGCAAAGGACTTCCAAGGTACGTCACCGCAAGGCGAGCGCTTCACCAAGGCCGATGAACTGAGGGACGAGAAGGCTGTTCGCACAGCTCACGATTGCGGACTTGATGATGCGAAAGTGCGCTTCTTCGGAGACAGCATCGCCCTCGTGTACGGCAGCGAACATGCGATTGGTAAGGACAAGTCCCACCCGAATGTCAAAGTCTGCCAGATCTGGACAGATACATGGCTGAAACGCGAAGGCAAATGGAAGATCGTCGCGTCGCAGGACAATCGCGCAATGTGCAGGTAGCACGACGGCCTGCGGCGCACTTCGACTCTCGTAAGTTAGAAACTCTGCTGGATCCTGCCTGCAGAGCCCCGTCCGAAAAGCGTTGAGAGCTGAACTTGTAGCCAAGCGCTCGCTCTTTCAAAAGCGGAAATAGGCACCGATCATTGGCTGCGCGGTGTGGGTGAACCTGTCGGTCGATGTGTAGAGCTTTGTCAGGTTCGGCGCTTTGTAGAGATTGCCGCGGTACTGGAATCGGAAGCCGAGGTGCGGGAGAGCTCCCCAGTCGAGGCCTGCTCCGTAGACAAACACACCTTTTGTCGAGCTGTCGGTGTCTGCCTGGTTGCTGTCTGGCTGATTGAACAAAATTCCGACGCCGCCGAGTACAAATGGACGCAGATTCGCGGCGTGGACTGACACCAGCCAGTCGGCCGTCACCTCGTGTGCCGCAGCCTTCACGGTCTGTGCTGTAAGAGCCGTGCAGGTCGATCCGCCGCAATCCGGCTTGTAAGTCTCGTTGCCGCGATTATATGAGTATGTAGCCTCATAGCCAACGAGGGGGTTCGAGATGTGGCGGAGTTCGATGATGCCGCCGGCGGAATTTGCCGGACTCTCGATCGTTCCGTTTCCAGTGGTTGTTCCGTGGAATGCTCCGTACAGGCTCAGCGCTACATCTGTCTGTGCACGCAAAGCCGGCGTCGCTGCTGTAAGGGCGAATGCGATCAGCAACAGGAATGCTCGATGAAAGATTGTCCGCATCTTCATCTCCTCTTGGATGCTTGTCTTGCGTTCAGGTGAAGGGATGGTCTATCAGCCGCCACATCCGGCTAATGGGCCTCAACCCTCTATGGACGCAAAAGTCGTTCCTGGGGTGGCTAACTGAGTGATGAATAAAGTACAACCCTGCGGCAGCCGCGCTGGCCGCATCTGGGCGGTATGCAAGCTCGCATAAGAAGTTTGGAAGCAGATTTGCACCTGCTTAACAGTCTGGGGAAGCTAGATCGCCCGAACCAGCCGAACCGGCAGAAAGATGATGGCGCTCACCAGTTCCAGAACTCCGCCGACTGCAATGCCCACGATCCGGAAGGGAAGCAGCAGCAGCCATACGATCGGATATGCGACAAGGGCCAGCAACGCCAGCGGCCAGCACAGAATCAGGAGAATGCACCACAACAGAAACTTGACCATAACTCTGCCTCAACCTCGTTCAAGGAGGAGTACGGTGAACGACCCTGGCCGGTTCCCGGCTACTTCTTTTTGATGGTACGTTTCGAGGCTTCCGGTCTGTTTTTGCTGGCTTTCACAGCATTGGATCGAGGGTCGCTCGCCCGCGCTGCAAGCAGTTTTTTTCGGTCTCGGATGAGCTTTTTTCGTTCTTTAAGAGGCATTTCCAGTACAGCCTTGGTGCGCCGCGGAAGCTTTTCGAAGATCAGAGCGTGTGCCCGGTGCAACTCCTCATCGATCTCTCGAGGTCGCAAGACGCTCCAGCGTTGAAGCGTCACCCAGAATGCCTTTGCAAGGTAAGGACTTGGAACGATCCCGTCGTTCTCGAGGAGTTCATCGAATCGTTCCGCTCCGCAGTGGAACCAGAGAACCCCGGTTCCGGCCCCGTCCAAGTCGGTCATGGCGAACATCTTGCCACCGATTTCCCGATCGCCCGCCCAGTAAACCAGATGATGGCCCCAGTTCACGGTTTCGGCGGCGTGCGGTAAAGCCATACAAATCTCGCGGATCCGTTCATTGTCCATGCCCAAGAGTGTAGTGGAGATGAAGAATCTTCAAAATGTACTTGACGCCACACACTAGTTGACATACAGTATGTGAAGTACAGTGTATGGAACACAGCACTAGCTGGCACAGCGATTCTGAGGAACGAGCATGACCGTAGCTGAAAGTACGTTTGAAAATCTCCGACTCGAGCTCCGCCGGGGCTGCCTCACGCTTGCCGTCCTGGCACAGCTTAGGGAGGAGCACTACGGCTACACGCTCCGCAAGGACCTGGCTGAGCGCGGCCTGGAGATTGACGAGAGCACTCTTTACCCTCTTCTCCGCCGCCTGGAAACTCAAGGTCTGCTGGCGAGTGAGTGGCGCGAAGAGGACAAACGCAATAAGCGCTTCTACAGACTCTCGCCGGAAGGCGAACAGATTCTGGCTCGTCTGCTGGACGAGTGGAACACGATTAACACCTCCGTCTCCCGCATCCTCGATGCAACCGATGCCGAGACCAAGTAAGGACACCACCATGGAACTCCTTGAACGCTATCTGCAAGCCGTAAGAAAGTACCTGCCGCTGCGAAGGCAGGACGATATTGTCGCCGAGCTCCGCGCCAACATGGAGTCGCAGATCGAAGACCGCGAGTCGGAGTTAGGCCGCGCGCTCACGCAGGGCGAGTTTGAAGACCTTCTGCGCAAGATGGGGCACCCCATGCTCGTGGCATCGCGCTATCGGCCGCAGCAGTATCTCATCGGTCCCACCATGTTCCCGATGTACTTCTACGTGCTGCGCATCGCGATGCTCTGGGCATTCATCATCTGCATGATTGTCGCTGCGGTGGTAACACCTCTCACGCAGGGCGGTGGTCAGGCCGTAGTGGATGCGCTGTTCAGGACACCCGGCACTCTGATACAGGTTGCCGCCTGGATAACTCTAGTGTTTGCCGGGTTCGACTTCGCGCGCACTCACTATCCGCAAGTGTGCCCGCCAATTCCCGGCATCACCCAAAACTGGAATCCCAGCAGTCTGCCGCCACTGGAAAAAGGTGAGCATAGCGGAAAGCCGCGCTCGTTCACACAGACGGTCATCGAGGTTGTGATGGACGTCCTGTTTCTCGGCTGGCTCCTCTTGATACCGCACCATCCATTTGTGCTGATGGGACCCGGCGCCGCGTATCTTGAGGCCGGGCCGTTCCTGCTGGCACCGGCCTGGTGGACCTTCTACTGGCTGCTGATCGCGATGAACATCATGCAAGTGGCGTGGAAATGCATCGAGCTTGCCCGAGGTACGTGGGAGCACCCGTCTCGCCTTTTACAGATTGTGAGCAAAGCCGTCGGGCTTATCCCGTTTATTTTCCTGCTCACTACTCAGGATCACCGCTACGTGCTGCTGAAGAATCCAGCAGTCGATCAAATGCGTTACGGTCAGACTCTGCACCAGGTCAACGAGGGGCTTCACTTTGCGTTCGTAGTCGTCTGCGCGATTGTGGTTGTGCAGTTGGCGTTCGACATTGGCAAGTGGATCCTCGAGGACTATCGCAGTCGCTTTGCGCGAGCCTAGCAGCGTCGGCTCATCATCAACAGGGAAAAACCTCAGATTCTGCGAACGCGGCTCGGGCCTAACCACGCTTATTCGTCACACTTGAGGTTCAACGTCGGCGGGACTATGTCGCCCGCGAGGAGGAGTTATGCGTCGTCGTCTCATCAACTATCTGGACGCACTGTTCGTCGGAATGATTCTTGGACTCATCTTCGTCACATTCGTCCATGCGGCCCCGCTGCATCAACGGGGAAAGGTCCATACGAACGGAATAGCGATGGCGTACGAAAGCCACGGGCCTGCCGATCACGAAGCCATTGTGCTGATTGGCGGAACGGCGATGCAACTGATCGACTGTAATGCAAAGTTCTGCGAGGACCTGGTGGAACACGGCTATCGTGTCGTTGCATTTGACAATCGAGATATCGGCTTGTCGACCAGGTTCGATGCGGCGGGAGAGCCGGACTTCACGGCAGTGGTGAAGGCCGCGACCACGGGCGCAACTTCCCCGCTTCCCTACACGCTGTACGACAGGAAGCGGGCAAGTACGTTGCAGCGATGATCCCCGGTGCAACACTTCGCATTCTGCCAAAGATGAGCCATGACATGCCTCCATCGCTTCAGAAAACAATTGCCGATACCATTGCGGAGAATGCGGCGAAAGCGCGCGGGCGCAAAGCTGATTGAATGGGGTTCAAGAAGCTGTGACAGACGTTTCCGTCTGACCGACAACCGCGGCGGCCATGCAGTTTCCAACGACGTTCATCATGGTTCGGCCCATGTCCATGAGGGTATCGACGCCGAGGATGAGGAGAATGGGCGCGGTGGGCAAATTCACGGCACTGGCGGTTGCAAGAAGCACGACAAGCGATGCGCGCGGCACCCCGGCGATCCCCTTGCTGGCCGCCATGAGCACAAGCACGATGGCGAGTTGCCTCCCGAAGGAAAGATGCATGCTGGCCGCCTGCGCTACGAAGATAGCAGCCATCGAGAGATACACGCTGCCGCCGGTCATGTTGAAGCTGTAGCCGGTGGGAATGACGAATGAGACAATCCAGCGCGGAACGCCGAACTCTTCCATGCGCTCCATCGCAAGTGGAAGTGCCGCCTCGGAGCTGGTGGTCGCAAAACCGAGCGCTGCCGGCTCTCCGATTGCGCTGATAAATTTCACGACGGGAACACGGAAGAGCATAAGCGTGGGAACCAGCACCAGCAGGACGAATGCTGTGAGCGCGACGTAATAGGTCCCCACGAGCTTAACGAGCGGCAGCAGCGTAGCAATGCCGGTGTTCCCGACGGTATACGCAATGGCAGCGCCTGCGGCGAGAGGCGCAAGGTACATAATGAAGCGGGTGAGCTGAAACATTACCTCGGCAAGCGACTGCAGTACATTAACGAGCGGTGCGCGCTTCTGTTCGGAGATCATGGCCAACGCCGCTCCGAAGAGAATAGAGAAGATGGCTACTTGCAGAATCTGATTCTGCGCGACGGCTTCGGCGATGTTGCTGGGAAATAGATTCAGTACGATCTCCTGCCAATTCTGCGGCGCCGGAGCGCCAGCGGGCGGAGCTCCTTCGAGCGCGGCAGGAACAACAACTCCCCATCCTGCTCCGGAGAGATTCATCGCAACTACACCGATGATGAGACCGAGCGTCGTGACCACCTCGAAGAGGATGAGCGCCTTAATGGCTACGCGTCCCACCGACTTGAGTTCGCTGTGACCGGCAATGCCGGTGGTGATGGTAGCAAAAAGAAGTGGCGCCACGATCATGCGGATGAGTCGCAAAAACAAGTCGCCAGGCAAACGGACCTGTGCAGCAATATGCGGCGCATCGATGCCGAGTTCGACCCCCGCCAGCATGGCGAGGAACGTCCACGTCATCAGCGAAGACTTGCGAATCGTAGACACAAGGAATGCGGCGATTCCTATCCAGCGAAGAGAGATGCCGATTGCGGACGTGTGAATGAACCCGAGGAGGATGCCCGCAGCGAGGAACACAGCTCCCGCCGGAAGCAGCAGGCGAGCTGACGCATTCTGCGAGGCCGATCGAGTTGTTGTTGAAGTCACCATCGAGACTACTGCACTGCCGGGCGTTTCAGTTTCATTGCCTCTGCGGTCATGTCGGTGTACTTCAGACCTGCGCCAGTGTTGAACAATACTACGCGCTCGGCAGGTTTGAGGTATCCGCTGGCAAGCAGCTTGTCGTAGGCGGCTGTGACGCTGGCGCCTTCGGGCGAGAGGAAGAGCCCCTCGTTGCGAGCCCAGTCGAGGATGGATGCGAGAATATCGTCGTCGCTGACGGCCATAGCCAGGCCATCGGAGGCGCGGACGATGTCAAGAATGATCGTGTCACCATAGGGCTTTGGTACGCGAAGGCCCGCAGCGAAGGTAGCCGCATCGTGCCACATGGCACTGGCGGTTGCGCCCTGCTCGAATGCTCGCGCTACCGGCGCACAGCCAGTGGATTGCACGGCGATCATCCTGGGGCGCTTCCCGCGCACCCAGCCAAGCTGTTCCATCTCTTCGAAGGCTTTCCACATGCCGATGAGGCCGACACCGCCGCCCGTCGGGTAGAAGACTGCGTCGGGATACTCCCAACCGAGTTGTTCGACGAGTTCGTACCCCATCGTCTTTTTGCCTTCGACGCGAAACGGCTCTTTCAGCGTGGAGATGTCGAACCAGCCTTCCTGCTGTTTCCGCTCCTGCACCATGCGCGCGCAATCGGAGATGAGACCATCAACCAACTGAACATGCGCGCCGTATGCAGTGGCTTCAACGTAATTCGCGAAAGGCACATCGCGCGGCATGAAGATATGCGCTTCGATCCCGGCCGCGGCAGCATAGGCCGCCAGAGCACCCGCGGCATTGCCGGCAGAGGGAACCGCAAGCTTTTGCAGGCCGTAGTGCCGCGCCATTGTCACGGCCATGGAGAGTCCGCGCGCTTTGAAGGATCCGGTGGGATTGGCGCCTTCCTCCTTGACGAACGCGCTCTGATGCCGTTTGCTCTTCAGCATTGGAGTCCAGCCTTCAGCTAACGTGACTGGCAGGGCGTCAGGCAGCACCGAGCGATAACGCCACATACCTGCCCAGGTGCTGTTGGCCGCATCGCCTGCGATGATCTGGCGCGGATCGGTTCCTTCCAGATGGGAGAGTTCATATCGCACAAACAGCGACCCGGCGGGTTGGCTGGGACATTGAGGACAGACGGTTTGCGGCGTTGAAGCGGAGATGTGAGCATGGCAGCGGGCGCACTCAAGATAGGCAATGGAGGGCATCGAATCCTCGGAACCAACTAAACCAGCTTAGCTGGACGAGCGGGGATGCGACGAATCAACGTTGCCGGCAAGTTTAGAACTTCGATTCAAATTCGCGGAATCTTCTTTCCAATTCCCACTGGGCTGCCGCTTTTTCGCTCGCATCGAGAAAGGTCCTGCATGCCGACGACGGTTTGAGGCCACCAAGGACCTGTCCTTTACATGCCGCAGCCGGAGTGCTGAATACGTCGGGAGCCGCCCAGAGACTCGCGCCCGGGAGGAAGTTGTGTTCCATGCCGGTGCGCGCCATCTGTTTCAGATCCGCGTAGCTCAAATGGTAATCGTTGGCAGCGCGGACATACTCGTGCCCCAGGTCGATCCGGCTCACGGCCTGGTCGTCGGTGGATAGCGCAACGGGAACATGTGCGGCTCGATAGTACTGGAATGGGTGCCGGTCACCGGTGATGCCGAGGATTCCATCGTTGGAGCTGAGATTTACTTCGACCATCACGTGCCTGCGCGCCATTTCTTTCAGCAATCCCGTCGCATCGTTCTCGTACATCACATCGACGCCGTGTCCGATGCGCTCTGCGTGGCCGAGTTCAACGGCCTGGCGAACGTGGAACCTCAAGCCTTCGGGAGGAACCATGCCGGGAGCAAGTTCGCCCGCGTGCAGCGTGATGTGTACCTTCGGATAGAGGCTATGCAGATACTCCACCATCTTCATGTGCAAGGTGTAGTCGCGCATGGAGACCATGTAGTCCTCGGGCTGGACGAAGTTGATGCCGACCCAATCATCCGATCCCTGTTCAATGGCCTGCTGCACTGTTTCGAAGCCAAGTAACGTTTGCGCAAAGACCTGTTCGGGTGGGAACGCCCTGAGAATTTGATAAATAAACCGAACCTGTACCTTGCATGCGTTCGATGCCTGCGGCGTGCTGCAGTGCTGGATCTCGTTGCGCATCTCGATGGCTTTGCGGATCTCTTCGCGATCTGTCGCGACCTCGTCGCGCAAGCCGTGATCGAGAAGTGCCTGGCGCATCTGAGCAAAATCCGGAATCCAGCCAATCTCATGAGCGATGCGCGCGGCGTGTCCAAATGCCGGTGTGTGCATGAGTTCAAGATACTGGTTGTTCTCTGCGTCTGACCGACGCGTGATCTCGTCAAGCCATTGACCAATGTGGCCTTTGTCGAGGCCGCCGAAGCGGTCGAACGTCGCGAAAAATTGGTCGTGTCCACTGTAGCTGGGCGTGGGAACATAGTTGCGCATTGAGAAGGAATCTACGACGCGATCGTAGAGATCCTGTTCTTTGGGAGTGAGGCTGCTTCCATTCAGCTCCGTCGCCGGCACCAGGGGCGCAACGCAGGGCTCTTTCAATGTCTTATCCTGGATGTCATGCGCAAACTCGGCTTTGACCGGATCAATGCAGACCTTATCTTCAGCGGCGATGCGGATCAGCGTTTCCGCATACACGCCGGCCGTGAGATGGAAATGAAGGTCAGCTCCCTTGGGGAAGTCAGTGAGAAAGGCCTGCACTGCGAGTGGGCCCTGATGAACCGCGGCCTGGTATGCGCGCGCTGCGCGGGCCTCCGATCCTGACGAGGTCGATGCTATAGACACCCAAACTTCTGCAGCCTTCAATTGTGCCGGCTGCAACGTCAGCGTAGCGAAGGCGATCAAGCTGGAGCGAAGGCAATAAGAGCGAAACAATTCTTTGTGCATGGTTTGCCATTCCAGTTTACGAGCCTGCCAGACTTTGGGAAGCGTTATCTCTACATAGCCAACGATTGATCTAAACTTCATCGGATATTCACGGCAAGTGCCCTATGCCGGTATTTGCGAGGATAGGCAAAACCTTTGTCGAGCACGGGGGCGTAGTGGCCGTCGAATTGCATCAAAGAAACCAGTGCGACAAACCGATCGTGGTCCGAAATACAGGCAAGTTGCGAGTAGTACCGTCGTAATGTGCTCATCGGGACGTTCGGTATTCCAGAATATCTAGGGTCGGATAAACATACATGGAATCAACCGTAACTGCTGTGGGGCAGCAGGTATCCCGGCGCTCTTTCTTGAGAGGATCAATGTTGGGTGCCGGGGGGCTCGCGCTCTATGCCGGCGTCTTTGAACGCCACTGGCTTGAGATCGTTCACAAGGAACTTGCCATCGCCGGATTGCCGGGCGCGTTCGATGGGATGAGGGTTGCGCAACTCAGCGACATTCATCTTGACGAGTTCACTGAGCCCTTTCTGTTGCGCGAAGCCGTTGAAGAAATTAACCGGGCCAAGCCCGATGTGGTTCTTCTCACGGGAGACTATGTCAGCGCCGAGGTATTGCCGCGCAACCTGACGCTTCGCGCCGCATGGCAGTGCGGGAGTTTGCTGAGTCGCCTGGAATGCGCTAGGCGGTATGCAATCTTCGGAAATCACGACATTTGGCTCGGAGAAGAGCATGTTGGAGAAGCTCTCACCTCGCACGGCATCACGGTCCTCAGAAACTCCTATCTGCCGCTGGAGCGAGACGGATCAAGGATGTGGATTGCAGGCATTGATGATCCGGTCTGCGGGCAGCCCGATCCAGACAAGACGATCCCTTCATCTATTCGAAACAGAAAGGGCGAACCGGTCATCCTGATGTGTCACGCGCCGGATTATGTGGACGAGTTGCGCGATCACCCCGCAGGCCAGGCAGTCTCGCTCGTGCTGAGCGGCCACACACATGGCGGGCAGATCCGGCTTCCATTTGTCGGGGCGCTTCACCTGCCACCCGGCGGCCGCAATTACGTCGAAGGACTGTTCCAGGTCGGTTCGATGCAGCTGTACGTAAACCGCGGAATCGGCAGCGTCGGCGTTCCGTTTCGCTTTGACTGCCGTCCCGAAATCACAATCTTTACGCTACGCACCGCCGCCGCGAACCAAGCGAGTGCTTCACTATCGAACCGCAGGCTGATTGTTTGAGGCTTGTGGCATACCCGGATTGATCTGCTCCATCGGCAGCTCAAGTGCAAAGAGGCTGGAGTCTCCCTGATCGGCATGGACCCACATTCCATGAAATGCCTGCCGCAAACCCGGATGCTGGGCCAGCAAAGCCGTCATCACGTCCGTTACCTGCTTACGAGCTTCAGTGGGCGTTCTGAGTTGAGCAGCCTGCGTGGCGTTCGGAATGTAATGGACATCCAGGTCCAAGCCCCCGAATTGAGTGGTGGTGTCAATAGCACTCAAATTGAAGGCCGTGCCTTGCGCATTGAGACTCACCTGCGTCTTATCGGCCGGAAAATCTTTCGGGTGGACTTGCTCCGTTTCCTGCTGGAGTTTCTGAAGGTTGGGGCTGGAGAGGAAGTCGACCGGACTTAAAAGACCTACGGCGATGTGGTAGTAGAGCCACGCCGTCCAATTGTCTTTCATCTGCGCAGATTTGCGCGCTGAGGTCCAGTACCACAGGCCATCATGATCTGCTTCGATCATAGGCTTGGCGTAGAAACCGGCGATCTGCCACTGGTTTCCCGGAGCGCTGGCGAAGATCAAGGAAATTTGCTGTGGGTGCTGAACGCCCGTGGCGTGCAGGATGGCGAGTGCGTATGTACCGGGCGGCAAGCCGTTGAATGTGAGAATGACGATCGGGGAGCCGCAAAAAAACTGCGTACGCTCCGCGCCGGGTGCATCCTTCGAGGCATCCAGCAGATACAGAGAATCCACCGTGATCTTTGCGCCCTGCAATTGTGGCTTGAGGCTGGTAACGGAAGCTGCAATGCCATCGAAATCGCCAGAGATTGCCGGTAGTATCTTGGCACGCAGCCCCTGGATGTCTCCGCTCTGGACAATGGCAGCAACGGTATGCGCCTCTCCGGTAAACGCGGTACGTAGAGTGGCGCTCATCTGAGATTGGGTTGAACAGGTGGCAGCGTTAAGGCTGAGGGCACCGGCTGCGACGGCTGCAAAGCTCACGCACAGCGCTATTGCGCGCCGCATAAGTTCTCGTTGATCGGACATAGGTTCTTCCAGCGGAATGAGGTACTGGGTCCGCTGTCTATTGAGATGCGTATTCTTGCCGACTGAGCTAACGGAAGAGAAAGACCTGTTCGATTTCTGAATCCGAAAAAGGCTACAAAGTCGAGCGGTACATTGCTGGTGCGCTTGTCGAGAACAGAATTGAGCCACTGCGCAATCTCAAATTATGAACCTCGATCTTCTACAAACATTGGAAAACACAGGATTTCCCGGTAATTCTTACCGCAATTGGGTAGGAAGTTCACCCTCTCGGAAGTGATCCAAGACTTTTTGGATTCGGGTGCAGAAAAGGGGTTGTGGGGCTGCATGAAACATGAAATATTTTTTGAAAGCTCTTGGAGATTGGTTGCCTCACGGATCAGGTTTTCTGTGGATGAGAGCCAAATTCGGGTGGCTCAGTTTTGAGCCAGAAAAGTCGATTCGTGCCCGGCGGGATTGCACTACGCGATCCGCCGGAAAGTGAAACGAGAGGTTGCTGGGGTCGTACTCTCAGGCGTTTCCCCGCCTTGTGTCTCAGAACAGCCCTTCATAACTGCTGAATCGCTCCGCGTTCTCAGGGGAGAACCGCTGGGATTTCTTTGTTTCAAAAATGCGGTGCGCAGAACTCCTTCCCTGGCAGCAATTGGCGCAACACCAATTGAAGCGGGGGAAGTTTCAGGAGCGGAACATCGGACGCGAAAGAGGATCACAAGACCTCAATCTCGAGCCGAGATCGCCAAAGGGCGGGCCCACTGATTGGTGAGGCCCTGAACGCCAACGGAACCGAACCATTTCATTCGAAGAGAAGAAACCGATGAAAATCCCGCAGAAGTTCTGGATCACCGTTCTCTTGTTCGTCTCGACAGCAATCCCATCAATCGCCAGCGTCATCATCAATGCTCCAGCGAACGGCAGCACCGTGAAATCGCCTTTCAGTCTGTCTGCCTATACTTCACTTTGCTCCGGGCAACAGGTCAGCACGACCGGCTATTCTCTGGATAACAGCCCGGATACTAGAATCTTCAATGCTCCGGCTATCACAACTACCGTCTCGGCACCGACGGGCGGACACACGCTGCATGTAAAGGCATGGGGCGTATCTGGCGCGCATTGCGTTACCGATGTTGCAATCATTGTGTCCACGTCTTCGATAGTTCCTAGCAGTGCCGCCAGCGTCAGCAGTATTCAGACATTTGGCGGATGGTATTCCATTCACGACGGTGGAACGCCTGGAAGTTCCAGCGGTTGGTCTGCAGTCACCAGTTCTCCTTCACGAACGGGCGCGGCGCGCAAATTTGCGATGACGTATAAATACTTCGGCGGGCAGCGCTACAGCATCTCGTTTGGGGACGACGAGGCCGCAACAAACTTCATCCTTGACACTTGGATTTACTTACCGGCGGGCGACACTGGATTGAAGAATTTGGAACTCGATATGAATCAAGTCATATCCACTGGTGCGACGGTTCTTTATGGGATGCAATGCGATGGATGGACGGGAACGTGGGACGTCTCCATTAATAAAGGAACGACCACGAAACCATGGAACACCTGGGCCCACACTTCAGCGCCTTGCAACGTTCAGAGTTGGGGCAAGAATCAGTGGCACCACATTCAGCTCAGCTACGCGCGCAATGAGACGGGCTGGATTACCTACAAATCGGCAGCAGTGGATGGAGTCTCACATCCGATCAATAAGACCGTTCTCGGCGCTTTCAAGCTGGGATGGAGGCCGACGCTGCTGGTCAACGTTCAGCTCGACGGAGCCACGAGCGGCAGCGGATCAGCGGAGTTGATTATGGACAACTTGACGATTCACAGATGGTAAAAGACCACGATGCTGGAACAAATGAGCCCGCTGGATGGTATCCGGCGGGCTCACTGCTTCCTGTAAGAATCTGAAACCTAGGAAAGCGCTGGATCTGTCTTTCTCGACTTTGCGCGCTCATAATCCAGCTTCCGCTCGAGGCCTCCGGAATCCTTTCGATCCAGAATTGCCGCTGCATGATCTACAACCTGCTTCTTCGCCTCCTCGATCGCCACGGGAGGGATGACGGTGAGGCCGCCGATCAGACGATCAAGATCGAAATACGCCTGACGATTCAGGCGAACGAAATCTATGGGGTACTCCGGCTTGCGGGCACGGGCCGCTTCGGGATCCGCATCGAGCAGAAAGCTAACATCGGGCCGGGGAACCAGCCACATGATGAGGCCAACGTAGGCGCGTACGAATGGATTCTTCAGATTGAGATTGGCCAATTCGTCGTATGTGTAACGGTCGAAGATGATCAACTCGGCATCCCCCTGCAAGGCGTGCTTGAAGACTCTTCGTGTAGAGACCGCATCCACGAGATAGAGAAACATCCGAATGCAAGTCATCGGGAAGCCGCGCACGTTCTTGTCGCGGCGATTGACGGGGGCGTCCGGCCGTCCAATTCCCTTTTCTCCTTTAAATACCCGGTGACCTGTTCCCTCGCGGATATTTGTGAGTTGGGCGATGTCGTCCCAGAAACGAAAGACCTTGTAACGGACACCCTGGTCAGTCAGGAAGACGCACAGGTTATCAATTTGAGTGGTCTTCCCGGCGCCATCGACGCCAGAAAAGCTTATCGTTCTAACTCTCGATGAGTTGTGCATAGTTGTTTTCGGCCTCTGCGCGTTCACCTGGATCAAGGTTGGCTGTGGCTGGCCTTTGACATGCCGGCGACTGCACCGATAGCTCCCGCGCCTGCCAGTATCAATCCCAAACTGATCACGATCGCTCGTACACGGCGCTGCTTTGCGGGCGCAATTGCAGCGCCTGCGGGTCGAGAGCCCGAAACACCAGTGGGCTTCTCATAGGGCGCGGCGGCCGTACCTACCGGTGGTTGTGGCGCGTTTGGCTGCAACGGGGTATTTGGTTGCTGAGCGGGTTGATTCTGCTGCTGAGACATATCGGGTTGCTTGGCAGGCGAGGTCTGCTCCTGCACTGGCTGCGGAGATGATTGTGGAACCGGTGCGGAGGGTAGCTCGTCTAAGGATGATGGCGGCTGCGAGCTGCTGATCTCTACTGTTTGGGTCCCACTTGCCAGCTGGTTCTGCGGTGCGGGTTCCTGCGCAATTCCGACTGCAGGCTGCACGAGCAGCAATGCGCATATCGATACAACGAGGGGGGTCTTCACGCCAACAGCGAAACCATGGCTGCCGTTTAGCCGAAATCTAGCATCATCTTTCAACATCGCTTTCCTCACTTTCACGTTCACGCCGCGTTCATCCGCGACTTCTGACTCTCCGGCACCGGGTTCTCGAGTTGGATGAAATCCATCTGAGGCCTGTGGAAGCTGTCGATTGCGTCACTGACATTTTCGAAACACTGAAACAGGGAGTCCACCTCGGCTATCTTCAAACCCGAGGTCGCCTGAGGAGACAGAGCTGCCAGTCGAACGTCGCCGTTGCGCTTCATTGCCTCTTCAAGGCAACACAAAAGCAGGTGGATTGCGGCTTTGTCGAACTCTTGAACCGAAGAGCAATCGAGCACAACTGCGGGCCGATCGACATTGATGCAGCTTTCAAGGTCCTGATAGACGTTTGGCCGCTGCGCTCCGGAGATGCTTTGGGGCAACTTTCTAACCGCAACGGACCTGACTTTCGTTCTCATAACCTGATTTCCTTTTTCGTTGATTTATCGTGGCGTCTTCTGGCTCTACAGGTGTCTTGAAAAATCGATTTCACAACATTCGCGCAAGTTCGGCTGCCGGATTCCGCGTGGAATGCGTAAGGACGTTCTTCGCATATCGAAAGAGCGTGATCAAATTGGTGCGATACCAGCAGCATTCGGTCATGCGGGGAGAGAGTCCGCAGATGAAACGCAGTTTTGTAATGGCATTGGGCGAATGCATAAGAGCCGCTGTCAGACGGTGATTCCCGTCAATAACCGTAAGCGGTTCAGCCTCGCTCGTTCCGATAAGAATGACCGCATTGAGACCGGGATCGTCGCCATTGAACCGGCTCCCGATCGCGCGGAGTTTCGCAACAAATGCGGAATCGACCTGATCTTGGTCTTTTTGCAGACCTTCTGCGATCTGGAGGCAGGAGAAGCGTCCATTGGCGACCTTGCGCCACTGTGCTCGCGGAAACATGCGGACGGCCGCCAGATCTTCGTACGCTATGTCTACTTCATACCATTCCGTATCCTGCGGAATCTCTCTCCAGAGATATGAATGGCGGATGTAGAAAAGAGCTCGACGCTTAGCATTCTCTTCCGGATCTCCGAAGTTCGGGTTCATCACGATGTGACTCAGTGTCTTGTGATAGTCGCGAAATGCCGGGACGTGGAAGTCGCTCTTCAGAAACTCAGCAATAGTTGCATCCTCTGAGATGCGGCGGATTAAGCGCAAGGGACGGCATTCCCCGGGGGCAAGAATATCCTTCGGATCGGTCAACGAGTTGATGAGGAACGGTATGGCCACAAAAGCGAACAACAGAACCATCAGGAAAAGCTGAACGAGCACCACCTCACGCAATGACGAGTGGAAGATGGAAATTGCTCCCAGCAGGACTCCGCTGAATGCCAGCTGAACCCAGCTGGTGTTCGCGATCTTGTAGGACATCTCGAAAGTGATAATGACACCAGCGAGCGAGTAGATCACCGTCGCGAGGGCATACAGAGCGAGAAGGTAAGGCAGGTTGTATTTGCCTGCGATCGCAAAGTCTGCGCCGAACAGATGCGTCCACAGTTCCGCCGGTGCTATGCAAAGCGCCACCGAGATTGCAGCACCAACCCCGAGAACGAGCAGCAAGGCTGTGGCGATGACGCGCAAATCTCTTCTCTCTTCGTTGCTCGTACCAGCCACGAGCGGGAAAGTGGAATTCACGACAGCCTGCGAGAACGAGAAGATCACGCGTCCGACCATGGCCACCGCCGCGTAGTATCCGGCTTCGCGAGCGAGAAAGAAGTGATTGACGAGGACGATGCCGCCATTGTTGATGATCATCTGACCGGAGAAGAAGACAGCTGCCTGGAACGTCTCATGTGCTGCATGTGAGAAGCGGATCGGGACCGGCGCGCGACCGGTCAGTTTGACGCGAGCCGTATAGTAAGCGATCGCAATTGCTGCTGAATTCGCCGCAATCACTCCCTTGAGCCCCCAGCCCATGGAGATCAATGCAAGGGAGCCGAGGAGTCGAACTGTCTGCTCCGTGACGAGGTTTGCGGCCAGATTGCGGAATCCGCATGAGCCCTGTATATATCCGCGCCTCGCGCCGAGAGGAACATAGAACGCAGCTCCAATGGCAATGATGCTGACGAGGCTCGCCGCCGGAAGATTCAGATAGTCGGCAATGCCACCTTGGAAGACAACAAGACCCAGCGCAACAACGATCCCGCAAATCCATGAGGCACGATGAAAAAGTCGATAGACAGCCGATTTGGCTTCTGGGGAGGGCTGTTGGGCAACGATCTTAGTTGCGATGAGTTGGAAGGCGAGCGTGATCGCGGACAAGAGTACAAGGATCGTGTAAATGACCGTCGCATGTCCGAAGCCCTTGGGTCCCAGAAATCGAGCAACAGCGATGTTATACGCAAGATTTATAGCAGTATTCAGGCCCGAGCCCGAGAGGAGGACAATGCTGCCTGAGACAATTCGTGCCTGCAGGGTCTTTCTACTTGGCACTACGGAATTGGCCACCGAAACTCCATGATTTCTATGAATATGGAGCGGTCTCGTCTCCAGCTACATTGGGGCATAGACTCTTGAGACGGCCGCTATTAGTCGGATGCTATAAACAACCGCTTGGCTGCTCGCCGGGAACTGCAAGAGCTAACACAATTTCGCTGCAACCGCGAGCGAAGTTGGGGCTTCTAATTCTGTATTGATGCTGAACCGTTTAAGTGCACTTTTGCTCCTTTTGTATTTTCCGCACGGGTGTCTCAGCTCGGCTGCGGATGCCCCAGTTCAACTGAAATACAAAGCCACGGGTCCGACGCCACAAGTCTTAGCAGTTTATGAAGCGTGGTTTGGACATCCCCGGCACATTTCTGTCGGATATTCGTCGCAAGATCCGGAGGTGATCGATCGCCAGATCAAATCGGCGAAGGCGATGGGAATCACAGGCTTCGTCGTGGACTGGTACGGAGATCGCGAGCCGTTCATTGACCGCGCTTACTCTGAGATGCAGAAAGCTGCCGCGAAGAATCATTTTCAGGTCGCGATGATGTACGACGAGACCAATCACGAGGAAGACGCGACCGATGTGGCGATCGCGGATTTCACGACGTTCCACGACACGTATCTGACAACGAAGTCAGAGGGATACCCGGCATACCTCACATACCAGGGACACCCCATGATTTTCATTTTTCCCAAGGGCGGTCATACCAATTGGGACAAGGTACGCGCGGTCGTGAACACGTGGGATCCCGCTCCCTTGCTGATTCAGGAGAATTTGCCGGGGCAGTACGCCAATGCGTTTGACGGATTCTACGCGTGGGTCAATCCCGGAGATAAGGGCTGGGCTCCCGACGGAAGTGACTGGGGAGAGCAATACCTGAGTCACTTCTACGAGACGATGAAGACCAAGCATCCAGACAAAATGATCGTCGGCGGCGCATGGTCTACATTCGACGACAGCAAGGCGTCCTGGGGACTCAATCGCCACATTTCAGCGCGCTGCGGCCAAACTTACCAAGACACTTTCAACTTCTGGCGGAAGCAATTTCCTCCGGGCCAGGTGCCGCCGTTCATCCTGCTCGATACCTGGAACGATTATGAGGAAGGAACGGCTATGGAGCGCGGGATTCCGAACTGCGGAAACCAGATGAAGCCCCTGTCTACAGCTGAGGGCGCCGGTGCACCGTCGGGACCAAGTGGTGGTCGGTGACATAATCCAGTCCGGAGTGCGCTCGGGCCAACTTGCCCGGCTCACTGATACGCCACACTGGTCCAGGCTCCCGTCTGTCAGCAGCTGAAGCCGCGGAATATTCGTCCAAATCTGCTTGGAGCTATTTGACGCAGTTCAAGAATGCCATCGGGGCAAAAAAGAAAAGCCCCATCGCGAAGCGACAGGGCCCGTGAGTCAACCCAGGCCTAAGCCGCGTCCTGCTCCTGGAAGTTGACCGCCTGCATCGCGAGGCTGCCGGCTACACCGTAACTCCCGACTGGCACTTCGATCGTGCCGGACTCGGTCTGAATGCTGACCTGGGGCCGATGTACCTGGCTTATCAGAGACAGCGGGCGATTGCGCACTTCGTCATAGATCCGGCCGATGTACTCGCCCAGAATGCCGACGGACAGCAACAATAGCCCACCTACGAAGAATACAGAGCTTGCAATGCCGAACGCTGCGGTGGCGACGGCGCTCGGTGCCACAAACATCGAGAGGGCCATCAGCAGAGCGAGTGAAGTAGTGACGCCAAAAAGACCAAAGCTGAGGCGAAGCGGCTTGTAGCTGAAGCTCGTAATCGCATCCATTGCGTACTTGATACGGCTGATGAATGAGAGTTTGCCGTCGCCGCCGGCGCGATCCTGCCGATCGTAGTAGACGATTGCGTTCTTATAACCGACCCAGGCACGAAGACCAGGCAGGTAGCGGTTCTTCTCGCGAAGAGCAAGAACTGCGTCCAGCGCCTTGCGGTCCATGAGACTGAATATGCCAGCGTTCAAAGGAATAGGGTAGTCCGACAGAGAACCGAGGACCCGATAAAACAAGGGAAAGAGGAATGCGAGTAGCTTGCGGCTTTCCTGGCGGCTTCGCCGCACGCCGACCACCACTTCAGCGCCTTTGCGCCATGCATCGATCATCCGAGGAAGAACCTGGGGGGGATCCTGGAAATCGCCATCCATCAGAATGACGGCGCGTCCGCGCGCCGTTTGCAGACCGGCGTTGATTGCCCCCATGTGACCCCAGTTCCGGGATAGCTCAACTACGACTACATGTGAATCAGTAGCCTGCAATCCTCGCAGCAGTTCAAGCGAGGAATCGGTTGAACCATCGTTGACGTAGACAACTTCCCAGTCGTCAACAACCTCCTTTAACGCGCTCGCAAGGGCCTCGTTTAATTGCTCGATCAGCTCTTCTTCGTTATAAATCGGTATGACTATTGAGATCATTGTCAACTCCTGTCAGATCGCATTGGGTGGTCTCCTTTCACTTGCGCTTACATTGAAAAGGGGTTTTGATCACCCGGCCCAAATTGTTTAGATGCAATTAATCCAGAATTCATTGTGTGTCAGCTTGGAAAATGCGCACTCGCCAGCGCACTTCCGTAGGCGTTAAGACGACGATGTACCTGGTCTTTACCTGCTGTGTTCCCACAGACTTACCACCACTTGACATTTCCACGTCATAGGTCACGTCATCAGCCAGTTCTATCGAAAGCCCCTCAGGCGAATAGAACAAGATTTGAACGTTATGGGAACGGTCGCGATAGGACGTGTGGACGCCTGCCGCGCGCTGTGACTTGATGGTGGCGGCAAGTTTCTCCTTGGCGGCGCCTATGAAGTCGCGGTCAAGGAGGTCTGGACGGTTCTGATCCAGAGCTTTGTTCATGCTCTGCCATGAGTCGATATAGTCCTGAACCACAGCCTTTGCCGTCTGGTCCTGGAGTTCGCGCGGGCCCTGCAGGTGCGGCTGCTGAACGTGGATCGCGGGTTCATCTGCCGCAAAAGCCATGAGCGCGGTACTGAATGCCGAGACAAAAAGCAGGCTCTTCAGCATCATTCAGCCCACCTTATCTGGTTTCCGAGGACAACACCGCTTGCCACGGAAATAGTCGCGCCGCGATGGGCCGGCATTTCGATTGATGCGATTCCCTTCTTGAGGGGCACATCCACAGTGGATTTGCTTTCGTCGTAGGTTTCAGTGAAAGTCACGATCGTACCGTCAGGAATTGGGTTACCGCTGCAGTCGCGAACAGGGTCGGTGACGAGTTGAATCTTGTTCCCTGCCGGCTTTGCGCTCATTCTGATCGTGCACGGATCTCCGGGCACTTGACCGACGATGCGGGTACTGGAAATATCGCCAACGCGCGCGACGAACTGGGCTTTGCCCTCCCGCGTTGCAGAATCCATCTGAGTCCACGCCGCACCGTTCTTGGTTTCCACCGTACGGGTTTGTGGAGCGCTGCCAGGATTAGAGAGCTGGAACGAGACCTGCAAAGGCTTGGTAATCAGATTGCCGTATGAGTCGAAGACGTAGGCGGACCCTGTAATCCCGTTGTGCAGAGAGACTGGCAATCGCGAAGGCTTCGCAATAAACGTCAGATCAGAAGCTTTTGGAGCGGGCAACACATCGATCGCCCCGGATTGGGTCGATGAGTTGGAGGTAATCCAGACTGAATAGTGGCCGGCGTTATAGAGCGAGCCCGTTGCGATCTCGATGTTTCCTCCGAGTTGCACATCCTCTTTGATCATTTGGGCCGGGCCGATGATGTAGAGCGTGCCTTTGCCGCTTCCAGCGCTCTGGATAGAGAACGCCGCTCCGGCTGCGATGCTCTTAGGGAGATTCAGATCTCCTGTCTGAGCGAGAGCTGAGACAATACCGAGAGCGAGACCGCTAATGAGAGTTGGAATTGCTGCCCTCACTGAGCCCCTCCGAAGCTGTACGTAGCAACAACGGTGCGCTCACTGCTGACTTTCTTGGCCAGGTCTTCGGGAATGTGAATGTTGAATGCGACCGGAGTCTGCGGCAGCAGAGCGTGATCGACATATTGGTCGCCGACCCAGACAACCTGACCGGACTTGTCATAGAAGGTTCCGAGCACATGGGCAACATTCGCAATTTGCCCGCTCTGGTTCGTTAGTTGGCCGGTGAGCGACGCATCGGGTGCGGGAGTGAGCTTCTCATTCTGAATTTCAATCACGGGATCGGCCGAGGCGGAGATCAGAGTTGAGAATGGCGTCATGCGCACGCTGCCGACTTGCGACAAATTGATGTTCGGGAATCGAATGAGGAACGGCGTTACTTGTTTCGGAAGAAGTTGATGGGATATCTCATCGAAGCTGCCTTCAGTGTCGATCGGCTTCTGGTCTTTTGACAGCAGAGTTGCCGTCACCGAGACGTACGCGGGAATGACGTCTTCGTTGAGCAACTCGCCGAGCAGCACAAGACCATCGGCGCGCTGTACCGGGTGCATGTCAACGATGCGCACGTGCGGCGCTTCGACGTCCTGCGCGCCCCAATCATCAGCTGAAGTCCGGTTAATGACGTCCCAGCGGAGATAGTTGACCGGAATGACCTGGGGAGGAACAACCGGCTCTTTCTCAATCGGCCACTCAACCTGCCACTTGCCTCCGTTCTTCACCAGGTGAAGGTCACGCGAACTGTACGAAGGACCGACAACGGTAGACCACTGCATTTTGAAACGAACAATAGCGTCGGTATCCGTGGCATGGAGCGGCTGGACCTGGAACTCACTCAGATTTGCGTAGGTGCGAAGATCGGGCCAGGCGCTCGTGAGATCGCGATGAAACTGCTGCTCGCTGAACTCACCTTTGTTCGCCAGGCTTTCGTAGGCACGCGCATACGCCTTGGCGCGGATCTGCTCGCCAAGTGAGCGCACGGCCGCTTCGGGTGTACCGGCCGACGTACTGAACTCCGGACCGCTGGCAAAAGCGGCAGCAGTTTTGCTCGGCCAGAGGGTTCCGATTGCGATGAGAGCTATCGTTGCGCCAGCGAGTACAACGGCCAGCAGACGTCCTCCTCCGTTGCTCACGATGCCAACCTCCCTGGTACGTATTCCTCCTCGGCTGGAGAAGGGAAAGAGATGCGGCTCTCCAAAGGGCGACGCTCCGGAATCAGCAACACCAGCAGTGCGAGAATACTGCTGCCGAAGGGGAGGATCCCCCACATCAACCCTTGCCAGTGTGGAGGAATCTGGGGCGCGTTGAGAGGAGTTGCGGGCGGCACCCCGTCTTTGCTCCAGACGATGATGGTGTGGTCATTGAGATTGTCGACAGGCCGCCATCCGGCAAAGGCCAGCAGCGGATCGTAATAGTGGTCCTTTACAAACACCCACTTCAGTCCATAGTGATCCGCGTGCTCCAGCATGGCGCGCAGAGCATCGATGCCGTTCTTGCCAAAGAATTTGGAACTGGTGAGCGTGCCGGCGCCGTGAGCCGTGAGTTCGGGAAGTTGACGGGCGGAGTTCCACTCACCGTCGACGCTGCCCGCATTGGTCTGCATAGCAAGACGCGCGATTTTGTTGCCAAAGCCCAGTGTTATGTAGCGATAGTGATCGTGACCGTCGCGGTCCAGCCAATCTGCGACAGGCTTGGTGTCGAAATCCTGCGCGTCCGGCGGATGGATTGTGGACCAGGCGACTGCGAGTCCGCAGGTTGACGCGGCCAGTATGCAAATGAGGGCAACCGCTTTCGTGCGGTAGCGGTCGACCAGTTCGGCAATGAGCAACCCAATAAATGGGAGCGCGAGAAGCGTCGCCCAGTAGCTGAAGCGCTCCATGGTGATGACTTCACCGGCGCGACGGAGAATAAGTTGGCTCACAGGAGTTGTTCCGCCCAGACCAACAAGCATGGCGAGCCAGAAGCCGAGGAGCAATGGACGCAGCCGCGATACAGCGGCTCCTCGCCAGAAGATGAACGGTAATGCCAATATCATTGCGCCGTAGGGAACGATAAAGTAGTTGATTCCCCAGAATGGATTGAGGATGTAGTTGGCACGACTGGCGTGCGGAATCGGCTCCTGCGTGACCGGGTAGTGAATGAGAGCAATCCAGAAGGGCAATAGCACAACCACGATCAGCGCCGTGACGATGACGACAATACCGACGGTGCGTGCAATGAGCGCGGCCGTGGAAGACTGCTCGGACTCCTCTCCTTCGTGGCGATCCATGATGGCGAGCCCCACAACCGGCAACGCAAAGAAGAACGATCCGAAAATCAGGGTGGCATGGTGCGCCGCCGCTGCGGCCGTGAACAGGACCGATGCCTTGATGAAAGCGCGCCACCGTCCGTATCGAATCCACTCAAAGAGGAACGGCAGTGCGTTCAAGTAGATAGGTGCCGCAGACGTGGTGGCAAGCTGGCCGGCCGAGTAAACCAGAAAGCTTTCAGACCCAAGAAACACGCTCGCCAGTGCCGCGAAAGAGGCCGCGCGGGGCGACACCCAGAGAAGCGAAAACCGGTAGACACCAACCGCAAGCAGGAGAATCGCAATGAGTTGGACGGCCATGTAGCCGTACTCAAGTCCCGTTATGTGCGACAGCACTGCGATCCACTGCTGAGGCAGCGGCGGATAAGTCGTCTGCGAGAAACCCGCGTACCATTTGGTGTTCCAGGGATCGAACCAGTGGTGCAGGTAATGGGACGCAAAAAAAATGTGTTGATTCGTGTCGTACGATTTCAACGGCAGCTTCATCACTAGAAGCGGCAGATGAACCAGCAAAACTGCCATCAAGATGAAGGAAAGCGGTATAGGCCGCCTGGAAAAGTGCGATTCAGCTTTCTGCACAGGTTCCTCTCATGGATTGTTCTTTCGGGAAAAACTAGCTCGGTGCCATGATGTAAAACCGCGCTGCAAGCCCCCCGGTATGTGTGAGCCTTTTGCCTTCGATTCACGATAGGGCGGGATCGGTTGCTTGGAGCAGGCAAAATCGCGGAAAACACACGGTGATGCGATTGAGGCATTGCTCACCGGATCAGCCAACATTGTGACGCATTCTGGAATCTAAAGAAAATAACCGTGAGTTCGCGGGCTGTGTGAACTCCTGCAGTGAAAGAGCGGACTGGGTGAACTTCTTTGAATCTGAAAGCTAGATCCTTAAATTATGCCTGTTTCGCGGCATTGCTCGCCGTCGTCTGCACTTCAAACGCGCAGACGTATCAGATCGGACCTGAAAATTCTAACCAGAACTCTAAACCAGGGCAGAAGCAATCTCAAAAACAGACGCAAGGTCAAGAGCCGAATCTCGGGTTCGGTTCAAATATCGAAAACGCGAGACTTGGTCGAGCCGCAGAACAGGCCTTGCAGCGCGGCGATAAGGGGCATGCGCTTGAGTATGCGCAGCGCGCGGCGCAAGCGGCGCCCAATGATCCACATCTTTGGTTTCTGGTCGGGTATGCTGCGCGCCTGAATGCGCGATACCAGCAATCAGCCGACGCGTATTCGAGAGGCCTGAGATTGAGCCCTTCATCGCTGGAGGGACTTTCTGGGCTGGCGCAGACATATGCGGCAATGGGCAAAAACGACGAGGCGCAGAAGCTGTTGAAGCAAGTCCTTGCGGCGGACCCGCGACGCGCCAACGATGCGCTCGTTCTGGGCGACCTGTACATGCGCGCCGGCGATTACAACTCGGCGGTTGATGCGCTGGGACGCGCCGAACGTGCTCATCCCGATGCTCGATCGGAACTCCTGCTGGCCATCAGCTATGAGCACCTGCAAAAACCCGACATGGCGACAAAATACCTTGAGGCCGCCCGGAAACATGCGCCGGATAATCCCGAAGTGGAGCGGGCAATGGCGGGCTACTACCGTCAAGAGGGCAAGTATTCTGAAGCAATCGCGGCGTTAAAAACGATTCGGCAT
>DATNFD010000026.1:0-16573 GCA_035606555.1 Occallatibacter sp.
ATCGACCGGATGAAGCGGGTGTTCGGTGACCTGCCGGCGAGTGGCGCGACGATGAAACAGGTGCAGGAGAAGCTGCTGGCGGAAGCGCACGCGATGTACGACGAAGACATTGCGGCGTGCAAGGCGATGGGTGCACATGGCGGAGCGCTGCTGCCGGGCGACGGCGGCGTTCTGACGCATTGCAATGCGGGAGCGCTGGCGACATGCGGATATGGAACGGCGCTGGGCGTGATTCGTTCCGCGGTGGAAATGGGCAAGAAGATCAACGTATACGCCGATGAGACCCGGCCCTTTCTGCAGGGTGCGCGGTTGACCGCATGGGAACTGATGGAAGACGGCATTCCGACGACCGTGATCTGCGACAACATGGCGGCGAGCCTGATGCGCGCGGGGAAGATCAAAGCTGTGGTTGTGGGAGCGGACCGGATTGCGGCGAATGGCGACTTTGCCAACAAGATCGGCACGTATAACGTGGCGATTCTAGCTAAAGAGCACGGAATTCCTTTCTATTGCGCGGCTCCCTGGTCCACGATCGATATGGAGACTCCGACCGGAGATGCGATTCCGATTGAGGAGCGCTCGGCGAAGGAAGTGACGCATCACGGAGGGAAGCAGTTGACGCCGCACAATGTGGGGATCTGCAATCCAGCGTTCGATGTGACTCCAGCCAAGTACACCACGGCGATCATTACGGAGCGTGGTGTGTTGCGGGCTCCTTACGCGGAGTCGCTGCGGGAGATGGAGCCGGTAGCGGGGTAAGGTCGCGTTGTCTACAGTTGTAGAAGTCGTGTATTCCCCGCTGACTATATTTCGGCTGCGCCAGAAATCGCTTGTGCGCGGGATTGTGTTGTCACTGACGGCATTCATCACGAGCCTGCTGCTGGCGGGATTTCCGCACATCCAGAATCTGCATGGGTCCTCGTGGCAGATTCTTGCGCTGCTTGCGGGCGCGTGGGGAATGGCGGAGACAGGCCGATGCATGCGCGACAAGTGGAGCCTGTATTCTGCCGGAGTGCTGATCCTGCTGTACTCGGATCTTGTGATCCTCATGCTGATTGTGTTTCTGGTGGCGTACCGGTGAGATGAAAATCTAGCGATCCGCTAGAAATTCACTATTCCAAATTCCTTTGGTTTGTGTAGCATGGGCCAAAGTGCCGCCCGGGCTGATTGCTTGCGATGTTAGGTTCACAAGCAATGGCGGAAGTGCAAAACAAACCAGGAGGGGCAGATGCTCAAAGGCTTTCGTGATTTCGTACTTCGCGGGAACGTGGTTGACCTGGCTATTGCGGTCATTATTGGTGCGGCTTTCACCAGTGTCGTCAATTCGCTCGTTGCTGACGTTCTGAATCCGCTCATTGCTGCGGTCGGGGGCAAGCCGGATTTCAGCGCCGTGGTTGTGCATGTTGGAAGCGGCGTCATCAAAATCGGAAATTTCTTCAACGCGATTATTTCGTTCCTGATTGTGGCTTTTGTTGTGTACGTCTTTATCGTGATGCCGACGGCGAAGATCATGGCGCGGTTCAAGCCGCCAGTGGTTGAGCCACCCGCGACGAAGAAGTGCCCGCAGTGCAAGAGCGATATCGCAATCGACGCAACGCGGTGCGCACACTGCACGCAGCCAGTGGCTTAAAGTCAGTGAGTGATAAGTGGTCAGCAAAAACCGAGGATTCGAGCCCCGGTGCTTTCTACCTGCTTTTCACCATCTCTTCCTTGTCACCTACTAGTCACTGTTCCTTTCAATCGAAGTTGCGGAGCGGTTCGGAGAAGGCATAGAAGGCGATAAACGATAACAACGAGACTCCCGCCATAGCGGCCAGCGCGTGACCGGTTGGAATGTGGCGGGAGAGTTCGCCGGCGAGCAAAGAGCCAATGGGCGGAAGGCCTAGAAAGCTGGTGGCGTAAATGCTCATGGTGCGGCCGCGCATCTCGTCGGATGAGAGATGTTGGATAGAGACGTTGAAGCACGAGATCATCAGGATTCCGCAGAAGCCTTCACAGAAGGCAAGTCCCGCGGATAACGCAAAGATGTGCGAATAGCTGAAGAAGATGATCGCCGTGAAGAAGGCGACGCCGAAGCCCGTAAGGATGCGCCCGCGATGGCGGATGTTTCCAGAGATCGCTACAGTCAGCGCTCCGAGAACCGAGCCAAATCCCGAGCATGCCATCAGCCAGCCGAGGCCGGCTTCACTCAGTCCTAGCTGCACCTTCGCGAAGTAGGGAATGAAGGTGATAAACGGGAAGCCGAAGAAGCTGGCGAAGGCCGTCATCCAGATCAGGACGTACATTTCGCGGTTGCTGCGGAGGTAGGCGAAGCCTCCGTGAAGACTTTGCCAGAGGCTCTGGTGGCGATTGAGGTTTTCTTCTGGGTACTCGATGCGGAGGAGAGCCCAGATGACGGCGAGGAAGCTGAAGCCATTGAGGAGAAAATTACCGGCCATACCGAAGATGGCCATCGCGTAGCCCCCGAGCGTGGGACCGAGAATGCGCGAGGTGTTGAACTGCGCGGAGTTGAGAGCGATGGCGTTGGTGAGGTCTTCGCGCTTGACGAGCTTGGGCACGAGGGCCTGATAGCTGGGAGCGTTCATCGCCATGGCTACGCCGGTTCCAAAGGCGATGGCAGCGATTCCCCAGACAGCGATGTGGTGAAAAAAGGTGAATCCGGCAAGGATGAACGCGAGCACCATCATGACGGACTGGGTGACGAGAAGCAGGCGGCGTTTGTTGACGCGGTCGGCGATGACTCCGCCGAAGAGGGTGACGAAGAGGAATGGGATCTGTCCCGCGAAGCCAATGACCCCGAGCCAGAAGGCGGAGTTGGTGAGGGTGAGGACGAGCCAGCCGCGGGCAATGTTCTCCATCCAGCTGCCGACGTTGGAGGTGAAGTTGCAGCCCCAGAAAAGGCGGAAGTTCCGGTTGCGCAGGGCGCGGATGACCTGGGGTAGCTCCGCCGTTTCGGGTTCTGGAAGAACCTGTGCGAGAGTCGACGGCTCATCGGACGCAGCGGCGAGGTTCTCTTCGTTGAGTTTGGGCCGCACAGGCAGGGGGGACGCTCCGAGTAGCTAGTGTAGCTGGTCGCGAAGTGCCTGGTTGTGAGTTGCTACACGTAGCCATAGCTTGCAGATATTGCCCGCTAATTCTCTGGATTGAGTTGGTGCTTTGGCCTGAGGACCGGGTCTTCCCGATCCGGGCCTTATCCCCCTTCAGTTTGCGTGATGAGGTAGCGCTCGTAGCCGATCTCGCGAATCTGATGGACCTGTGCTTCCAGCCAGTCCACGTGTCCCTCTTCGTCTTTCAACAGCTTCATGAAGAGATCACGAGATCCGTTGTCGCCATTTTCAACACAGACTCGAATGGATTCGTTGTACGAGGCGACCGCTCCATGCTCGAGGTTCAGATCAGACTCGATCATGTCTTTCACGGATTTACCGATGGTCAAGGACATGGGTTCCATGCTCGGCGTTCCGTCGAGAAACAGGATGCGCTCCATCAAAAGTTCGGCGTGCTTCATTTCGTCGATTGACTGTTTCTTGATGTATTTCGAGTACTTCTTGTATCCCCAGTTTTCCGCCATTTCAGCGTGAAGAAAGTATTGGTTGATGGCCGTCAGTTCGTCGCGAAGAGCACTATTCAGCTGTTCAAGAACCTTTGCGTTTCCCTTCATGGGGCCGTCCTTGCGAAAAGAAGTCTTTGCGGTTCACCTAGGGTACCACCGGTGATCGGAAAAGGTTCCATGCGGGTTGTGCAGAGGCATTCCTGCATCCGCCTTGCAAAGATCGACCCAACACAATGTGCAGATTCGGCGATTACACTGTTGGTTTGTGCTCTCCTTCAACTTCCGACAAAAGGATGACTGGATGATTCTGCGCTTTGGACTCGCAGTTCTGGCGGTTTGTTCTGTTCTGATTCCGAATACCCTCACGGCTCAAAGTTCCTCGCCAACGGCGGGTAGGGATTCAGTGTTTGGGTATCGGGACTTCACGAATGAAGCGACGATCGAGCAAAAATTTCTGGCGGTTCCGAGCGCGAAGCTGGCAGGCGAGGAGTTGAAGACGCTGACGGCAGAGCCGCACATGGCTGCCACTCCTGAAGACAAGAAGACCGCGGATTATGTAGCGCAGAAGTTCAGAGCAGCGGGGCTGGAGACGGAGATTGTTCCCTATCGCGTGCTGATGAACCAGCCGAAGGTTGTGAAGGTTGAGGCGTTCGACGCGGGCGGCAAGCAGCTAATGAGCGGACCGACGCGGGAGCATGTGCAGGGCGATCCTTACGATGACAATCCCAAGGTGGTGATGCCGTTTAACGGGTCATCGGGGTCGGGCGATGTGACGGGCGAAGTGGTGTACGCGAATTACGGGCGGCTGGAAGACTTCGACGAACTCGAAAAGCAGCATATCGATCTGCACGGGAAGATTGTGATTGTCCGGTATGGAGCGAATTTCCGCGGGGTGAAGGTGTATATCGCGGAGAAGCGTGGGGCGGTGGGGGTGCTGATCTACAGCGATCCGCAAGACGATGGGTTTTTTAAGGGCGATCCCTATCCGATTGGGCCGTGGCGGCCGGAGAGCGGCGTGCAGCGTGGAAGTGTGCAGTACCTGTTCAAGTATCCCGGTGATCCGGAGACACCGAATGTGGCGTCTACAGAGAATCTGCCGGATTCCGCGCGCGTGAATCCCGAGGGGAACCAGCCACACATCATTTCGATTCCTTTGAGCTATGAAGATGCGGCCCCCATATTGAAGGCGATGAAGGGGGCGAGCGTGCCGCAGGGATGGCAGGGCGCGCTTCCCTTCCGCTATCACCTGGGGCCGGGCGGGGTGAAGGTACACCTCGTCTCGCAGCAGGATTATGAGCGGCGAACCATCTGGGATGTGGTGGGCAAGATCAAGGGAACGGAGTCGCCTGAAAGCTGGGTGGTCATCGGCAACCATCGGGATGCATGGGCGTATGGGGCGGTGGATCCGAGCAGCGGAACGGCGGCGATGCTGGAAGCGGTGCACGGGGTCGGAACGCTGATCCGCGAGGGGTGGAAGCCGAAGAGGACAATCCTCTTCTGCAGCTGGGATGCGGAGGAGGAGGGGTTGATTGGGTCGACAGAGTGGGTGGAGCAGCACGCGGACCAGCTAAAGAATGCAGTGGCCTACTTCAATACGGATGTGGCGGTGAGCGGTCCGGACTTTGGAGCGTCGGCGGTGCCGTCGCTGAAGAATTTCATGCGCGAGGTGGCGAAGGCGGTGCCCAGCCCCATGGGCGATACGGTTTACCAGGAGTGGCGAGCGAACCGGCACGGGTCGAATGAGCACCGTGCGAGCAACGCTCCGCCACAGCCGGGCGATGAGGTGCATGTGAGCGACCTTGGGTCAGGCTCGGACTTCACGCCTTTCTTGCAGCACGTGGGGGTGCCGTCTACGGATGTGGGATCAGGCGGACCATATGGGGTTTACCACTCGGTGTTCGACAACTATGCGTGGTTTACGCTGAATGCCGATCCGCACTTTGTGTACCTGCAGCAGATGGCTCGTCTGCTGGGGGTAGAGGCACTGCGCATGGCGGATACGGACGTGCTGCCCTACGACTATGAGGCGTATGCGCGCGAGGTGAAGACTTATATCGAGTCGGCGAAGCGGAAGGCCACGGATGCAAACATGCCGGGGCTGGACTTTGGGCCGGCGCTGGCTGCTGCGGGGAAGTTCGCTGATGCGGCGGAGCATGCGCACAAACTGCAGTTGAACCCTCCGGCAGACCTGACAGTGTTCAATGCAACGCTTCGGGCAACGGAAACGGCGCTGGTGTCGCAGGCAGGGTTGCCGAACCGTCCATGGTACAAACACACGATTTACGCGCCTGGGGAATACACCGGGTATTCGGCGGTTGTCATTCCGGGCGTGAACGAGGCGATTGAGGCTAAGGATGCGAGACGTACTTCACAGCAGCTTGGAGTGCTGACGCAGTGCCTGGACCGAGCAGCGCAAACGCTTGAATCTGCTCACTAAGTGAGCGTGTGGGGCGTCTCACATTTGGGGCGAACATCGAGCACCAAAATGTGATTCAGATCACAGATGTTGGGCCCGAGGCAGTCAGGACCATTGATTTGTCGAATGGGCGCTCGTATCGTAAGGCTAAGGATATGAAGAAGTCTTCCAATTCGGTGCGGATCGGATTCGCGGTCGCGGTCATCCTGGGGACCATCGGATGGCTGGCGTTTACCTCGTACGGCGCCAACAAGAGCTATTACGTGACGGTGCCGGAGCTCGTGAAGATGGGTGATAAGGCATACACGAGCAATTTGCGGGTAGAAGGGTTTGTGGAACCCGGATCGATTCAATCGGAAGGGCCGCACGTCACGTTCGTTCTGAACGAATTTGAAAGCCACAACGCGAATGCGCCAAAGGGGCGGAAGCTGACGGTGGTTTACAAGGGATCGGAGCCGCCACCGGACACCTTCAAGGATGATGCGCAGGCGCTGGCGATGGGGACGATCGGGCGCGATGGAGTGTTCCACGCAACTGCATTGCAGGCGAAGTGCGCGAGCAAGTATGCGCCGGCCCAGCCGGGTGGCGGGAAGCCCGGGATGACGCCGCAGAAGCAGGCGGCGCCCGCGAGTAATTCGCGTGCGAATGCGACGCCTGAGCAGGCTGGCAAGGAGACGGCTGGGCTCGCCAGCAAGTAATTAATGACCGCGCAAGCTACGGAGGCCGACCGTTCTACCGTTTGCGCCCGGATCGAAAATGTTTCCAAACTATTCGGGTCATTTGCTGCGCTGCGGCAGGTATCTGTCGATCTACTTCGGGGCAAGTGCTACGTCCTGATCGGCGAGAACGGTGCGGGAAAATCCACATTATTGAGAGTTCTGGCCGGGCTGCTACGGCCGACGGGCGGCAAGGTCACGGTCTTTGGCGAAGGGGAGCCGCACGATGTGCGGGATCGCATCGGGTATATGAGCCATGCGCCGATGCTGTACGACGAGTTCACAGGGCAGGAGAACCTCAGATATTTTGCGAACCTCTATCCGGGGCGAGAGTGCCTGGATCCAGCAGAGGCGCTGCGGCAGGTGGGGCTTGACCCGAATTTGAGCAGGCCGCTGGGGCAGTATTCCCAGGGGATGCGTCAAAGGACTTCTCTGGCTCGCGTGCTGATGCCGGTGCCGGAGTTGCTGCTGCTGGATGAGCCGTTCTCGAATATGGATATTGAGTCGACGCGCCAGATGGTGGAGCTGCTGGCGGGCTTTCGTCACACGAGCCGAACGATTGTGATAACAACGCACCAGCGCGAGCACGCCGCGCCGATTGCGGACTGGGTGCTGCGGCTGAAGGGCGGTCGCGTCGCGGAATGCGTGCCGGGGAGCCCGTCGCTATGAAGACGAATGGCGCGCGCTTCCTTGAATCCCTGAATATCCCGTTCGAGCTTCGCGAATACGAAGTGGATCCCGAAGATCTCTCTGCCATCTCGGTTGCGAAGAAAGTCGGCATGCCGCCGGAACAGGTATTCAAGACCCTCTTAACAACGGGCGGTTCAGGGACATTCGTCTTTGCTGTGATTCCGGGAGATGCGGAGCTTGATTTCAAGAAGCTGGCGCGGGCGGCGGGGTTGCGCAAGGCGGAGATGGTTTCCCTGAAAGAAGTGCAGCCGCTGACGGGGTACATTCGCGGAGGCGTGACGGTTTTCGGCGCGAAGAAAGCATACCCGGTGTATGTGGATGAGACGGTGATTCTGTTCGACCAGATCAGCGTGTCGGCGGGGACGCGGGGGACGCAGCTGGTTCTGAAGCCGAAGGATTATCTGAAGGCGGCCGAGGCGCTGGAAGTTCCGGTGGCGACGGCGGACCTGACGAAAGATACGGGCCGACTGGGTGCGGAGGGAGAGCACGCATGACCTCCGTTTTCTGGACGCACCTGATCAAAGATCTTCGGATTGAGTGGCGGTCGCTGGATGCGATCGTGTCGATGCTCTTCTTCTCCGGACTCGTGGTGGTGCTGTTTTCGATTGCGTTTGATCCGCGCGGCGCTTTCTCGCAGCAGATTGCGGGCGGGGTGCTGTGCGTGGCCACGATGTTTGCTTCGGTGTCGGCGCTGAACCAGGCGTGGGCGCGGGAGATTCGGCACCAGGTGATGGATGCGCAGCGGATGACGCCCAGTTCCGGAGCGCAGCTCTACTTTGCGAAGGTACTGGTCAATTTCATCTTCGTCACGGTGGTGCAGGTTGCGCTGGCGCCGTTCTTCTTCGTGATGTACAACCTGCAGGTTGCAGGCGATGCGCGGATATTGGCTCTGATCTTGCCGCTGGGGACATGGGCGCTGGTGTGCAATGGCGTGTTCTTTGCGGCGCTGTCAATCAGGAGCAGGAATCGGGAGTTGCTGCTCTCGCTGATTCTGTTTCCGATATTCATTCCGGCACTACTGGGGATGGTGCAGGCAATGAACGGCGTGCTGACGGGCGATCATGATCCGTGGTTATGGATCAAGATGCTGACGGGGTACGACATTATTTTCACGACGGTTAGTCTGTTGCTGTTTGATGTGGTGTTTCATGCGGAATAGGGCATCCACCGTCTGGTCGAGACCGCCGATTTGGCGAGAGCGTAAACTTAGCGTATTCGCACAGGAATTCGTATGAAAAAAGTTGCATTAACACTGTTCCCGCTCATCACTATTTTGCTGATGATCTGGGGGTACTATCAGGCGATTTATGTGGCGCCGAACGATGCGATGCAGGGGGAGGTCTCCCGCATTTTCTACTACCACGTGCCACACGCGATGTTGTGTTTCGCATTCTTCGCGGTCAGCTTGGTTGGCTCTATTGGATACCTGTCGTACCGCAGGGCTCGTCCTGCACTGGCACAGGCGTCCGATGCTTTGGCTCTGGCTGGGGCGGAAGTGGGCGTGGTTTACTGCACGATCGTGCTTCTGACCGGTCCGCTGTGGGGACGCAGGGCGTGGGGCATCTGGTGGACGTGGGATGCACGACTGACGACGACACTGGTACTGTGGCTGATCTACGTGAGCTATCTGTTGTTGCGACGGTTTGCGGCGGGGCCGCAGATGCAGACGTTGGCGGCGGTGCTCGGTATCTTTGGCGCGCTTGATGTGCCTATCGTCTACATGTCGAACCGCTGGTGGCGCACGCAACATCCTGCCCCGGTCTTTGGTGGTGGTCCGGATTCAGGATTGAAAGACCCGGCGATGCTCGCCGCGTTTGGCTGGAATCTGCTGGCGTGGTTCTGTTGGGGATTGCTGGTGCTGTTCCTGCGTTACCACGTGGAGAGGCGACATCAGCAGTACGCTGCTCTTGAGGCCGAAGAAGCACTTACCAGCGCGGACTGACAGGACTGCTCACAGATTAGGAGGGGTTTATGGACGAACGCGGAATTCTCGATCATCAGTTCGTTGTGGCCGCGTACACCATTACGTGGGTGATTCAGCTTGCGTATCTTGCGTGGCTGGGATGGAAGTGGCGGAGTGAAAAGCGGAACGCTGAACGGAGATCGCGAGAGACGAGATAGACGTCAATCGTTGCTATCCCCGGTCTCCAAAATGCGAGGGACCGGAAACACCCGCAACGGCACCAGGCATCCGAGTAAACTTTGAGTGAGGATCCAGCGATGTTAGTCGTGATGAAGGCGCAGGCCACGGATGAGCAGATCAAGGCCGTCTGCGACCATATTGAATTTCTGGGATATCGACCGCACCCAATGCCGGGCGCGCAGCGTACAGCTATCGGCATAACCGGAAACCAGGGCGAAGCGAACCGCGGCAATCTGGAAGAGATGCCGGGCGTGGCCGAGGTTATCAAGGTTTCGAAGCCCTACAAGCTGGCCAGCCGCGACGTTAAAGAAGAGAACACCGTCATCCGGTTTGCGGGAACCGATGCGACGATCGGCGGAGAGAATCTGGCGATCGTGGCCGGGCCGTGCTCGATTGAGAGCCGGGAGCAGGCGTTTGCGATCGCAGAGCACGTGGCGGCGGCGGGTGCGCAGTTCTTCAGGGGCGGAGCGTACAAGCCGCGGACTTCGCCGTATGCGTTTCAGGGTCTGGGGCTCGATGCGCTGAAGATCATGGCGGAGATTCGCGACCGCCTGGGGCTGCGGATCATCACGGAAGCGATCGACAACGAGACGCTGGAGTTGGTGGCGGAGTGGGCCGATGTGGTGCAGATCGGCGCGCGCAACATGCAGAACTTCTCGCTGCTGAAACATGCGGGGCGCCTGCGGATGCCGGTGCTGCTGAAGCGCGGGATGAGCGCGACGCTGGATGAGTTCCTGATGGCGGCCGAGTACATCATGAGCGAGGGCAACTACGAAGTGATCCTGTGCGAGCGCGGCGTAAGGACGTTTGCGGATCACACGCGAAACACCCTGGACCTGAGCATTGTGCCGGCGGTGCAGAAGCTGAGCCATCTGCCGATTCTGGTTGATCCCAGCCACGGGACGGGCAAGCGCGATAAGGTGCTGCCGATGGCACGCGCCGCGGCGGCGGTCGGTGCTGACGGAATTCTCGTTGAGGTGCATCATCAGCCGGAAAAGGCCTTGTCGGACGGGCCGCAATCGATCTATCCAGAGCAGTTTGCGCAGATGGTGAACGAGATCGAGCAGATCGCGCCAATTGTGAATCGCAGGCTGCAGCGCGGGATCCGGGTGGAGACGGCGGCGAAATAGATGTCACGAAGAACTGAGCGGATCGACGTATCCGATCCCAGGTCTCAGAATCGAGACCTGGGGAACCCGTTTCTAATGAGATGCGGAGTTGTTGGAGCGTGTATCGGCGTTCTTGCGCTGGCTGGGTGTCGGGCGCATGACTTTCCGCAATACGATGCGAACTATCGCGAATATGCCTATGTGACCAATGCGGGCAGCGGGACTGTGTCGGTATACGATGTGGTGCATGTGCGTGTGGACCGCGAGATCCAGGTTGGACAGAATCCAACAGCGGTGGCGGCCAATCCCGCTCGCAATGAAGTCTACGTGGTGAATACAGGCACGCCGAATGGACAGGGTTCCGTCTCGATCGTCAATGCAGAGAACAATTCGGTTGCGGGAACGGTGCCGGTACACAAGATGCCGGTGGCAATTGCGCTCGATCCGGACGGAAACACTGCCTATGTCTTGAATTCAGGGTCGAACACGATTTCGGTGCTGGATCTGAAGGCACAGCGGGAGGTAGCGCAGATCGGCGTGGGCGAGAGTCCCGCGGCCGCGCGCGTGGCTCCGGATGGTAAGACGCTTGTGGTGGCAAACCGGGGCGGAAACTCGGTGACGGTGGTTGATGCGGGCGCCAGGAAGGTGCGGGCGGTGTTCGAGGGATGCCCGGGCGCGGCGGATGTTGTGATTCTGCCAGATTCCTCGAAGGCCTTTGCAGCGTGTAGTGCCGGGCACCAGGTGATGGCGGTGCAACTGGCGCATGAGGCGCGCCCGGATGGACGGGCAGCGACAACGGACAGGCTGGAATCGCTTCTCGACGTTGGCCGCGCTCCGATACATCTTGCGTTGAAGCCGGATGGCGGCGAGATGTTCGTTTCGAACTCGCTATCGAATTCGATCTCTGAAGTTGTGACCAGCACGGATGATGTGGGCGGTGCTTACTTGATTGGTGCGAGCCCGGTGCGCGGACTGGTATCGACGGACAATTCCCTGCTCTATGTTGGGAACCTGCACTCGCAGGAAGTGATGGTCTATTCGGTCGAGGATGGCAAGCGGTTGGGAGCGATTCACGTCGGAGATGGGCCGTCTGCACTGGCGTTTTCCAGCGCCGGGCACCTGCTGTTCGTGGTGGATGCGCGATCGGGTGACGTGGCGGTGGTGCGGACCGCGAACCGGCAAATGTTTACGATGCTGCCGGCGGGACGCGGACCAAATGCAATCGCGGTGAAGTCGTTCAGGGTTTCCTAGAGGCCGGGTCCGAACAAACGGAATGGGGCACCCGGCACCTCCGCGGAAACAGCGGGGGGTTGGGAACTCAGATAATTCCCGGATGGACGGCGCAGGTAAGCATGGAGTTATGGGGCTTCTTGAGTTGCATTGGACTCTCAAGGGGCAATAGTGAGTTGAGTGGGGCGAGCCAACACGGGCTCTTTCTCACCGATGTCGAAGCCGATTGAGGCCTGATACGTACCGGGCTTCAATGCGAGCTTTGCGATGTCAAGTTCGCCGGAGGCGATGAACCCCCGCACTGCTCCTCGCGTGATGGAAAGTGGGATGGTTGGCATGTCGCCTATCTTCACGAACGCTCTCCAGTGTTTGAGGATGAGGCGGTCGAGTTTGCGATCGGCGGCATAGAGGCGGACGAGGATGTTGGGCTTGCTTTGCGTTGAGAGGCTGCCAAAAGCGTCAGGCGCCAGGAGACAACCATTGAGCAGCAAGGGGTCGAGGAGATTCTTGCGGCCTTCGCGCTCTTCATCTGGCACACAACGATCGGCGAGCAGGGTGTGGCTGAGCCGGATCGAACCAAATCCGACAGCGGGATCAGCGGAAAACGGGACCTCTCGCGTGGCAAGCCGTCCGGTTTGCGGATCGAAGGCGGAGATGCGCAGCTCATAGCTTCCGGGATACAGCGGAAGTTCGCGCTGCCAATGGACGCTCGGGCTGTTGCCGCCCGAGTGGTCCCACTCGCGTTCTGCGACCCACGAGCCTACGGGATGGCCTATGTTTTGGTTGATGAGCTGGACATAGAGTTGGAGCATGGAACGGAGGCCGGGAGATTGGTCGCTCGATGGCCATGCGATGTCGGCGGCCATCACTGTTGTGGACACTCCGTTGGTGTCCGGAAAGATCCACACACGTGCGGCGGCATCAAGGCTGTTGGAGCTTGCGCCTGTTTTCAGCGCCGCATCGATTGCGGAGGGAACCTGCTGTCGACTTTCAGAGGTGGGCGCGACATAGAAACTTCGATATCGGGCACGGACACGGGAAGAGCGTACCTGAACCGAGATGGGGTGCCAACTCCCATCCGCCTCACGAATCTGCGGGCGGAAGCTGATGCGGTAGAAGCCGGCAGCATCTTCTGCAATGTGTTCAAGAGCTTCCTGCATGTTCGAGCGGAACGGCCGCCTGTCTGGTATGCGGACCATGCGAAATCAGCGAAGGCCGCACCTAGCCCGACAAGGCTGGAATTGATCTGGAGGGCTGCGAGTTCCCCCGGCGCTAAGGGGAACGTCATCGGTCCCATGACATCAGGAAGCTCTGAGGACGCAGCATCACCGAACGGCGTAGCTACGCCGGGGCCAGATGCCTGGAACGTGTACATGGGGGACTGCGCACTGCGTGCTGCGTCGATGAACCAAGAGGGACTGGCGCGAAGGAGCCGGGGATGTCGCGCAATCTTATCGGCCACATCGAAAGCGAAGTCTGAGGCGAAGACAACTGCGCGACGTCCGGGCTTGAGTCCTAGTTCTGCAATGGCGCGGGTGGCAAGGGGCGCCCACGTGCCATCGTCGAACTGGGGCGGGCTAGGGTGGTGGTCAAGAACGCGGAGACGCGATTGAAGCGCACCGATGTCTTTGCTGAAGGAGGTCAATTCCCCTGCATCGTCGAAGAGAGCGAAGGACCAGTCGGCGGGGTGGGGCTGATTAAGGAACTTCTGGATGCCGGTGATCGAGGCGTTCCTGCCGGTGGCGGACATTGGGGCGAGAATAATGAGAACCCAGGTGGTTGGGCGTGCGGTTTGGGGTGTTGGCTGCGGGGCTTGAGCCGGGTATGGCTGCCATGTGGGCTGTCGATCGCGGATCTGTGGCTGGGGAGGACCCGGCGCTGACGTCAACTGCTGGAAATTTTCGACGGAAACGATGGGATCAGTAGTCCCGTTTTCGTTGATGACGAAGTTGCGAGGTTCGAGACCTGTGACGGGGTGGCCGTTGCTGTCGCGGACCTGCACCTGTACGATTGCGTACCAGTTCGTCTCCGTGTACTTGAGCGGAGGAGGGGTTTGCGAATGGAGGGGGTCGAGGAAGAGTGCGAGTGTAAGAGCCGCCAGCGTGCTGAAGCGGAGATCCATGGCAGAGGGCCGTGAACGGAATCGCCCGCAGGATACACCCGTTCCTGGAATGAGGATGTGATCTACCCTTTGGCCGGATTCTCCGGTTTGGGCACGGCGCTGAACTGCGCACCGGCGAACAGGATCAGGCCGGAGATATACGCCCAGAAGAGAAGCCCAACAGACACGAAGAACGGGCCGTAGAGAGCCTTCAAGTCCATATGCGGAAGGATGGCGACGTACGCTTCTTTTGCCGCCAGCCAGACGACGCCCGTGACAATCGACGTGCGGATCACCTGCCGCGCCGGAATGCGCCGATTGGGCAATAGCCAGTAGATCGAAAAGAAGAAAAGGATTGAAGCCAGCCCAGTAGTGATCGCAAGCCACACATAGCTGATGCCTTCGAACACGATGTTCTCGGTGTGATGAAAGAAAACGAAGCCCAGAAGCTGCCGCTGCCAGGTGCTCAGGAAAACGCTGACCATGGCCAGGACCACCATGAGGATGGCAAGCCCGAAGGCAACGGTTTGATTCAGGATGTAGTTGCGGCTTTTGGTCACGCCCCAAGCCTGGTTGAGCGCGACTTCAAGAGGCAGAAAAATGCCGGTACAGGAAATGAGAATCATGAGCACCGAAAGCGCCTGTACCCCGTGGCGGGAGGAAAGCGCCGCTGCGTTTTCAAGCCGGTAGGTAAGAAAGCCCTGCGAGGCGGTTGTGGGAAGAAACTGCTCGACCAGTTTTGTGACGACGTTCGACATCTCCTGCGAGTGGAAGACCGACAGGGCGATGGTATAGAGCAGAACGATAAGCGGAATGAAAGAAATGATGGCATTTGCGGCCACGCTGAATGCATAGGTGTGGACTTCTGCGCCGAGCAGGTAGTCGAGGATGGGGGTGCAGTTTTTGCGCCAGCTATACCACTTGGAAGTCTGCGCGGGCTGAGTCTGGTCGAACCCGCACCTTGCGGGGAGCGGTTCGGCAACACACGTACCGGAATTTGAGACGTTCTCCACTGAGCTCTCTCTCAAGAAAGGGTACGCAACAGAAGCCCTCACCGCTTGTGCGCCCTCTCACTGAGGCGTTAAGTGCGTCGACGAACGGTGGGACGGTCGAGACGCTTGCCGGCTGGCGACGTTCCCTGTTTGGGGGATGGAATCTGCTGCTATTTTTTCATAGGTTGAGAGGGTCAGGTGGTTACCGAAGGCTGGTCAGGAAATTTTTACTTGCTTTTAAGGTACATACCTGCCATAACTTGGGCACGGTGTGCGGGAGACACGCCGTTTCTCTGAAATTTCAGGAAGGCCATAGCTTTGGATGTTTGGTGTTTGGAAAGCACAACCCCAACTCAACGATGAATCGAGCTGCCACTGCGCTTGCAATTGAGCGCCGGCGGCTCGCGACGTTTATGAGCCAGGTTCACCTTACGCTGTCGGATCCTGCGGCATGAATAGATGGGAACGCGGACGTGAGGTTTCCCCAATGTGTGCTGACCGCAACAAGAAGGAGAAAGGTGAATGAAGGAGCAGGGCGTAGTTAAGTGGTTCAACGGGGCCAAGGGATACGGATTCATTCAACGCTCGAGCGGTGAAGACGTATTCGTACACTTCTCGGCTATCCAGGAGAGCGGCTACAAGACGCTGAACGAAGGCGATTCAGTCGAATTTGAGTGCCAGCAGGGACCCAAAGGACTGAGTGCAGCCAACGTCAGCCGCGTGGTCGGGTAGGCCCGCTTTTCGGGCCGGGCACGTGGGCCGCGTTGTTTTGCTGATTTGCCTTTGGTAGCAGTACTTCCCGGGGTCAATTCAAAATCTAAAGGTTGCTTGCGGTAGATGGGTGCAGCCGTGTGCGGCAGAAGTGTGTTCAGGTGAGGCCTGACGATCGGGCGCATCTGGCAGTCGCTTCGGCGGTACAGTTTTGCCTGATCTGCTGACACACGCCCTGCGCGGCATGCGAGCAGTTGTGTTCGTCACGAAATGGCTTCTCGGGATTGAAATTTGTGATCCAATGGCCCGTGAAGGTGCGCTGCGCTATGTTGAACTCGATTACACCATTTTTCATTGTTGACGATCTCGAAGCGACGATTGCCTTTTATGAGACGCAGCTCGGCTTCGAAGTTCGATACAAGGGCGGTGGAGATGGTGAGGTCCGCGATTACTGGGCGTTTGTGGGGCGTGATCGGGTGATGATCATGTTGAAGGCGATTGCGCCGGATGTGCACCCTCAGCCGAATAGTGCGGGCCACGCGTGGGCGCGCTGGGATGCTTATGTGAATGTGGACGATCCTGATGCTCTGTATGCGGAGTTTGCGGGCAGGAAGGTGCGATTTCACCAGCGACTCGAGGATACCTCGGATGGGCTGAGAGCGTTTGAGGTGATCGACAACAACGGGTATGTGATCTGCTTTGGACGCCCGACAGGCGAATCGGCCTGAACATCTGTGCATTGGGCGAAGATTCGTCAAAGTGCCGAGTCGCCGACTAGAACGAAGCCGCTGACGCGGCGGACGCTACCGCGTGTGCTGACGAGGAGAGTCGTGGCTGGGCTGGCGGATAAGGTGAGGGTCACAGGAGGAACTTGTGACCCGACTACGCCAGATGATGTTGGAGGAACTCCAG
>DATNFD010000027.1:0-4280 GCA_035606555.1 Occallatibacter sp.
GGTGTCGGAAGCATCCTCCTCTGGCGTTCGAAGCCGCTTTACGTAGGCATGGTTTTCTGGCTATGGTTCATCACTCCATTTCTTGCACGCATGGCAGACTATCAAGGTGGATGGACCGAGACGAGCCCGGTTGAGATTGCGCCGTATGCGACGGCAGCACTCTGCGCCATCCCCTTACTCGCGTCATACCACAAGCTCGCTACCTGGAAAAAGCTCCCGTACGTGTGCGCGCTAGCGGCAATCCTATACGGATTTGTTTTGGGGATAACTTATCTCCCATTATTTAACGTCCTGCGTGCACTTGTTAATTGGTTGATTCCGGTGATCTTCGGGCTGTTCATCTATGAGAATGGACAATTGTATTTGGAATTCCGGCGAGTCATTTCAAAGGCATTTCTTTACAGCACCCTGATTCTTGGGATTTATGGCATCTATCAATTCTTCGAGCTGCCAGAGTGGGATAGAGCATGGATGCTGAATGTGCAATTGAACTCGTTCGGCGAGATCGATCCGATGAAGACCCGCGCTTTTAGCACCATGAACGCACCCGCGATCTACGCAGCTGTTGCAGCCTGCGCGGTTCTTCTGCTCCTCAATCTCAAAGGGAAACTACGCCTGCTGTCAGCCGGTGCGGGTTTTATTGGATTGATCCTGACCCTTAGCCGAGCGTCGTGGCTCACTCTCGTGGCTGGTTGCCTGTATCTCGCCGTCTTTCTCGGAATGCGCGAACGATTCCGTTTGATGATTGCTGCTGCATGCTGCTTGGTATTTCTTCTCGGGGCCGCTCAGATTCCAGCAGTTAACGAGATCATTATGCATCGCGTTGAGACATTTACGCAGCCGAAACAGGACGATAGCTTTACGGCTCGTGTCGAGGGCCATGAAACTGCTATGCGTCAAATCTCCCAAGAGCCCTGGGGTGAGGGAATCGGGAGTACCGACACACTTCACAATACTGAGGGTGACGACGATATGATCGGACCCCATGATAGTACTTTGCTGGAATTTCTGTATTCACTGGGATGGGGAGGTACGCTCATTTACGGAGTGGGGCTCTTCCTGCTTGGCATTCAGCTACTTCGCGCGGGCCGAGGTGATTATTTTGCCCTGGCTGGAAAGGCAATTCTGATTGGCCTGTCTGTTCAGGCACTGCTGAATAGCATCATGCTGGGTGTTCTGGGGTTCATGGTTTGGACATTCGCCTCCATGTGCCTCGCCCAGGCAGAGCACGCTGAAAATATTAAAAAGGTCTCAGAATACTACCCTGACGAGGCAAGAGTCCTCGATGCCGCATGGGGATCGAGATGAGAGTCCTGCACATTCTCAACGACGTGACCGACCTGGGTAATGGAATCGTGAATACCGCTGTTGATCTTGCGCTTGAGCAGGCACGCGAAGGCATGGTGGTTGCAGTGGCATCGGCAGGCGGTGGTTACCAGGCGTTATTGGAAACCGGGGGTGTCCAGCACATTACTCTCGACCAGTCTCGTGATCCGTTGCGGCTCTTCAGCGCATTCCAGCGCCTCTGGCGGCATGTTCGTGAGTTTCGCCCCGATGTTGTACATGCGCACATGCGAACAGGCTTGCTCCTGGCCTGGATGTGCAAGCGCGTCTCTCGGTTTGCCTTGATTGGCCACGTTCACAATGTTCATGATCGAGAATCGATCCTTATGGGACTGGCAGATCGAGTGATCGCGGTAAGCCAGTCAGTGTCAGCTTCGATCGTGAGATATGGAATTCCAAAAGATAAGGTGCGCGTCGTCCTGAACCGCACACTTGGCAATCTGCGACAGGAGCCGATCGAGGAGGTCGTTCCCGCCTTGTTATCCAAGCCGTCCATCGTAACTGTCTGCGGCATGTCCTATCGCAAAGGGATTCAAGAGCTGATCTCCGCGTTTGCGATCATCGGGCAGGAATTCACTAATGCTCATCTTTACCTGGTCGGCAACGGCCCGCAGCGCGAAGAGTTCGAGCAAATTGCGCGGCAGTCCGGTATCAGCGACAGAATCCACTTCGAGGGATTTCAACCGGAGCCAAGAGCCTATATGTTGAGTGCGGACGTGTTCGTGCTGGCATCGAGACGTGAATCGTTCGGGCTGGTGCTGATAGAGGCCCGCCAGGCGGGATGTGCAATCGTAGCCACAGATGCGGACGGTATTCCTGAAGCCCTCGATTGGGGGCGCGCGGGTATGCTCGTTCCACCGCGGAATGTGCGGGCGCTCGTGCTCGCACTTCGCGAATTGCTCCACAGCAATGAAGAACGAGCCGCATGGAAAGAGTCGGCCAAAATCGGGATATCTAACTACCGGGTTGAAGTGATGGCCCGCGAGATCCGCAGCGTGTATGAAGAGTTGACAGCACCAGAGAAATTCTCGACTCAGGGTGACAGTGGGCAGGGCGAGATAAATAGCACTGATTACGGCTTCAAGATCTGAATTACAAGTGGATGATCCGGAATGTCGACAGGAAATGTCGAAGCCTCGGAATAGGAATGAGTGGGCGTGGCCTGAATTGCAGGTTCGTAGAGCCTGACCGACTTTACTTTGTACGGAAAAGTTAAAACTGCCTTCACGGGTGGGTTGCTGATGTCCACCTGGTCCTTCGTATCGAAGCTAGGCACTTCCTGCCAGAGAATCAAGTCGAATTCCCCGTTCGATTTCTCCAGCAAAATGTGATCGATCTTCGAAGCAGTATTGCTAAGAGACCATGTTAGTGAATCAAGATGCGCGGGCTTGGAGTGATCGTTTAACTCAGAGATAAGGTTTTTCAGCGCGGTGAAGGCGGGCTTTTCTGTTCCGTTCGCGCGTATGAGCCCCCAATGCAACTGGTTGTCTTTCAATCCAGGGTCGGGCGCCTCGTCGAGAAGCTCATAAAGATATGTGCGGAGGATCCCGTGAACATAATTTTCGAGAAACAGGCGCGGAACATATTTTGCTGCGGCAGTTTCTGATATCGCGGGTTGGTCAGTGTGGTCGTTCAGCGCGTTGTGATAGCCGCTCTCCGTCATGATAATGGCGTGCGAGCCGGAGAGGTCCTTGGCTAATTCAGTTTGCTCAGGGAAAATGGTGGAAGGTAATTTACCTGCCGGATAAGAATGGAGGTTGCCAAAATCGTTGCGGCCGCTTATATCGCCGATCTGGTGCCCGTGAGAGGCGAAGGCCATTGAAGGTCCGATGAGTTTGACCCGATCAGCATCCGGCATCTGGTGGACGGCCCGGTACAAAGTGTCATTAAAATCACGGTCGATGGTGGACCAGTTACTCGTTCCGCTGATGTCCATCTCATTCGGACCTTCGAACGATTCGATAGTGCGATCGGAAAGTAGATAAACCTTCTCCAGGAGGTCCGGAGTTATGGGGCCAAGCTTATTCCGGGGATCGACGACAGCGTCAAATCGGAGGCCAAGTTTCCCGAGCTGAGCCCATCGCCCGTAAACTGCGGCGTTGTAATCGGCATTTTGGAGGTGCACTCCGTCGCGCAAGTGAAGAATCCCGAGTGACGCAAGCTCACGCTGAACCAGGGGAAAATTCCCGTACAATCGATCAAAGTAATTGAGATGGGTGTTTATCCCGATGCTGTTGACAAAATCAAAAGCGCCGCGCGCCGTTTCCCTAAAGCTTTGTGAACTCGACTCCGACGCGGAGGCAGCTTTTTTGTGGCACGCGGTGATGCTGAGTGCTGCAAGCAATGCAGATATCGCGAGCCGGGAAAACTTCCTGCTGATAAAGAAATCTCCTTTGGGCTCACTCACCCAACCAAGCGAGCAAAGTAAGCGTCTAACTATGAGCAGGGTCGTGTGTTCCAGCTTGGGCACGGGACGGCGCAGGCATTACCCCCTCTGAAATGTTTAGATGCACACTGCAAATCGCGAGTACATTCCCGCCAAATTCTCGTGAAGCTTCAAAGAAAGCTAACTGCTCAATTTAGATTGCCTTGGACGCACTCAGTCCGATCGGGATTACAGATCCGGTACTGAGAGGAAATACGAGGGAGGACGACTATGAGCGATATCGAGGTTATGATTGCGGACAACCAGCCGCTTACAATTTCTGGTCTGCGAAGTGCAGTGGCGGATCAGCAGGACATACGGGTTTTGGCGGAGTGCCAGAATTCCGATCGGCTGATGGATACAGTTCGAGACTGTGCCCCGGATGTTTTACTCGTCAGCACAGACATGTTGAAAGAAGAACTTGATGAGCTTGAACGCCTTGTTGAAGAAACCGAAAAAACGCGAGTCATTCTGCTCACAAATCGCAAGGATGTCGACTTCCTTGAAGGCG
>DATNFD010000028.1:0-21584 GCA_035606555.1 Occallatibacter sp.
CGAAAACGCCTCGGAGCAACCGCACAGGCTAAAGACGCGGGCTTCTCGCCGAGGCGTTTCCGATCAAGGCTAGCGACAATCCGGAAGCGATAATCAGAAAATGGGACTTGCAAAGGACCAGTCGAGCAGAGCGGCACTAGGTGTACTTCTCATTGTCCTGTTCATTCAACTTGCAAGTCGGATGTGTTCTGGCCAGAGCATACCGAGCGGAGGGGATTCGGAGTGCGCCGGAGACACCGTTGACAGAATGGGACCTGAGATCGCATCCCAATCGCGCGCTTTCCTCGAAAGGCTCGGCAAAGTGGTTCAAGCGGACGATGAAAGACAGGTCGCCTCAATGCTTCAATACCCGATTGATGTACACATCGCGGACAAGAAATTCCCCGTCCATAATCCGCAAGAGTTTTTAAAGAACTACAGCCGTATCGTGAATCCCTCGATAAAAGCAGCAATTCTTAGCGCGAAATCTTCGCGATGCCTTTTCGCGAATTCAGAGGGCTTCATGGTGGGCGACGGTGAAGTGTGGTTCAGAGAGATTTCGCCCGGAATCTTCAAGGTCATAACCTTCAACCTAGGCGATGTTCCGAGTGGAAGCTCAAGGAAGTGAGAGCAACTTCCCGAGTGACCGGCATCCATGTAAGTCACTTGTCAACTGAAAAGCACGAGATTCCCGTACGCGCTCTGGAGAGCGCGTTTTTGATTTGATCAGGACCTGTCGATTACGCACGTTTGCCTCTCGGCTGATGGTTCCTGCAACAAGCAGAACCGGACATCCATGTGCTGCCTCGGGCTCGCAAGAGCCGTCGCAGAAGATTGAGTTTGTGTTCTCTGCCAGTCCCGAAACAACTCGTGGAGAGCCTCGGGAGTTGCCTCCGTCGCCCGGCCGGTCACCTGCGGGACCTGGCAGCCTGCGCTTCGAGTAATCCTGATGTTTTTCCCCTTCTTAGGAAGGGTTTTTATACCGCTGCTGCCTGCGAGAACTCGCCGGCAGGGACGAAGCTTGTTCCGCGTCTTTCCACGGCCAGCATGTGCGCGACCATCTTGCGAGCCACCGCCAGTGTGGCTCTGCCTCCATGTCCGCGCTGCCGTTCCCGTTCGTAGAGCAAGGCCAGTTCCTGGCTGTAGCGCGGCGCCAGCCGCGCGGCTTCAACCAGCACTTGCTGGATATGCTTGTTGCGCTTCTTGGAGATCGGCGTACGCATGACCTTGTCTGCCGAACTCTTCTCATCTCCGCAGAGCCCGCAGTAGCTGACCGCCTGCTTGATGGTCCGGAAGCGCGATGTGTCTCCCACTTCCAGAGCCCAGGTCAGCGCCGTAATCGGCCCCACTCCGGGGATCGTTCTCAGCCGCTCGAGCCGGTCAACCAGCATCGGATCCTGCTCGAGCGATTTCAGCAGCGTCCTGTCCAACTGGATGGCGCGATCGATATGCTCTCGGCTCATCCTCAACAGCGGACGAATGCTATCCGGGATCTCGTCGTTGGTCTTGAGCAGCTGCTCGAAATAGCCCATGCGATGCAGGCGCAGCTTGTTGTAGCTGACCCCGGTTTCCATCAGCAGACCGGAGATACGGCTCTTCATCTGCACCGCCTGCCGGATCACCAGCCGCCGATAGCGCAGCAATCGCCGTCGGTCGCGAATCGCCGTCGAAGCCATATGGCACTCCGGCAGAAAATCGCATCGCAGGCAGTCGGCGATCTTGCTGGCGTCGACCCTGTCGTTCTTCTTCTTGGCTGCCGCGATGGCCCGCAGCATCAGCGGATGCGCCACCTTCACCTGGTCTGCATGACCGAGCAGGTGATCGTAGATCCACCCCGTGAAGATGGTCGCTTCCATGGCCATCATCCGTGGCTGCGGCAAGGTTCTGACCCACGCGTCCAATTCGTACCGCGTCGAACCTATTTTGCCTTCACTGTGCACACAACCAGCTGCGTCCTTCACGCAATAGCTGATCGTCTTCTTGTGAACATCAAGTCCGATGTAATACATAGTCTCTGAGGAGCCTCCGAGGTTGTTCTCTGAATCAGCAGCCCGCTGAGTTCAGCTTCTTGTAACACCTCGTGCTCCTCCTCGACTTAGCATTCAAACAACTCGGACCCTACAATTCCTTGACTGCGGTCCGGGTCGCCGACCACTCTCCGGAGTCGAATTTGCGGTATATTTGCAGCTGCAAGGGCCGCTGGTTGACCCCGCTTCCACGCGAGAAAAATATCCATGAAACCAACACTCGTTTTCGCCCTCCTGCTTGCGACTGCTGCTCTCACCGCCCAGCAAAGGGAAAGCCGCAGCAGAGCTCAACAGCAAAGGGTGGAGCAAATCATACGCACACGCGATACCGAACGCATTCAGGCGCAGATTCATGCGGATGCTGAAGCCCTCGCCCGTCTCTATGCGGATGATTTTATCGGCGTAGGACCGAGCGGGACGGTTAGAACCAAGCCGCAGGTCATTACAGATTTCACGTCTGGCGCGCTGAAATTCCAGTCCATAACGACCGATGAGGTCCAAGTGCGCGTCTATGGAAACACGGCTGTCGAAACCGGCCGGTCAACCATGCAGGGGCAGGATAAGGGCAGGCCTGTTCCTCAAGAGACTCGCTTCACCAGGGTGTGGGTAAAGCAGCAAGGGCATTGGCTTTTGGTTACCAACCACTACTCCTCTCAGATGGCGCAGAAATAACCAGGGAAACCACATCAAGCGAGGTTCTGGTGAGTGACCGGCCATGGGGACACTGAGGCCATTTTCTTGCCAAGTTCCCCATTGGCGACGATACACTCACGGCCGAAAGATGAATGATCAAAACGAACGAAAACCCAGCGAGGAGGTGGGGGGACAATCGACTGGAAGAGAAGGAGACTCTACCATTGCAAGCATGAACAGGGTGATGGCACGTTGGATCGTATTTGCTCTTGCTGTCCCAATGAGTCTGTATGTATCCGTCTTCGGCACAATCATGATGGGCTTTTGTCCCGGAATCGAGTGTTGGCCGCACACCTTCGCTTGGACGCTATTGGCTCCGTGTTTGCTCCTTGCTATATGGTCACTGCGTGCGACGGCTGTCGCGGCGGTCCTCCTGCTTTTAGCGCACGTATTTACCGATGTTCACTTTTATGGACTAAGTGCAAACACGCTGTGGGGCACAGACATGGCATTGGACAAATGCCTCTGGATCGTGGTTCTTCTCTTAGCCGTTTCGGCTTTGCTTTCGAAAAAGATCGCTATCCAAAGCGAAACCTCGAATTGACCACAACCGAATTCCGAGAGAGTGTCCTGCAACTCGGAGGTTTCGCAAGCAGGGGAGGCGAACAGGAATCCGAGCTTATGAATCATCTCGCTCCGGCTCCCATTGGTCCTTGAGGTCACGATCGATCCAGTCCTCGCGATCCTTGCGCTTCTCGCGTTCGCGCCGCTTCTCCTCTTCCTCTCGCTCTTCTCGCCCGTCGCTCACTGCAATTACCTCTTCTCCTGAGTCTAAGCGGCTCTGCGCGAGTGACCGGCTAGCGGAACTTGAGTACAATTCGTTGACCTCAGTGTCCACATTGCCGACTATCCGCTCGAAACTTGTTCGACGGCCACATACGACCAGGACCAAGAGCAGATCAGTTCAATGCTCCTGAGGCGCACCAGACGGTCCTGTACTTTCTTGCCTGTCCAGAATGGTTAGGTAGCCCGCTAACAGGCGATAAGTATCGTAGTAGTCATGGAAGCTGATGGCCGTGAGCGTATCAAATTCACTGTGGAGGACTCGCTTGTTCTCCTCGGTGACGCTGTGGATCGTGATTGTTTTGATGCCGCGTTTTATGAAGGGCTCCTCATCAGATTCCCCGAAACCGTCCACGTTCACTCCTCCTAGCGGAAGCTTCATCGCATGAGCGGTTCCGTTTAGCAAAGCAACGGCATGTTTATCAGAGCGGCTAACCCAAACCTTCGTCGGGCCAAGCCCGATGCTGTCAAGCGTAATCATCAACTTGATTTCATTGAGTTGCACGTTTGAGAGACTTTGAACGTAGAAACCTGAGCCGACCTCACGAGACTCTTCGCCTGTGAAGCCAATAAATCGAAAAGTATGCTTGTGCTTGGATCCGAGAAGGCTTTGAAAAAGGCTAGGCAAGAGGGAGGCACCGCTCCAGTTATCTACGACTCCACTGCCTTCGGAAACGTGATCAAAATGGGCGCCGATGATAATCTCCTCGGCTGTGTCACCAGGCAGCACGCAAATGAGGTTAGGCTCTTTTCGCTTTGGCACTGGCTGCTCGGACAAGTTTGCGGCAGGACACCCGGCGTCAACGAAGGTCTTGAAGAGAGCTGCCTCACGTACTTGATCGCTTCCTTTGTACAGGCCCAATCTGGTTTTCACTATCTCTGAATCGACAACTTCAGGTCGCATTTGCGCGAAGAGTTGGAAACCCATGAACAGCTGGGCTAAACATGCCCCAACGAAAAGGCCCTTCCGCATTTCTCCTCGAATCTCGAACGGCGCAGTATGTGATCGATGCCATCCTATCAGGCAAAAGACATTCCGGACGGGTGACCGGCGACTTCGCTTTGAGAGCAATATTTTGCACCACCCCGACCGGCACGTTCCGAGTCAAGCCTCTGTGAACCCAAGCTAATCAGAGAGGATGAATCGGCTTTTGATCCTGGGCTCCTTCATCCCTCAATCCCTCTCGCAGCCCCTTCTTCTATCTCCTTATCCGCTCACTCAAACAGCAGCCGGCTTTGCACTCTATATTCCAGTCCCGGCGCACAATGAACTTATGGTTCGACTCTCTCTCAAGCTGTCCTATGCCAGGATTTCGCAATCGGGTGCGGTGTTGGAACCACACCGATTGTCCATGCGCCATAGCCGACACCTGCTGAGGGCTGGCTCTGGAGGCCGTAGCTGACGAACGCGATCCTCGGCAAACCTGCGTAAGTGCTCTGCTTGGATGTATTTACGGTCTAAGCCTAATCGCCAGAGAAATTTACAGCCGTTTCTTTTCGTAAACCATTGAAAACACGACACCCCCGGGGGAGGGGGTGCTCCCTGGCAAGCTCCCGGCGGCCCTTCCGAAGGAGAAGTCACCTTTATTACGAACATCAGGAATTAAGCTTGCTCAGCGCCCATTGAGCAGCGGTCCGGAGAGCTTCGTCGGTGGATTCAGCCCACTCTTTGAGTCGCGGAAGAAAGCTGCGCTCACCGCTGTCCGCAGCGGCGGCATTTCCCATGGCAACCGCCAGGTTGCGTTTCATCCCAGCGAAGCCGGCGCGACGGATAGGTGAGCCATTGAAGAGTTGTTCCCATTTCTTCTCGTCGAGCGAACTGAGCCACTCGAGGGATGGATTGACGAGCTCTTCGCGGGGCTGGAGTTCGGGATCGGCAGCGATGGGAGCTTTGCGATTCCAGGGGCAGACATCCTGGCAGATGTCGCAGCCAAAGACCTGACGGCCCATGCCGGACATTAGCTCAGAGGGAATGGGGCCTTTGTGCTCGATGGTGAGATAGGAGATGCACTTCGTCGCGTCCATCTGGTAGGGCGCGGTGAGCGCGCTTGTGGGACACGCATCAAGACAGCGTGTGCAGGTGCCGCAGTGATCGTTGATCGGCAGTTGCGCTGTTTTCTCTTCGGGACTCGTTTCGATGCCGGTAAGAAGAGCCGCGAGGAATCCGAAGGAACCCAGTTTGGGATGAATGAGGCAGGTGTTCTTGCCTGTCCAGCCAAGGCCTGCAGCGACGGCGAGAGAGCGTTCGACGATGGGGCCGGTGTCGACGTAGCCGCGGGACTCGAATTCGCCGAAGCGCTCGCGTAGTTTCTCATCAAGCGACTTCAATCGCTTGAGCAGAACTTTGTGATAGTCGCTGGGACGGAGTTGGCCTTTCTCATCGATGCGCGACGACCATGCATAACGAGCGATCCACCCGCTCCGCGGGTCTCGCGTCTCAGTCGAAAGTGGATGTGAGGAGTGGTAGCTGGCGAAGCAGACGATTGCAGACCGTGCCCACGGAAATGGAACAGCAACGCGCGTGCGAACGAGATCGCCATTTTCATTGGTGCGCTCGAGATAACGCATACTTCCAGCGCGGCCGGATTCGATCCATGATGTGAAACGGCTCGCATCTCGGGATTCGTTCTCGTGCGGTAATGAGACGAGGCCCGCGTTGCTGAAGCCGCACCGCAACGCAAGCTCATAAGCTGCTTCTCTCGTGAGAGATGTAGGTTCGGAATCCAACACTGCACCTGCTTCATCAAATATATGGAACTTCTATACCCATAGCCTGCGTAGAGATGTGCAAGACGATCCGGGCAGCAGAGCAACAGATCCGGATCTTCTGATGAGACTGTTCGATTGTGAACGTGAAAGAGGGCAATCGAACACTCAGCGCAGAGAGCCAGCACCAAGGGCCGCCTGTATCCTGCGTAGTTTCAGCAGATTGGATTGGCGCTTCTTTGGCTGGCAAGGTGCAAGAAAGGAAACAAGAGAAGCTGACCCCCGTTTCCGTCGGCTTTTCCTGCGACACGCCGCAGACAGGCGTATCAAAGGAGGTTGTGATTTATGACACGCAATTATCAATCCGTTGTTAACTCGCAGTTGGCGGTACCAGGCAATCTGCACGAACTGGTTCGCGGGCAGGAGCAACGCCTGCTGAAGGAACTGGAGCCGGTTGTGCGTCAGCACTCTGTAACGCTGGATATGCGGCAGGTAGAGCGCATTGATGCGGCGGGGATCTCTCTGTTGATTTCGCTGTACGGCGCTGCGCACACGGCGGGACATGAGTTCGCGATCGTGAATGCATCCGCGCGCGTTGCAGAGATTCTACAAATCGTTGGGCTGGACCGCATTCTGATTTCTCACCGGGCTGTAGCCGAAAAAGAGGCTCTGCCGGAAACTGTGCCCTGCCCCGAGGGTGCACAATGCTACGAAATGCCGGCCGCGTAGAACCTGACGCGGCTGGTACTCGCAGTTGCTCCCTTTCTGTTCATTTCGAAGCGCAACGTACAATCGATTTCGGTTCTGAAATCTATGCAAGGGAGGAACCGATGCGCTTTTCCCTGCTCTTTCGATCTTGTTGCTTGCATGATGATGCCTGCCTATTTGGTGCGGGCGCAGGATGCAGCGTCTGCGAGCAACGTGGTGGACCAGTCGGATCCGAAAGCGGTTTTCGATTTGCGAGAGGCGATGGAGAAGGAAATCCGCGGATATCGGCATCGCTCTAATCTGGGAGATGCGAAACGCACGCGTTGACGCTAGCGTGGATTGATTCTCACCGTGGCGGTGCGAGCAGGGCCAGCGATCATCGGGTTCAGATAGCGGCTGCCCTTGTATTTCGTCCTGTAGGCTTCATCGATGCGGTCGTTGATGGAGCCGGCCATAGAGTCCTCGACGGCCTCGAACGTGACTTCTTTTGTGTTGCCCGCGGCGAGGATACGGCCGGCTTTTTGCTTTATCGCTGACTTGTACCAGCGGGAGTTCTTGCCGTTGTAGGCGCGGACGTAGAGATTATTGTCCACGGCGACGGACCAAATCCAGGTGGGTGTGCCGTAGGTTTTGCCGTCATCGCGGAAGGGTGCGACGTGGAGGTTGTCGGCTGCGGCAATCTCGTGAAGTTCGTTCTTGGGCCAGGTGCTCATGCGAATTCCTTGTGGTGCTGGAGACGTTGATCAGTCGTGCTGCCAGGTTACGGACCAGTGCTCGTCGGGGCGGACTGACTTGAGGATCAGGTTTCCGTTTGAAAACTGGAATGCGCGCGTCAGATGTTTTCCGACGAGCCCGCGTGTGACGGATGCCTTAACGTGATGGGTCACGGTGTGTGCGGCTTCGTCGACGTCGTAGGCGCCAAAGGAAGCTTCGTATCCATTCAACACGTAGTCGTTCGATACGGCAGACTCTGATCGCGGATACATGATTTGGACGGACATGTGGCCATCCCGCGTGTAGATGAGTTGGCCTGTGCGGTTGGTGACGTGAAGGAGTTTGCCATGAGCGCCAGGTTCGTCCAGGGAGACGAGATGCCAGGTGCCGATGAGCTCTTCTTTTGCCGAGGATGCGGTTGGCGAGTCTGTTGACTGCGATGGCAAATGTGCGGGACTCCAGAGCACGAGGGCAGTTATGCAGAAAAGCAGATGTCTCATTGAGACCTCAACAAGTGACAATGTACAACGCGAAGTTCCGGAACGAATTTCCTGATTCTGCCGATTGATTGCCTGATCGTGTTCCCACAATGCGGCGCGGGGTTCGCAATCCGGGGTGGTGCGCGGCGGGGATTGCGTGCGGTCTGAGGACGCGTCTCGCATCTCCTTTGCTGATGCGGATCTGCGAGGAGGGAACGCGAGATTTTACGAGAAGTCTGCCTAAGTCCAAGCAGATGTTGAGGGTCTGTGATGAGTGGCACAGGCAAGTGTATACTTGCGGCGCTATTTGTACTTGCGATAAGGAATAGCCGTAAGGCACAGCCCTGTGCCGGGATGAAGGTACGCACCTGGTCAAACCAGCTATTAAAGGCTCTGAAGCCAGACCCGCGTTCTGTCCCCTGACACCTGGTGTCGCCGCTGCGGATATTCACGATGCAAATTAACGTCGGAGGCTTTATTCCATGGCGCAGGGCGTAGTGGATCAGCAGCTCGCTGGAAAAGCGGGCTCAACCGCAACCACAACCAAGTATGTGTACTTTTTCGGCGACGGAAGAGCTGATGGCAACGGCAAGATGAAGGACGTGCTCGGCGGCAAGGGCGCAGGCCTGGCCGAGATGACCAACGCCGGTTTGCCCGTACCCCCGGGATTCACGATTCAGACAGAGGCGTGCCGCGAGTACATGCGCGGACAGGTTAGTCCGCAGATCGATGTGGAGATGCACGAGGCGCTTGCGAGGCTGGAACAACTGCAGGGGCAGAAGCTGGGCACAGGCGAGAATCCGCTGCTGGTGTCGGTCCGTTCAGGCGCGAAGTTTTCCATGCCCGGCATGATGGATACAATTCTGAATCTTGGTCTGAATGACAAGGCCGTCGAAGCGCTTGCGAAACGCAGCGGGAACCCGCGGTTTGCGTATGACTCGTATCGACGTTTGATCCAGATGTTCGGTGACGTCGTGCTGGATGTGCCGAAGAAGAAGTTTGAGCACATCTTTGACGGAATCAAGGAGCGCGAGAAGGTGAAGTTCGACTACGAGCTTCAGCCATCTGCGCTGAAAGACATCATTGCCGAGTACAAGAAGCTGGTGCGCAAGGAGACGGGCAAGGACTTTCCGCAGGGCCCGCTGGATCAGCTGGTGCAGGCACGTGATGCCGTGTTCCGGAGCTGGAACAACGACCGCGCGAAGACATATCGCCGCATCAACCACATTGACGACTGGCTGGGAACCGCCGTCAACGTGCAAGCCATGGTGTTCGGCAACCTGGGCGAGAACTCGGGGACAGGCGTGGGCTTTACGCGCAATCCGGCAACGGGCGAGCATGTCTTCTTCGGCGAGTACCTGATGAACGCGCAGGGCGAGGACGTGGTTTCGGGCGTGCGTACACCGCTATCGATCAGTGAGCTTGAGCGCGCGATGCCCAAGGTTTACGACCATCTGAAGGCAATCACCTGGAAGATGGAAAAACACTATCGCGACATGCAGGATTTTGAGTTCACCATCCAGGATGGGAAGCTCTACATGCTGCAGACGCGCAACGGAAAGCGGACTGGCCTGGCGGCGGTTCGCGTGGCGATCGACATGGTGCGCGAAGGGCTGATCACGCAGGAAGAGGCGATTTTCCGCGTGGAGCCGAACCAGCTGTATGACTTCCTGGTTCCGCGGCTCGTGGAAAAGGGCGAGAAGATCGAAGTGCTCGCAACCGGTCTGCCGGCATCGCCGGGCGCGGCTGTGGGACAGATCGTTTTCACGGCTGAGGACGCAGTCAAATACCACCAGAACGGCGCCTATCGCACCATCATCCTCGTACGCGGCGAGACGACGCCGGAAGATATCGCCGGTATGGAAGTTGCGGCGGGCATTCTGACATCTCGCGGCGGTATGACATCGCACGCAGCCGTCGTAACGCGCGGTATGGGCAAGTGCTGCGTGGCCGGCGCAGGTGACTGCACGGTTGACGAAGCCAACAAGGAACTGCGCGTGAAGGGGCGCACCTTCAAGCAGGGCGACTGGATTTCGCTGGACGGCACTACCGGACGCGTGATCGCAGGCCAGTTGAAGACACTGCCCGCCCAGCCGGATGATCCGGATCTGGTGAAGTTCATGAGCTGGGTGGATCCGGTCCGGAAGCTGAAGGTTCGCGCCAATGCGGATATTCCGCGCGACGCGAAGCAGGCACGGCAGTTCGGAGCAGAGGGCATCGGCCTTTGCCGGACGGAGCACATGTTCTTTGCGGAAGATCGCATCGGGCATATGCGGGCGATGATTCTCGCAACGACGGAGAAGGATCGCCGCGATGCGCTGAAGAAGCTGTTGCCGATGCAGCGGGCCGACTTTGTAGGCCTGTTCAAGGCGATGGAAGCATTGCCGGTGACCATCCGCCTGCTGGATCCACCGCTGCATGAATTCCTGCCGAAGCGCGAAGAGCTGCTGGTTTCAATTGCGCGCCTCGAAGAGACGAAGCCGCGGTCGCCGAAGCTGAAGGAACTGCGCACGCTGCTGGCGCGCGTGGAAGAGCTGCACGAGATGAATCCCATGCTCGGACTGCGTGGATGCCGCCTCGGCATTACGTTCCCCGAGATTACGGAGATGCAGGCTCGCGCAATCCTCGAGGCTGCGGTCAACGTAAAGAACAAGGGCGGTGATCCGCACGTCGAAATCATGATTCCGCTGATCGGCTCCATTGAAGAGATGCGCAACCAGGCCGCCATCGTGCGCCGGATTGCTGCGGATGTGTTCAAGGAGAAGGGCGAGACGGTTGACTACATGGTGGGCACAATGATCGAGTTGCCGCGCGCTGCGCTGACTGCCGATCAGGTTGCAGAAGAGGCTGAGTTCTTCTCGTTCGGCACCAATGATCTGACGCAGACCACGTACGGCATTTCGCGCGATGACATCAACAACTTCCTGCCTGCGTACCTGAAGGCCGGCATCTTTAAGCATGACCCGTTTGCCACTCTGGATCAGAATGGGGTGGGAGCACTGGTGAAGATGGCGACTGCAAAGGGACGCAATACGCGGAACAACCTGAAGGTCGGTATCTGCGGCGAACACGGCGGCGATCCTGAGTCCGTAAAGTTCTGCCACAAGATCGGCCTGAATTATGTGTCGTGCTCGCCATTCCGGCTGCTCACGGCTCGGTTGGCCGCAGCACAGGCTGCTGTCGAAGAACAGAACGGCAGCATGGGCACGGGGGCAAAGTAGACGCGGCATTGTGGTCCCACCCAAGCCGCGGAAAGCGCGGCTTGGATAGGGCGCCCGGCAGGATGGGAAGAAGTAGTCGTACCAAGCAATGATTGAGAAGGGCGTTCGCTATGCGGACGCCCTCTTTGTTTGCTGCGGACGGAGCTACTTGCTGCTATCACCACCGGGAGCGTAGTAGCCTTCGCGGGTAATGACTTCGAGGTCGCCCTTGTTGGCTTTCACTGCGACTTTGTGGAAGCCTCCATCGGTGTCGGGCTTGTCGGGAGTGTAGGTCAGCACGTACTGACCGTGAAGTTCTTCGGAGATGAGCTTGTAGATGGGTTCAATGTCATCGCGCTTCTTGGCCTCATAGGCGTGTCCACCGGTGCGACGGGCAATCTCCGCCATGATCTTTTTGCCGTCGACGATGGGCTTGGAGTCGCGACGCTGGCGGCCGCCACCCCCCGGGTAGCCATCTCCGCCGCCCGGGTATCCGCCGCCCCCACCCGGATAGCCGATGCCTCCGCGGCGATTGTCGCGTGGGAAGCCATAGTTTTCCTGTTCCTGCTGGCCCTTAGTGTAGACGGTGTAGACGGCGACGTTGGCGCGATCGGCGGCGTCGACTGCGTCGTTGAGCGTGTCCTTGCTGCCGCTGTCAATGCCATCCGAGAAGACGACGATCGCTTTGCGTCCCTGTTGACCCTTCAACAATTCGTCGCAAGCGAGGAAGATGGCGTCATAGAGCTGGCTGGCATTGCGATTGTGCGTTGGCCGCTCCCGGTCATCGCCGGTGATCTCAGGTCCGCCGGGGTCTTCGTGCTGGCCGCGGGAGGCGCTGAGGTCATCAAGCTCGTGATGGAGTTTGTCGCGCGACGGAGTGAGGTCCTCGAGGAGTTCGACCTGGCGATCGAAGTGGATGATAAATGCCTGGTTGGCACCCGCACCTGAAGACTGGGCCGGGAGCATGGCGTCGACGAACTGGCCTGAGGCTTTGCGCACGTCTTCGAGCGCGGATCCGACCGGGTGAGCCGTATCTATAAGAAGACCGAGTTTCCAGGGCTGATCGGGATCGTGCGTGAGTGACTGGATCGACTGCGGGCGCTCATCCTGCGTGAGGATTAGGTCGGTTTTATCAAGGCTGGGGACAAGCGCACCTTTTTTGTCGCGAATGATGACGGCCAGCTGGACTTCGTTGCCGGGCGTTCGGAGCGAATGCGCGGGTTTATCTTCGGTGCCTGGGGTCGAGGTGCTAGCTGACGGTTGTTGAGCAGTCAGCAGCGCGGGAATTCCTGCAAAGAGCAGCGCCAAGATGGGCAATCGAGGAAGGTATTGATGTCGTGTCATGATCCAGAGCACACTTTCAGTTACTTTAGACGCCGGAAGTTGCAGAGGGTTGATTGGTCGGCGAGGCAGCAACAGTCCTCGGTGCCAGTTCATGGGTGCAAGGGTACTCCGGGAGGCTCGTGGGAACAACCCGGCCAGCGGAGATTTCAGGCGATCGGCACGAGAGATGTGCGAGATGCAATGGGCCGCCCATTGGGGACTGCGGTCCTGTTCCCTTTGCTTGTAATCCGGATTGAACCAGAACGGATGACGAACCGATGGGATGGCAGTAGGTTGGTGGAACAATTCACTTTGGAAGTGGGGTTTTCATGGATCGCAAGACCTTCCTGAAGAGCCTCGTTGTTCTCAGCGCTGCTGTGCCGTGCGCACGACTTGGCGCGGCTGCGAACGACGGGGTATGCGAAAACTCAAACTGCATGTCGAATGCGGGAACTGTTCGCGGGTTTCTCTCTGAATTTCTACGCAAAGAGGAAAAGAACCTGGATCGTGCAACGGTGATTAAGCTCATGAAAGAGCGTGGGCGCGCTTGCTGCAAAAACCTGAAGTTCCGGCAGGACCTCATCCATGAGAGCGCGGGCAACATCGATAGACTCGTGGAATTGATGGGCAAGATTGTGGGATCTGCAAACTGTACACGGTCGGGCGACACCATCACGCTGGTCTACCCCGTCAGCAAATGTGTATGCGGGTGGAGTCCTGAACGTCCACCCATGCCTGATGATCCGTACTGCGAGTGTTCCGCGGAGAACAACCGCATGCTGTTCGAAACCGTGGCAGGAAGAATCGTGAGTGCAAAGGTTCTCTCGTCGCCGCGTCGTGGCGGGGAGCACTGCACATTCGAACTCAAACTGGCATGACGGTAGAGCGCGGTTGTGATCTCGGACGAAACTGAAGTGGTCGGGTGTGTTCATCTGGTGGATTCCCGATCAGAACCGGCGCCGAAGGGAATGGCCTGAGTACATGGCTTTTGTCAGCAGAGCCTTGGTTGTTTTGGCGTCTTTGTCGCCGGACTTTTGGTCGTCTTTACCCCATGTCCAGTAGAGGCCCAGATAGGCGTAATTCTCTGTCATGCCGGCGATGGAGTGGCCGTAAGCAAAGAGAAGCTGCATGGTCTCTTCGCCCTTGAGGTGCCAGTATCCGCCAGCATCGAGCATGGTGGATGAACGCCGCTGTGGAGGCAATGGCCCTTCGCCTCCATGCGAGAAGACCTCGGCCGCGAGATCGAGTTTCTTATTTACTTCGCGCTTGATGAGAAAACCGCCATAGGGGAAGTCGTGGAAGCCGGTCTGCGGCACGACAGTCTCTCCGGCGCCGCCGTCAAAGAGCCATTTGCCGGAGTTCTTCTGCAGCCAAAGGGGAAGCTTGTACCAGACTTCTCCTACTCCGAGGCCCTTGTCGGCATTGCCGGTGGGGACTTCGAACATGGTGAAGGTACCGATCTGGGGGACGTATTTGGATTCTTTGATGATGGCAATTTTGGCGCCGAATTCCATGTCGATGAGACCGGTCGCGGCGGAATCGTCCGCCGGATGAATGCCGCCAAACGGGAGAACGGCGTGAAGCTGAACGCGGGGCACGGCACCCCAGTTGAACTCGAAGGCAGGGCCCGAGTAGTCGGTTTCGACGGGGGTGCCGTCGGTTATCCCGAAGATATAGAACTCGTAATGTTTGAAGTCGACTGGAACCGGATCATCGACCTGAAAAGGCGGTCCCTGAGCGGTAGCGTGAGTCGATGCGCACAGAGCCGCAACGAGCAGAATGAAAGAAACAGCATGACGGGGAAGGTTCATGGCCGCTCCATTTTTAAAACAAATGCCGAAATACAGTTCGAGAGTTATTGTTTCAGCTCTAACCGGCGAGAGCCTGCTTTACAGCTTCGCTAACGACACGGCCCTCAGCGCGCGCGCCGGACTGCTGTAAGCGCGACTGAACGGCCTTGATGACCGGGCCCATTTCTTTTGGCGTGGGAGCGTGTCCGGTAGCGTTGGCGTGTTCGGCGATAACTTCGGCAACGAGCGCGCGCAGGCCGGCTTCGTCGAGAGCCTTGGGAAGGAACTCTTCGATGACGACGATTTCAGCCGCTTCCTTCGCTGCGAGTTCGGGGCGATTGCCTTTCGTGAAGGCGTCAATGGAGTCGCGGCGCTGCTTGATCATTATGGCGAGGGTCTGCTGTTCCTCGGCAGGAGTGAGCGGACCGCGCTTGTCGATGGATTTGTTTTTGAGCGCGGTCTTGATGAGGCGGAGCGTGCCTGTGCGCTCGGCGTCGTGGAGCTTCATTGCGGTGATGACCTGCTGACTGACCTGCGCTTCCAATGCGCCTGCTTCACTCATGGGTTCCATCCTCACGGTCGATTTTAAACGAGCGGGTGTTCGGGTCATTTCGCTTCATCGATGAAGACAAGTTCGGAACTGAGCGGATGAGAAAGATACAGTCAGGCTTCGCGGATCATCAGTTCCTGCCACTGGCTTCGCTATCGGCGGCGGACTTGTCCTCAAAGTTGCTCGTAATCATCGGGAACATGAGGCCATCACCGAGTTCGCTGACGCAAAAGGGTCGCAAATGCCAGGAGAAGCAACGAAATATTGCGCCCGTTCTGCAGCGCACCATCGGCAGGGTTGAAGCGGTTCAGAGGAGGTATTCGCGAACGATGCAGGAAGGGCGTTTTGGATTCATGAGGCGTTCTCCATAGAAAATCGATTTATCCAATGTGTTGGGAGCTACTCAGGACCGCAACTTTTTGAGTAAACAGCGATCTAATTGAACAGAGGTATTAGAGAAGATATGCAAAGCCGAACGATCAAAAATGCCATGATTGCGCTGCTCGGCTTGGGCCTCATGGGAACTTCACTGTACGCTGCGGACATAAGCAATGGGAATCAAGCTACGCAAGCACGGCAGGCAGTTCCGGGAACGGTGAATTACATAGAGGGTTCTGTCTATCTCAACGGGTCGCAGTTGAACACGAAGGACCTCGGAAACGTTGCCATGGAGCCCGGGCAGGAGATCAGCACAGGACAAGGAAAAGCTGAGGTGCTGCTGACGCCGGGAGTGTTTCTGCGACTGGACGATAACAGCACAGTAAAGATGGTTTCTCCCGATCTCGCATTGACGCAGGTGCAGCTTGAGAAGGGCCGCGCTGGCGTCGAGGTCGATGAGATTCACGACGAGAACAATCTGCAGGTGATCGATGCGGGCGTGGTGACGCGCCTGAACAAGCGCGGCTATTACGAGTTTGATGCCGACCGGCCTCAAGCAATGGTCTTCAAGGGCGAGGCGCACGTGCAGGTGGGCGACAACAAGTGGGTGAAGGTGAAGGGCGACCACCAGGTCGTACTGAGCGCCGGTGCAGAACCGAAGGCGCAGAAATTCGACGCGGACGATGCGAAAGACGATCTTTACAACTGGAACAGCCTGCGATCGCAGTACATGGCTGAGGCTAATAACCAGATGGCTGCCGATTACACCGGTCCTTATGGAGGTCCGGGATGGTACTGGAATCCATGGACATTCGGATACGCCTACATAGGCGCCGGACCGTTCGCCAGCCCGTTCGGCTGGGGCTTCTATCCCTACGGCTGGGGTGGGATCTACCCGTACTGGGGCGGGGTGACCTACTACCGGCCGCTGGGTAGAGTTCATCACGGATATGTGGGTCGCGGCATACGACACGGTTACGTTGGCGGCGCTGTGCGCGGCAATCCGGGCCGCGGGTCCGCCGTGCATAATGGCGGCACGTTAGCTCCGCGCGGCGGTCCCCACTTTGGTGGTGGCTTACATGCGGGCGCAGGCGGTGGCTTTCATGGGAGCGGTGGACGGCGGTAAGCAGGTCCGCAGAAAGATGCCAATCAGGCTCCGGGATTTGAAACTCCCGGAGCTTTTTGTTGTGCGCTTGTTTTACACAACTGGGAATTTCACATAAATCACAGTTTTGTGTATTCTGTGATTTGTCGCTGAGAATGCTCATCGACGCCGACGTCAAAACCACTCATCCAGCGGAGGCTAATAAATGATTCGAAAGACTCGTCTTTATACACCAGGACCGACACCGCTGCTTCCGGCAGCACAGTTTGCCATGGCTGCTGCCGATATGCACCATCGGACTCCGGAGTTCCGGGCACTCTTCCAGAAGGTCCTGGCACAGTTGAAGGTGTTTGTCGGAACGAAGAATGACGTCCTGCTGCTGTCGAGTTCTGGAACAGGGGCAATGGAAGCATCGGTTTCGAATCTGACATCGCCTGGAGACCAAGTGCTGGTGCTGACAGCCGGCAAGTTTGGCGAGCGCTGGACGGGACTGGTGAAGGCGTTTGGATGCGACCCGGATGTTGTGTCTGTCCCCTATGGACAGACTTTCGATCTGGCGCAGGTTCGGGCGGCTCTGAAGCCGGAGCATCGCGTGCTTTACATGCAGGCGACGGAGACTTCGACGGCGGTGAAGCACGACATCGAAGCTGTGGCGAAGCTGATAAAGGAGATCGCGCCGGAGACGATCCTGGTGGTTGATGGGATCACGGGTCTCGGAACGACGCATTTTGACGTAGATGGTTGGGGAATCGACGTTCTGATCGGCGGATCGCAGAAGGCTGTAATGATTCCGCCGGGTCTGGCCTATCTGAGCGTGAGCGAAAAGGCCTGGGCGGCGATGGAGAAGTCGAAGAACCCGCGCTACTACTTCGACCTGCGCAAGGAGCGTAAGAACGCAGTGAAGGGCGAAAGCGCGTACACGCCCGCTGTTGCACTAATCGCGGGGCTGGGCGCTGCGCTGGATTACATCGCCGGACAGGCGGGGGGCGACCTCGAGAAGGGCCGCATCGCCTTGATCGACAATGCGATTGTGAATGCGGAGGCAACGCGCGCGGGACTGGTGTCGCTAGGGTTTACGCTGTTTGCTCCGAGTGCGCCTGCGGCTGCGGCAACGGCGGTTGCGGTTCCGGAAGGGATGGATTCCGGTGCGGTGGTCAAGACGCTGAAATTGAAGTTCGCGTTAGTGACGGCGAACGGGCAGGGCGAGATGCAGGGCAAGATCTTCCGCGTAGCGCATCTCGGTTTTTTCGATTACCTCGATACGATCGCGTTTCTCGGAGCGATGGAGCACATCGCAAAGGACACTCTCGGTTTGAAGGTGGAGTTCGGTCAGGCGGTTGCGGCGGCGCAGAAGGTCTACGCCGCGCAGCAGCGTAGTTAGCGACGTTGGCCTCGACTCGCGCGTGTTAGCGGAGTTGGGTTTCGATTTCAGCAGCCTAACTTGACTCCGCGAACGCCGGAACGGCGCTAGCTCCGCTTCTCAACAGAGTCCACCTTCAAAGGATCCGACATGCCCGAACTGACGTTTGGTGAAAAGCTTGTTATTGCGCGGAGGCAGCTCGACCTCTTTTCGTACCAGATGGCCGAACTGCTGGGCGTGCATCCTAATTCGATTACGAAGTACGAGCGTGGCGAGGGCAAGCCGCACGCTGCGGTTGTGCGCATGTTCGATCTGCTCTGTGAAAAGCACAACATCCGTTTCGATGAATTTGAAGCAGGGTCCGCTGCGGCCCCAAAGGGAGAAAAGATGAAGATTGTTCTCGCTGAAAAGGTATCGTCCGCAACCCTCGCTGTCTTCCAGGCCGAACCGGGTTGGGAGGTGCTCACGCATGATCAGTTGCCAAACGGATTGCCTGCAGCGCTGGCGGATGCCGATGCGCTGGTGGTTCGGAGCGCCGTGCAGGCGGACGATGCACTGATGGAGCATGCGCCGAAGCTGCGCGTGATTGGTCGCGCGGGAGTAGGTGTAGACAACATCGATGCGGAGGCAGCGACTCGGCGGGGGATTGTTGTAATGAATACTCCGGGTGCGAACGCGGTCGCAGTTGCGGAATTGACGATCGGATTGATGCTGGCGCTTGCGCGTAAGCTTCCCACGGCGAACGCAACCATGCACGCCGGCAAATGGGAGAAGAAGAGTCTGCAAGGCGCGGAGCTGCGTGGAAAGACGCTCGGCATTCTGGGTCTGGGCAGGATTGGGCTTGAAGTGGCGCGGCGCGCACGAGCATTCGGCGTCGAAATCATAGGCAGTGATCCGTTCGTCTCAGCAGCCGTTGCGCGCGAGAATGGGATTCGGCTGGTGATGCTTGAGGAGTTGTTTGCCGGATCTGATTATCTGACACTGCATGTCGGACTCACTCCACAAACGTACGGCATTATCAACGCGAAGACGATTGCCGCGATGAAGAAGGGTGTTCGGATCATCAACTGCGCGCGCGGCGAACTGGTGGAGGATGAAGCGCTCCTTGCTGGACTGAAATCGGGACAGATTGCGGGAGCCGCGCTGGATGTCTTCACGGTTGAGCCGCCAAAAGACTCACCATTTGCAGCCCTGGAGAATGTAATTTTGACACCGCATATTGCAGGTTCGACTGCTGAGGCACAGGAAGCTGTTGGGATGCAGATCGCGATGCAGGTGCGTGAATACCTGAAACTCGGAGTCGTACAGAACGCGGTAAACCTACCTTCGTTGAGCCATGAAGAATATGTGCACCTGGCGCCGTTCATCGATCTTGCTGGACGGCTCGGCGCGTTTCTCGCGCAGGCGGGGAAAAGCGGGATTGAGGGCATCAATCTGACGTATGGAGGCGCGCTGGCCGAGGCGAAGACCGACCTGGTGCGCAATGCAGCGATTGAAGGGCTGCTGCAGGGGTCAGAGAATGTGAACCGCATCAATGCGCTTGCGGTTGCGCAGGAACGCGGTATTCGTGTGCACGAAGAGAAGGAAGAAACACATCGTGGAGGCGCGGCGACGCTGCTTGCGATCGAGCTGCACACGGCTGCGGGCCGCAGTCATGCGACAGCGACGGTGATTCATGGCGAGCAGCCGAGGCTATTGGAGTTCGATGACATCGACATTGAGGCTCCGTTGGAAGGCAACCTGCTGGTCTGCCGCAATCTGGATGTTCCGGGAGTGATTGGCAAAATTGGAACGATCCTTGGCGAGCAGGGCGTGAACATCGCGAATTTTGCGCTGGGGCGCGAGCGGACGGGTTCAAAGCCGGTGAAGGCGCTCGCGGTTGTGCAGGTAGACGCACCAGTTTCAGGCAGGACGCTCGATGCGCTCAAAACAATCGAGGCCCTGCTCGAAGCCAAGCCTGTGCAGCTAGAATAAAGCTTCAGAGTTTTCTCGGGTCCCGACAGGCGGCGTGGGGCACACACATTTGTGCAACCTTATGGTCGCTCTATCCCATCACGCTCTTCTTGCCGAGCCATGAGCGAATGTACGCAGCCTGCCCGACGTGATAGGTCTCGTGCAGAACCATGAAGTTGATGGTTCCGCTGAGTTTGCCGTCGGCGCTCGGCGGCCCCGGCTTTGCTGCCGGTGTGTCCAGCAACTCTTCGGTTGCAGATTCGATTGACCGGCGGAGCCGGACGCAGCTCTCGTCCCAGGCGGCAAGAACTTCATTAGGCGACGGAGCATCGGCGCAATCCACACACTTCTCGCCGCGTGCGTACAGTTGCATCCACGGCAGCTTCCATTGATCTCCGAGGCGCGCGAGTACGGCGGAGCGCGACCAAATGAGATGGCCCACAATCCAAAGCATGTGGTTGGTGTGATCGTTGGGCCGCTTTAGCCAGTCCTCGTCAGTGAACCCGGTGAGGCCCTGCTTCAAAAAGTTGGAGTTCATGTTGAAGTTCTGCGAGGCGATTTCGAGACGAGGTGAAACGGGCATTCAGCAACTCCTGTTTATTTCTGCGAATCAGATTACACGCTCACCTCGGCGCAAGTGACGAAAACACATCGATGCAAAAGAGGATCGCGATCCAGTAGTCTGGATCGCGATCCGCGCAGGCTGCGTTGAAGTCGAGCTTACTGAACTGGACGAGCTTTCCCGTTGTGAAGGCTCTGGTCGATGATGGACTTTACCTTCCGATCTGCATCCTGAGCGATCTTTCCCTGACGCTCTCCGAGTTCGCCCATCTGTGAACCAAGTTCTCCCATCCTTTCACCGAGTTCACCCATCCTGCCGCCGAACTCGCCCTGCTTTGCACCGATCTCCCCTTGAATTTCACCAAGACGACCCTGCAATTCGCCGATTTTCTCCTGAAGATCGCCAAACTGTTCCTGCGTCATATTTTTGCCCTGGCTGGCCTTCAGCTTGGCCATGGATTCTTCGATGGCAGCGATTTCCTTGCTCATGTCGGGAGTGGGAACGCTGGCCTGCTCCTGCTGGTGCCCCAGGTCTTCCTGCTGCTTGCCGAGGGCTTCCTGTTTCTTGCCTAGCTCCTCCTGCTGACGGCCGAGGTCTTCCATGGGCTTGTACATCGCCTCAATCTGCGCAAGCGTGGATGGGTCATCGACGATGTACGACTTCCCCTCGTGGCGGAACCAGAGGAAGTCTTTGCCGCCGGCCTGCTGATGGGCCTTTTCAATATCGCCGGAGTGGATGTCTCCGTTGAAGGACATCTGATGCGAACCGTCGCCTCTTACGATGGCGTAGGAGTCGCCATTGTCGGAGAAGTAATAACGAAGACTGGACTTTTTGCCATCGTTATTGCTGGTGTACGTGACGGTCTTGCCGTGTTCGTTCTGGGCAAAGGCGTATCCGTGCCCCTCACTGACAAACGCGCGGGGCGGCATTACGACGGCAACAAAGGCATGTGCTGGAGCCGGGGCGAGTTGAGGAATTGCGAGGATGCGCGGGGCTCCTAAAGCTCTGGGCGCAATGAGTGTGAGGGTATGCGCAGGCATGCCAGGAAGGACCATGACGCGCGGAGAAACGTGCACGTGAGCGGGTGGAACCGGCGCAATGGCGGCGGGAGCCTGTATATGAGCAGGTGCAGGAGGCGCGGGGATGTGAGCGGGAGCGCAATCTTCGGCTGGCGCCGGAATAACCAGGTGATCAGGAGCCTGAGGCGCAATGGCCGGAGAGGGAAGCTCAATTGGTTCCGGCTTGGGAGTGGCCTCCTGAGGTGCCTGTGGCGG
>DATNFD010000029.1:0-6117 GCA_035606555.1 Occallatibacter sp.
GAGATGTCGTCGTCGTCGGGTCGAATCATTGCTCTGGCACACTCCGCGTGAAAGAATTCCTCACGCGCAACAGCCATCCATACGCCTATATCGATCTTGACCATGACGTCGATATTCAGGGTCTGCTCGACCAGTTTCACGTGACCGCTGCGGATGTGCCGGTGGTGATCTGCCGTAGCGACGTGGTGCTGCGGAATCCGACCATTCAGCAGATTGCCGACTGCCTCGGCTTTAACAAACCCATCGACCAAACCCAGATACGCGACGTGGTCATCGTCGGCGCCGGACCAGCTGGACTCGCAGCCGCCGTGTACGGCGCATCGGAAGGCCTTGATGTGCTTGTACTGGAGACGAACGCGCCGGGAGGACAGGCCGGCTCCAGCTCGAAGATCGAAAATTATCTTGGTTTCCCGACTGGCGTCTCAGGCCAAGATCTCGCGGGACGGGCCTATGCGCAGGCGCAGAAATTCGGCGCACAAATGCTGATCACGAAGGGAGCGAAACATCTCGCGTGCGATCGCAAGCCCTACACCATTGGCATCGACGACAGTCTGCGCGTGCCGGCACGCACCATCATCATCGCAACCGGGGCTGCCTATCGGAAACCGCCCATCGCGAACTTATCACAGTTTGAAGGCACGGGGGTGTACTACGCCGCAACATTTATGGAAAGACAGATGTGCCGCAGTGAGGAGGTGATTGTGGTGGGGGGTGGGAACTCAGCCGGCCAAGCGGCAGTCTTCCTCGCGCAGGCAAGCAAGCGTGTGCATATGCTCGTGCGATCGAGCGGGCTGGCGGAGACCATGTCGCGCTATTTGATTCGCCGCATTGAACAGAATCCAGCTATCGTTCTCAGTGCCAATACCGAAATCGTGGCTCTGGAAGGCAATCATCATCTCGAACGAGTGAGCTGGCGCGACCATCAGTCCGGCAACACCCAAACCCACGACATCAGACACGTCTTTCTCATGACCGGTGCCGTTCCCAACACACAGTGGCTCGCCGGGTGCGTCGCGCTCGATGCCGACGGGTTCATCAAGACGGGACCCAATCTGTCACAGGAGGATCTGGCGACCGCGCATTGGCCACTCGCCAGGGCTCCCCATCTCCTCGAAACCTGTTTGCCCGGCGTGTTCGCGGTCGGCGACGTCCGGAGCGGCAATATCAAACGGGTCGCCTCCGCAGTGGGCGAGGGGTCGATCGCTGTGTCCTTCGTGCATCAGACGCTTCACGAATAGAATAAAGACAACGATGGCGGAAGGAACCTGTGTGCATATGAGCGCCATTACAACCGTGAAACACGCAGAACTGTTACCCAAGGATGAGTGCGTAAAGATCCATTCATTTGGGCAGCACGTCAAGTAGTCTCGGGTAGCGTCGAAACTTCGACAACTCTCAAATCTTCCAACGGGAAATCCTTTTCACGCCACGCGTCGATTCCTCCGGCAAGAGGCCGGACTCTGGTGATCCCCCTACTCCGCAGCATCAATGCCATCTTGGCAGCGGTGGCTTCATTCGGGCAAGCGCAGAAGAGGATCACATCTTTGTGTCGCGGAATTTCATGGTGCCGCTGCTCCAGTTCTTCTGCCGTCATGCGGAGCGCGCCTCGAATCGTATAGGGATCGGCTTCGTGATCTAGTGCACCCCGCAAATCCACTACCAGAAGCTCATGACCATTATCCATCATCTGTTTCACCTCCTCCGCCGTGATGCGGGCGATCCGCAATTCACGCAGAAGAAGCTGCCGATGAATGTACTTGTACATGATGTAGGCGGTGATCCCGGCGCCGAAAATAGAGGCCAGCCATAAGCCCAGACGCTCGGCCTCTTCCGCAAGGCGTTCGATTTGCTCGCTGAGCAGATAACCGGGAATGATAAACGCGAGGCTCCAGAGGACCGCGCCCAGTCCGTTGAAGAGGAGAAACCGCTGCATGCTTATTCGGAACAATCCGGCGAGCGCTGGCGCTAGAGTACTCAATCCTGGAATGAACTTGGCCAAGATGAGTGATCCCACGCCATGCCGGGTAAAGAAATTCTCCGTGCGTCGGACGCAGGAATCCGGCTCCAGCGAGACCCTGCACAAGAGGTTCAACGCACGTCTGCCCCGTCGGCGCCCCAGCTCATACCAGAATAGATCGCCAGCCATACAGGCGATGACGGACAGGACGATAACACCCGTGAGATTTATCTTCCCGGCACCGGCCAGGGCTCCTGCCACAAGTAAGATTGGAACGGCAGGCAAGGGCAATCCGATTTGTTCCGCAAAGACCACGGCAAAGACCAGGATCTCCCCATATTGAGAAACGAACGCAATGACTTCATTCATGCAAGCAGCCCTCCTCGGCCCGGCCCTAACATAGGATCTGGATTCGTTCAAGGGGGCAGGTCACCAGACCTACGGCTGATGCTCCCAGAGATAACAGCCGACCAGACCTGGTGGCTTGAAGATGGCTGATCGTAGAGTCATTGCACGTCGACCATGATGGTATGGCTGGCCGTGACAGTTGAGTGATCCTTGCTGGTAGTTTTCACGGTAATCTGTTGCTCCCCTCTACCCAAGCCCTTAAATGTTCCGTGAAAACCCCTCTGATATTCATTGTCCACGAACACGTGGACATGTCCGACCTGCTCCTCCTTGGTTATCTCGTATTTCAGTTCAAAGCTGTCGCTGACCTTCTCCCCGTTCTTGGGAGACATAATCATAATCTTCTGCCCGTCCTCAGCCGGTTTCTCCGCCGCGAAAACTGGCGCTCCACCGAGACAGCCCACTAACGCAATCCCCAATCCCATAAACCCGATGCGCCCCATCGTATGCATGATGACCTCCTTGTTCGAACCGGCAGATTGAATGTAGCGCCTTGGGATTCTCTGAAAAGTCGTATGCTGCCTTCGATTTTGCTCTCCAGCATCGCCCGTAACATCCAGGCCGTCTTTTCATGTTGCTCCATCAACCCCGTGTAGTTCAGTCCTTCGCCAGTGCTTGGGCTAGCAGTGCTGTGTCGGTGAAACCACGCAGTCGTTGAAGATATCCCTCGCGGACTGTCCAAACGTGGACGAAGGGCACATTGATGGGTACGGCAGCTTTTCGGGTCTTTCCTTCGATACGACCGATCGCGACGACATGCTCGCCCGCAGTGATGAACTCTTCAGCGACGAAGCGAACGTCAAAAGCTCCATAGAAGTTGGTGAGAAAGCGCTCGAGCACGTCCTCGAGGCCCTCGAAGTGGCCGCCTCCGATGGGCATCCCTTCTTGCAAATCGTATACAACCTGTGGCGCTTGGAGACCTCGCAGTGCCTCGCGATGTCCTGGAACAGTAGCTTTGTAGAATGCGCGGACGCGATTTTCGTTTTGTTCTTCATGGGTCATTTTCTTCTCCTCCTTCGAGTAACACCCAAACCCATATGGTCTATTGTGGTGTCAGGCGGAGTGAGTTGGATGAAGTCGGTGAGTGAATGAAGCCGTCGCACTCGTGGACAAGGGTAGGACGGTCGCGATGCAGGCTGATGACTTCTCGGAATTTGTTTCCAAGCTTGCTGTTCATCCTTGTCTTGGGAAAACGCCGATTGCAGGAAATGCGCTGAAAGACATACTGGCTCAGCTAAGGATGGTTCAGATCACGCTGCTCATGTCGAGGGGATGTGGGCCGATACGCTCTCAGGAGGCCTTTCACTTGCTTGACGGCCAAGACCGAAATAAACTCTTTGATCTGTGCCCCTTGCTCAAGTTGGTGTACTGCGGCACTCAGCATCCGTTCAACCTCGGATATTGGACAAGAGAATTCTTCACCTAGATTCTCCACGATGCCTTGCCACTTCATTGGCTGGCGCTGGAACCCTACTCTCACCTCCGGCAGATTTGTATCTGATATAGCCACAGGACACCTCACACCCGGCCGGAACATCAGATCTTCTACCGCGTCTATCTGGCTGGCGACCGAGTTAAAGCCTAGCTGAAGGCAAGAAACGAATCAACTGCTCTGTTTTGAGTGGGGCAGTACAGTTTCATTATGCGCCTCTCTACCGTTAGGTAACTGCTGGCTACCTTCTGACCTGGCGCACTTATAAAGAGTTTGGACCGATTGATCAACACGTGGTTTCGAACCGCATGACGTCAAGGCAAGATGAAGACTTTTGACCTGCGGTTGTACTGAAACAACAGTCGTCTTTCAATGCCTGGTGAACGCATGGACTAGACCAATCAGGGGAGCGTAGAATGATTTTGCTCGCGTTACCCTATAAGACGACCAATGAACATTTTCCAAACAGCCCGCGATGGAAGAAGGAAAGAAGATCATGGCACACAAACTCGCAGGAAAAGTTGCCCTTGTAACCGGCGGCAATAGCGGGATCGGGCTGGCAGCAGCACTCGCATTTGCAAAGGAAGGTGCGCGTGTCGTTATCACGGGACGCGATCAGGCTACCTTGGACAAGGCGGCAGCACAGCTCGGCGAGAAAGTTATCGCTGTCCGAAGCGATGCCGGGAGCGTCGCCGATGGGATAAAGCTCGCCACATTGTTGCAACAAGAGGGCGTGATGCTCGATGCCGTCTTTATCAATGCGGGCGTGGCCAAGCTTGCTCCGTTCGAAGCGGTCGGAGAAGAGATGTGGGATGCGACCTTCAACAGCAACCTGAAAGGTCCGTACTTCTTAATCAAGGCGCTGCTACCACGCCTGAATCAGGGAGCCGCCATCGTACTCAATGGCTCGATCAACGCCCACATCGGCATGCCTAATACGAGCGTGTATGCCGCCAGCAAAGCCGCGTTGATCTCACTAGCGAAGACTCTGTCCTCAGAGCTGTTGAGCAAAGGCGTCCGTGTCAATGTGGTAAGCCCTGGCCCCGTTACGACATCTCTATTAAGTCGACTGGGGCTCCCTGCAGAGAAGCTCTCGGAGGTCGCGGCGGGCATCCAAGCCCAGGTCCCCCTCAAGCGCTTCGGTACACCCGAAGAAATCGCGAGGGCTGTGCTGTATCTGGCATCTGCAGAGTCGGCGTTCATCGTGGGCACCGAGCTGGTGATCGACGGGGGCATGAGCCAGCTTTGATTTTCACTGATGACAGTTCAAGGCCAACGAGAAGCAAGATCTAGGGTCGGGTTTCGCCATGAACCCCTCCTCCCTGATTCCCAAAGTGAAGCCATATTTTGTGAGCTGGATAGCTCTTCCAAATACATTTGTTTTTGACCTGATCGGCTCAAAAAGGATTCTTTATGCACCTATCCCATTTTTTGCCGACGCGGTAAACGTCGCCGCATTCTTCCTGACGAACTCCTGCACACTCAGCGGCCCTTGCCCCGTTAGCGTAAGCACATCGTCCGACATCCGGTCGTAGCGTCCCGCGCGGTGCAGATCGGCCATTGTCGCGAGGTGGTTCACCAGGTGAACCGGTAGGCCGCGCTTGAGCAACTCGTCCCGCCACGGGGCGACCGGAATGTCCTGAAAGGTGATCGTGCGGCCAAGCGCCTTCGAATACTCCTGTGCATAGAAATACATGTTCTCGGACTGCGGGCCGGTCAGGTGATAGATCTTGCCGATGTGCGGCTGCGGATTGGCGAGCAGCGCGGCGATCACACGTGCAACGTCTTCGACTGCGACCGGCGAAGTCTTGCCCTCACCGAACGGTAGTCTGATCTGATCTGATTCCCTCACCGAATCCGGAGTGAGAATCAGGAAGAAGCCTTCGAGTAACACCGTCGGCCGCACGTGCACGACCGGCAAACCGGACCAGTTCAGCGCCTGCTCGGCGAGCCAGTGCAGCTTGTGCTGCGGGCTCGCGGTGGTTTCGGTAATGCTCATCTGTGCGAGCGTCATGCGACATATTGATGAACGCCTTGACGCCGTGATGCTTCGCCACCGCCGCCGCATTGACCGTCGCGGTCAGATACGTATCCGAAACCGACATGCCGAAGTACATCGTCTCGCAGCCGGCAATCACCCTATGCATCGAATCGAGATCGAGCAGATCACCGACCACGACCTCCGCACCCATGTCGCGCAACGCCTGCGCGCGTTCGTCGACCTTTCGCACCATCGCACGCACCGCCTTCCCTTGCTTCAACAGCAGTTCGGTGACCGTGCGCCCTACCGCGCCGACGCGGCCCGCCGCGCCGGTGACCA
>DATNFD010000030.1:0-2262 GCA_035606555.1 Occallatibacter sp.
CTGCTCACGGATCTCCAGTCGTTCTCGATCTGCTTCTGCGCCGCGCGCTCTCTCTCGGCGCGCGCATTGCCGAACCAGGTGAATTCACTGAGCGCGCTTTCCTTTCCGGCAAACTGGACCTCACGCAGGCTGAAGCCGTCCGCGATCTGATTGAGGCACAAACCCTCACCCAGGCCCGTCAAGCCGCCAGCCAGATGGGAGGAGCGCTAAGCCGTCGCGTCGCACCCCTCAAGCAGTCTCTCGTTGAGTTGATCGCACTCCTCGAAGCCGGAATCGACTTCGGCGAAGACGATGTCGACATCACTCCACAAGCAGAGATTGCTCGACACATCGACGAGCTGATTCCGCCGCTTGTCTCCCTCGAAGCCTCCTTCGCCCGCGGCCGCATCGTCCACGACGGTCTCACCATGGCAATCGTGGGCCGACCCAACGCAGGCAAAAGCTCTCTGTTCAATCGCTTGGTTGAGCGCGATCGCGCCATCGTTACATCGATTCCGGGCACAACCCGCGACCTCGTCACTGAGCGGATCTCCCTTGACGGTATTCCTCTCGAACTCGTCGATACTGCTGGTCTACGCGACACCCTTGAAGAGATCGAACAACTCGGTATTGAGCGCAGCCGTCAGGCATTCGCCGATGCAGCCATCGTGCTGATCGTCTTGGATGCTACCCAGTCGCTCAACAATGAAGAACGCGCTCTCCTCGCCGCAGTCCGAAATCGCAGCGCCCTCGTCGCAATGAACAAAAGCGATCTCGCCTCAGACCCGCACGGCCAGAATGTACTTCAAACAGACGAGTCGACCGCAAACGAATTCCATCTCGCCGCCGTCCCCACCTCGGCTCTAAAGGGCACTGGCATCGACACGCTCCGCAAGAAAATCCTCGAGCTCGCCACCGGCGGAGCCGCCGCCGAAGCCGGTCTCCTCACAAACCTTCGCCAGCAGCAGACCGTTGTCAACGCACGAACCGCCCTCGAAGACAGCCGTCATGCCAACAACAGCTGCATCCCCCATGAGATGATCCTGCTCGACCTTTACCGAGCCCTCTGGGCTCTCGATTCCCTGACAGGGCAAACTACCCCCGACGACATTCTCAATCTGATCTTCAGCACCTTCTGCATCGGAAAATAACAAGTAGCTCTCACGCAGCCCCGCCGGAGATTGAACATCGGGCACGTGTGAACGCCTCCGTGAATGATGGTTGTGAATGATCGCTTCCGTTGATTGTGGGATAGTGTGCGGCGCAACAGTATGATTGGTCCCAGCTCGATCAATCAAGACTTTGCAGTTATCCGAGGCTTCCCGGTTCGAGAGGTGGAACAGCTACTGATTCGCGTCGAGGCCTTCAATGTGCTTAACCATACGAATTTCAAGTGGCCCGAGAATCGGTTGGATCAAAGCTCGGTCGGAAGAATCGGAGCTTCATATGATCCGCGACTGCTGCAGCTTAGCATGCGCTTGCAATGGTAAGTGCTGCTTGCCGGACCGGCTGAAATGAGAAACCGTCCACCCGGCGTTCGTGCCGGCGATTTGAACGGTGTAACCGTTCGCGCAGGCTTTTATCGTAGCGACTTCACATCGGGAATCCTATACCGCTCGTCTGGAAGATCTCCACAAACGAAGCGTGAATGTCCTCTTGCTCATGCCGATTCAGAACCGAACGCCGCTTAGGGCCGAAATCCGGGCAGCTCTACTCGCCGCGCCACGTGGTCCTGAATCCAGTGCGGATCCCACCACTCCTTCGGATCGATCTGCACGCCATCGAGCTGCATGGCAAAGTGAATATGATCGCCACCCGCCATCCCCGTCATGCCGCTCTGCCCCATCACCTGCCCGCGCTTCACTTCGTCGCCTTCGTGCACGCCGATATGGCTCAGATGTCCATAAATCGTCTGCAGCCCATAGCCATGATCCACGACAATGCAGTTCCCATAGATCCCCAGCGGCGCAGCCCACACCACGCGCCCATCGTTCGAAGCCTCCACGCCCACATGCTGCGTAACCGCAAGGTCATACCCCAGGTGCACCTGCTGATCGATCTCTTTCCCTTGATAGATGTAGTGCCGCAGATCCGCAAACGTCGCCTCCGCCGCCGAATGTGGCTGCCGCTGGAACGGCTGAGAAAAGAGGAAGTGATCCGCCGTCTTGAAGCGAAGATCGGACAGAGTTTTGTTGTTCGCCTTCCGCATCTGGCTGTTGATGCGCACAAACCGCGTCACGGGGTCACCCGTCCCATTCGGATCGAGTTCTCCCACCACCTTCT
>DATNFD010000031.1:0-55562 GCA_035606555.1 Occallatibacter sp.
CAGACGCCGAAGATCGATCTCTATTGGCGACTCACCGATAATGCGCCGACTGGATTGGGCGAGCCGACACTGCCGCCAATTCTGCCGGCAGTAGGGAATGCGATCTATGCGGCGACGGGGAAACGAGTGAGGACACTACCACTGCAGAAGAGCGGGTTCAGCTGGGCGTAGCAGGTTGCTTGTGAAGCGCAATCTTGTGGTTGCTCGTGCTTCTTAGTGCCTGGTCCAGCCATGCATGCCGGCTTCGAACGCCCGGCGATCCATTCGGGGGAGACTTGCCGCAACCTTGTGCGGGAAGAGCGGGTAATGCGGTGCAGCGATGAGCAGTTCAGGAACGCACCAGACGTCTTCTTCCGAAGTCATCCAGTGCTGATTGTCTAGCCGGGAGAGGTTGACAGGGCGCGAATAGGCGCGCAGCGTGCGCTCGCCGCGAAGATTGTAGTAGTGGTCTACGTAGCTGAGCGCGAGTTCGCGGACCGTGCGGTAGACGGGAGCGCGAAAGCGGAGCCCGGCGAAGTTGGATTTGGCAATGCTTCCCCAGAGGCCATGCTGCCGGTAGACGGCGAGGACGTGATCATCGTCGCGCACGGCTTCGAGATCCACAAGTAGAGGCGGATAGCCATTCACGCGCAGGGCGGCTGCGGCGACAAGTGCGCCTTCGAGACAGTGTCCTTTGCGCTCGCGGAGCACGCGTTGCGGCGACCAAGCCGTGTCGGCGTACTGGTAGGGAATGGCGTCGATGAACTTCTGAATCTGCGATGGGGTTTTGAGGGCGCGAAGTGTGCGGAGGGAGGCGGCAGTGAGGCCCAAGAGATGTCGTGGCTCTGCGTGTTTCCCGGCTTTCGGTGTGCGGCTCTTCTTGGGCAAGATGCGCGAGCTTTCTGTCGTAATTAAATCGCAGTCTACCGAATGATTTTCAAGTCTCTTCCGGCATATTTGGAGACTTCCTTATCGCTTGTAACAAACGACAATTCCTCTACGGTTGCCTGCGCGATCAGCACTCGATCAAAGGGATCCTTATGATGCGGCGGAAGGCTGTAAACGGCAGCAACATGCTCCGGGCGAAGGGGTAGGGGCACCGCCGCGAGTTCCTCAAGCGCATCGCGCCACCATTCGCGAGGATCTCCGACATCAAGCAGCCCCTTCATGCATTTCAGGAGGACCTCCCAATACGTGACTACACTCAGGAGGTTCGGGCCCTTGAGGATGGCCCTGCGAGCGGAAGCGGACAGACGTTCCGGCAGAGTCAGGGCGAAGATCGCGGCATTGGTGTCGAGCAGATAACCGTTCACAATTCGCCGTCCAAAAAGCGATCTGGATCAATGGGAGCAGTCCAGCCCGGTCGCAGATGGATTCTCTTTCTCATGCCTCCGAGGCGAGCCCGGCGCACTTCGGTTGGTGGCGGGCCGATTTGGGCAACCGGCTTTCCGTGACGGGTGATCACGATACGTTCGCCGGCTTCGACGGAGCGAATCAGTTCCGTGAGGCGATTTTTGGCTTCGGCGGTGCTCACTCTCATAAAGGGAGATTATAGCCACAATTTATGGCTATAATCAAGTTTGCTCCCTTGATGGGTCAGCCCTGCTCCGGGAAGCGCTCGTGAAGTGCCTTGAGGCACGCGGATGGATCTTCGATCGGATCGTTGGATCTTTCGAGCAAGAAGTTGGCGGCTTCGACGCCGCGTGGGGCACGATCCTTGTCTTTCAGGGCGCTCATCACTTCAGGAAGTGACCGCAGGTCCCTTCGCTTGGCCAGGCCGACCACGGCTTCTTCGCGAACATCTTCGTCTTCGTCGCTGATGTTATTGAAAAGTGCGTCGCGGATTTTCGGTGAGTCGAAGTCGCTGAGGCCGCCCAGACCGAAAGTGGCCCAGTCGCGTACCTCGCTGTCTTTGTCCGACATAAGTTTGATGAGCGTTGAGACAGTGCGCTCGTCGTCGGCAAAACAACCGAGCGTAAATGCGAGACCGTATCTCACGTCGGTGTCCGGATGATAGCTGAAGGGTAGAATCTGCGGAATTATGGAGGGGTTGTCGAGGTGGCCGAAGGCGGTGACGATTGCGCTCAGGGCCACGGGATCTGTTTCTGACTCGAGCATGCCGGCGAGAACAGGGAAGGATTCGTTCGCGAAGAGCGTTGTCTGATTCTCGGCCGTGTGACCGAATTGCGCGAGGATATCGGCGCCGCGGGCCCGCTTCAGCGGTTCGCTGGAGCGGCACCAGGTTACAGCTTTGTCGAAGACTTCTCTCGAGCCGGTGGCCCGGAGTGAGTGGATCGCATCCCAGGCTTGATCGTTGTCGTAGTCTCCCTTGATTGTTTGCGCGAAGAGCTCGTCGATGGTCGCAGTCGGCATGGATGCAGTGTAGCTCCGCAGATTGGAGCGTGCGCTACCATGGAACCAGAAACCTGGGGATGCATGTTCGTTGTGGTGTGGCAGTTCGAAATTGCCGAGGAGAAGGTAGCTGCGTTCGAGACGGCGTACGGTCCGGAGGGGAACTGGGCGCAACTGTTTCGGAAGTCGCCTGAGTATCTCGGTACTGAACTGCTGCGGGATGCTTATGTGGCGGGATCGTATCTGACAATCGATCGGTGGTCCAGCGAAGAGGCATTCCGGGAATTCCGGAAGGACCACGATGCCGCATATGAGCAACTGGATCGGGCGTGCGATGCCCTGACGGAGAAGGAAACGCGAGTGGGAGCATACGTGGTCTGAGGAAACAGAGAACAGAGCGGGGGCTCTAGGGCGGGAGTATCGTTGCGGTTCGGCGGATTTTGAAAGGGCTGGTTTGGTACCGGGTTTTCCTCTGGATTCGTGATGGTCGATACAGGGGTGCCCAAATATTCACCTTTTATTCGCTTTTTCGATATCATTGGAATGTATCGAACTGCTAAAATCCGTTCGAAATCAACTAGCCGTCGCGTGTTTTATGCCATTCCCAACGAGGCGCGCAGGGCGAGTATCTATAGAGGAGAAACACCATGCCGGTCGCCGATGAGCGCGCTAAAGCCGTTGAATTAGCCCTGAGCCAGATTGAAAAGCAGTTTGGGAAGGGGTCCATAGTCCGCCTGGGGTCGCGGGAGGCGCTGGTTCCGATTTCGGTGATTTCGACGGGGTCCATCAGCTTTGACGGCGCCCTGGGGGTTGGGGGTGTTCCGCGGGGCCGCGTGATTGAAGTCTTCGGGCCGGAGTCGTCGGGCAAAACCACCATTACCCTGCAGATTATTGCGGAGGCGCAGAAGAACGGCGGGCTGGCGGCCTTTGTGGATGCGGAGCATGCGCTCGATCCCGCCTATGCGAAAAAGCTGGGTGTGGACGTGGACAACCTCCTGGTTTCGCAGCCGGACTCAGGCGAGCAGGCCCTGGAGATCACGGAAGCCCTGGTGCGGTCCGGAGCTATCGACGTGCTGGTTGTCGATTCGGTGGCCGCCCTCGTTCCCAAGGCCGAACTCGACGGCGAGATGGGCGACTCGCATGTTGGATTGCAGGCACGGCTGATGTCGCAGGCGCTGCGGAAGCTGACGGGTACGGTTGCGAAGTCGCGCACCTCGCTGATTTTCATCAACCAGATTCGCGAGAAGATCGGCGTCATGTTCGGGAATCCGGAGACGACAACGGGCGGACGCGCGCTGAAGTTCTATTCATCGGTGCGAGTGGACATCCGGAGAATTGCGGCCATCAAGGAAGGCGACGCGGTGGTGGGCAACCGGACCAAGGTGAAGATTGTGAAGAACAAGGTTGCGGCGCCGTTCCGGGAGGCCGAGTTCGACATTCTTTACGGTGAGGGAATCAGCCGCGAGGGTGATGTGCTCGACTTGGCGGTAGCGCACAACATCGTGGAGAAGTCGGGCGCATGGTATAGCTACTCTGGCGAGCGCATTGGCCAGGGGCGCGAGAATACGCGGAACTTCCTGAAAGAGAACCGCGACATCTTCGCAAAAATGGATGGTGAGGTGCGCAAAAAGCTGGGGATCGGCGCAGCAGTGACAAAGGCCGAGGTGCCTGAGGTTCCAGCGACAGGACATGCCGAAGCCAAAGAGGCGGTTAAGGCGCGGCGGTAGAGGGATTTAACCAGAGATCCGGCCGTAGGGCCGGATTTCTTTTATCTTGTAATATGTATGTAATGTATGTATATTTTGTAATTGAGGGGGAGAGCCCGATGTCTTTAGCTGAGACGACGAAACGACACGTGATTACGAAATATGTGGTTCCCGCCCGATCGCGCGGACAAGAGAGGCTTGAGGTCAGAGTTGGTAATATCGCGAAGGAACTTGGCCTCAGCAATCGAACGCCCTCGGTGTTCTCTACGCTCTCATCACAGAGTTTTCAGCGAGAGGCCGGCTTGGAACTGATTGAAAAGCGTGGGGGGCCGGCCTCTGGTGGACCGAGCACCACTGTTCAGTTCGTCTATAAGGTGCTGGGCAGAGACACGACTCAGGGACATCCCAAGAAGGCTGGAGATCTTATGGCGCTCTATGGGATCGGCGCTGAAATATTTCGCCAGCTTGGCGGTGGCGAGGAATATCTCAGACGCGAACGCGAGAACCTTCAGTTCCCTGCGGAGGGTCGTCCGCGGAAAGCTGAGCGGTAATGAGCCGTGTGTACTGGGATTCAATGCTGTTCATTTACCTGATCGAAGGGAATCCGGATTACGCACCACGCGTTCGTTCAATCTACCGAGCTATGGAAAAGAGAGGAGACACGCTTTGTACCAGCGTGTTCACGCTCGGGGAAGTCTTGACGGGACCACGAAAACTGGGAGCCGCCGATGTGGTTAGTAAGGTTCGGGATTTTTTTCTGCAAAGTAGTCAGGTGGAACTGATTCCATTCACCGTGGCGACGGCGGACCAATATAGCGAGATTCGCGGAAGTACAGGGGCCAAACCAGCGGATGCAATTCATCTGGCATCGGCTGCCGATTTCGGGGTTGAACTGTTTCTCACCCACGACAAGTCACTCCACAGACTTGCCATACCTGGGATTCACTTTATCGCGGGTCTTGATGTTAGCTTGTATTGAATCATTTGAGAGCTAGAGGAACTGATCCGGTTCGAAGCGCGTACATCATGGCAGGTCGGCGGCGGAGCGGGTTCGTCTCGGAAGTCCGGTACGTGGCGGCGGGCTCGTGCTCTAATTTCATTGATACGCATGCGAATCATTCGACGAGCAGCGGGACGGCTCTTTTTGCGAGCAGTTTTCTGCTCGTTTCTGCTTGGGGTGACGTGCGTACTTCCTCTGGACTCGCAGCAGGCAGCCGCAAAGCCAAAGGGTCCGACCCAGGGCGCGTCTTCTGCCTCGACTCCGAACAAAACGAGCTCAGCGAATTCGCTGCCCGGCAATGCAAGTACGCCTGCAGCAGCTTCGCCGCTTCATGGCGCTGTGAATCTCGATGGGCAGTGGAAGTTTCACACGGGCGACGATCCGCAATGGGCTGATCCAGCCCTGGATGATTCAAGCTGGCCGGTCGTGAATCTAAGCCAGACGCTCGCCGAACAGGGGTACGACTCCTACACGGGTTATGGCTGGTACCGGATCAAGCTGCAGCCTGAGCAGATAGCTGCGATCGGCAAGATGGCAAACGGGCAGGAGCTTGCGCTGCTCGTGGCGGGAAATTCCGCTGGTCAAGTCGATGTCTACGTCAATGGCCTTGAGGCTGGACACACGCGCGGGATGACCGATGCTCCTGCTGAATATCTTTCCCCTCCCGTGGTGGCGCCGACGAACCCGGCTGCGACAGGACCAACGGTAATTGCGATCAGGACGTGGGCAGGTCCGACCATTACGATAAGCCGCGGCTTGCTGCAACGGGTAGATGTAGGCGCGGCAAGCGAGATGCTCCATCGGCAAACAATGGCGGTTAATCGCCAGTGGAACGAGAACGTCATCGCGGGGCTGGTGGTTACGTTCCTGTTTGTCTGTGTAGCAGTGCTGGGTGGATTTCTTTACCTCGCGCAGAGGCACCACCAGGAATACATGTGGCTCTCTCTGCTGTGTCTCGCGGTGGCTGCTACCGGCTCCGCGGATGTGACGTACGGGCTGGGAGCCTTATCTCTCGGAGCGTACCGTGTTTTCATCGTGTTTTCCGGTCATCTCTTCATGGCGGTGACCCTGGAATTCATTCTTCATTTCACGGCCACGAAGTCCCGCAGATTTGTGCGGGGCGTGCAGATCGCAGTCGTGCTGTTGCCGTTCCTGTACTTTGTTCATCTGCCGCAGGTGTACCAGGTGCTCTCGATTGCGGCAGAGGTACTGTTTTGCGGTCTGGTCACGGTCCTGCTCTACTACGCGTGGCGCGGCGGACGAAAAGAAGCCGGAGTCATGGTGGTGCCGTTCTTCCTCGCGGCAATGGCGGATTCAGCGGATTCCGTGCTGGATTTCATGGCTTTCAAGCACTGGCTGCCGGACACGTTTGCGTCGCACAAGTTCCACATGGGCCCGGTTGTATTCGGAACCGGCACAGTGGCGTATACAGTTTTCCTGCTGAGCCTCATTGCCGTGATCCTCTACCGATTTGTGCATATCAGTCAGGAAGAGCAGAAGTCAGCCGCAGAAATTTCGGCGGCTAAAAGCGTGCAGGCGCTGCTGATTCCCACGCAGCTGCCGTCGAACAAGAACTTCATGCTCGAGAGCGCATATCTTCCCGTGAATGGCGTGGGCGGCGACTTCTTCCAGGTGCTGCCACTCAAAGACGACTCGCTGCTGATCGTGGTGGGCGACGTGAGCGGCAAAGGACTGCAGGCGGCGATGAACTCCAGCACCCTGGTCGGCGCGCTGCGCAATGAGCTTTCCCACGATCCAGCGACGGTGCTCAAGCATTTGAATCACGTGCTCATCGGAGCGGTTGCATCGCCCGGCTCTGCCGTGAAGGAGCTGGACTGCGCTCCGTGTTTCGCAACATGTCTGTGCGCGCGAGTGTATCCCGACGGCACGGTGACCATTGCCAATGCGGGTCACTTGAGTCCATATCGCGATGGGCGCGAGATCGCGCTGATGCCGAATTTACCGCTGGGCGTCATTGCCGAGGCGGAGTACGACGCTTCGACCTTCCACTTGAATCGCGGCGACCGGCTGGTCTTTCTGTCCGATGGCGTTGTCGAGGCGCAAAACGATCAGGGCGAGTTATTCGGATTCGAACGAACGCAACAGGTAAGCAATGAGTCGGCGCGCTACATTGCGCAAACGGCCAAGCACTTCGGCCAGACTGACGACATCACCGTACTCTCGCTCTATCTGTCGTCGAAAGCTGCGCAGCCGAGCAGCGAGGAACTGGCCTACAGCCGCTGAATCACCGAACTTCGAATATTGCCATCAGACAGCTTCGCAGCCACGACGGAGCTAGGAACCGAAAGCTGCTCCACGCTATAATCATGCCCATGCAGCAGACCTCAACCTTCGTTGCGATGGCGCGCTTCTCCGGCGCGGCTGCGGCCCCGGCCGCCTAGATTGCCGCACCACCCAATCCCAAAACAGCATAAGTGAACAGTGATCAACGATGAGATCCCTCTTTTAACTGGGTCGTCTCGCCTGATTCCCGTTCACCTTTGAGCACTGATCCCTGATCACTGATCCCTGTATTCTGGAGTCACCTATGGAAGAGTTCAGCCGTATCCAGCGCCTGCCACCCTACGTCTTCAACATCACCGGCGAGATGAAGGTTGCCGCGCGGCGCCGCGGAGAAGACATCATCGACTTCGGCATGGGCAATCCCGACGGCGCGACGCCGAAGCACATCGTGGACAAGATGATCGAGGCGGCGCAGAAGCCGGTGACGCACCGATACTCCGTGTCGAAGGGAATTCCACGGCTGCGCAAGGCGATTTCGAACTGGTACCGGACACGGTATGCGGTGGATATCGATCCGAACTCCGAGGCGATTGTCACCATCGGATCGAAGGAGGGCATCGCGCACCTCTGCCTGGCCATCCTCGACTCGCGCGATACGGTGCTGGTGCCGAACCCCAGTTATCCCATCCACATCTACGGGCCAGTGATTGCGGGCGCACACGTGGTCAGCGTGCCGGTGCAGGACCAGGACCAGTTCCTCAAGCAGCTTGAAGAGCTGATTCCGCGCATGACGCCGCGTCCCAAGGCGCTGATCGTCAACTTCCCGGCGAATCCCACGACGCAGACCGTTGAACTGCCCTTCTTCGCGCGTCTGGTGGAGATGGCCCGCGAGTACGGCTTCCACCTCATCCACGATCTTGCGTATGCCGACCTCGGCTTCGATGGCTACAAGCCGCCGAGCGTGCTGCAGGTTCCGGGGGCGAAGGATGTCGCGGTAGAGTTTTTTACTTTGTCCAAGTCCTACAACATGCCAGGCTGGCGCGTCGGCTTCATGGTTGGCAACCCGGTGCTGGTGAACGCGCTGGGGCGGTTAAAGAGCTACTTCGATTACGGAACGTTTACACCCATCCAGGTCGCATCCATCCTCGCGCTCGAGGGGCCGCAGGAGTGCGTCGCCGAAATCCGCGACAACTACCAGCGGCGGCGTGATGTGCTGATCGAGGGCTTGAACCGCGCGGGCTGGCAAGTGCCGTCGCCCAAAGCGACGATGTTTGTGTGGGCGCAGATTCCGGAGCCCTATCGCAAGCTGGGCTCGCTTGAGTTTTCAAAGCTCCTCCTCAACGACGCCAAAGTGGCGGTTTCGCCCGGCATCGGCTTCGGCGACTACGGCGACGGACACGTCCGCTTCTCGCTGATCGAAAACGAAGAGAGAACAAGACAGGCGATTCGGGGCATCAAGGCTATGCTGGCGAAAAATGTGGCGGTGGGGGTGTAACATCCTCGGGAGTCTCTGAACTCTGCGAGATTGGCAACATGAGTTTTGGCGATCACTACGGAAGTAAAGCATCCATTGGTTCATGATCACCCCTGCCAGCAAAGGAAGGCGATGAAGACAACTGAACGTAATGAATTGAAGAGCCTCGGCCTTCTGGAATCGCTTCAAACCGTATGGCATTACTTTCGCATTACTGCTGCTAATCCTGAACATGAAGACCCGCTCATCGCAAAAAGCCGCGATGAACGGGGCACAACTCGCGAAACGCCATCGAGACAGGGGTTCGGAGTCGGCCGTGACTCTGCACACCTCCCCGGCAGCTAGCTAACGAACGCGTGTCCGTGTCCCATTCATCCCATCCTCATCGCGGTGACGCACAACTTCTCTCACCCGCGCGGAAACGCTGAGATACGTTGCGCTTCACGAGGCCCGACGAAAATTCCTAGGCAGTCTTGGCCACGGGCGCTGAGAACCGCTCCAGGTAGGCGAGGCACTGGTCGATGATTTTGTGGCTGGGTTCGCCGGTCTCGACCTGATTCTGCAGGTGGAGGAGGATCGTGCTGTATTCCTCAAGTTGGTCGCCGTCGAGGTTCAGCTTCTCGATCTCAGAAGCATACTTGTCCACGAGTTTGTAGAGCGCGTAGACCGATTGCATATCTCATCTTGACCGAAGTTGATGTGGATTTGAGGGTACAGAACTGGAAGGAATAAAGACGATCACGTTACTTCAATTTGGAAAAGGCAGGGATAGGGAACGAGGGGACAAGGAACAAGAGAACGAGGGACAACGCTATCGGTGGGGTGGGTTGTTGCAGACGGCGACGAGGGAGTCGTAGCTGGACCATTGCAGGTCGGCGATGGCGTGGTCGATAAAGAGAGACTCGTCGAACGGGATACCCTGCTGGTCGCGCCGATCGAGGACGAGTCGGTCGCCGTGGAAGTTGCCGGCGAGATCGAAGAAGCCGCGATGAGGCTGGCGGAAGGTGAATGGCCTCGTGTAGTCGATGAGACGGAATGCGAAGAGGCTCGAATCAGAGCTGAGATAGCCGCCGTACAAAGTACCCCTGAGGTCGAGGCGACGGATCTGGTGTGGTGCGGTGCAGAGCCAGGCGTTGCCTCTCAGGTTTGCGCTCCATATTTTGCCCTCCCGCCTTCCGCCACTGTTCTTCAAGGGTTCTCCCGGCCAGAAGGAGATGTAGAGAGGGTAGGATTTGCCCTCTTTGGAAGCCACGCTCCCGGTGCCGTGCCACCAGAGGAGCGGCGTAGACCGGTGACCGATGTGCAGAGCCCAGGGATTCAGAGCGATGGTCAGAATGTAGAGAAATGCCGCGGCTGCGATGCCGTAGAGGACAAGCCTGGTCAGGCATCCGGCAAGACAGCCAGTTCTGGTCCGCATGGGAGCGAGTATAGCCACCGCTGCGGACAGTGAACAGCAGAACGCTAATCGACGTCGGCTGAATTCGGATCTCTGTCGATGATCACGTCACCGAATGGACGCAATTTGTGACGAAAAATCTTGGATTTTAGATTGGATGTCCTGAGCAAGAACGTGGGCTGCTGGATCAAGTGTGAAGACAGTGAACAGCTGCATAGTGAAGGCTGATCACACTTCGATCAAATTCAGGAAGAAAGTAAAAGTGAACACATGAAAATCGGAGCCGCGGTTTCCCCCGCCATGAATCAGTTGAAGACACGCCTGGTGTACTTCGCAGTTGCAATTGCAGTGATGCTGAGCGTTATGAATGCACGGAGCGCATCGGCACAGAACGCCTCGCAGGCAACAATTCCGTTTGCGTTCTCAGCGAATCACCAGGCTTTTCCAGCCGGACATTATCGCCTGGTTCGCGAGTCAGACAACTACCTCAACCTCGTTAGCACAGAAACTGGCATTGTCGCAGGGCTGACGGCTCGCACTGAGCGAACGTTCCAGCTTGCCGGCAAAAACAGCCTGGTATTCCTACACGATCAGCGCGGATATCATCTGCTGAACGTTCGTTTTGCGCAAGGCGGCATCGGTGTGCAGACAGAGATGGCCGTACAGCCCAGGCCGGAGCGCGAACTCGCGAAGGCTGCGATGGGCACCTCGACCGAAGTTGGGCTGAACTAAGTGTTGTAGAGCAAAGAGCCGGAACCCCCGTGGATTCCGGCTCTTTGCTTTTCAGAGAGAGCAGGGAAGTAAGGAGCTAACAATTCGCGCTATTCATCCGCAGTCCCATGTCGCACCGACATTCTTGATCGCCATGTAGACCAAAGCTGTCGGCAGCCTACGCCCGGTCAGCAGCCAGGTTTGCCTCTATTCCATGTTCCTTCCATCCTTTGGTTGAGAGACTCGCTGAAGCGCCTCCCCTTATACTTGCCCCATGTTCCCGGTAATCCGTGCGATGAGTCTCTGCGTCCTGCTTCTGGCGCTCACTTCCCAGGCCGTTCAGGCACAAGCCAAGCCGACCCAGTCGTTTGACTCCGCACAAACCGTCGAATCCAATCACGCTGTCCAGCTCGACGCCGAACATCGCGTGATTACCGCCGGCGGATTCGTAAAATCCGGCCCCATCGTCTTCCAGGACATCTCTGAGAAATCCGGCCTGGCAAAGTGGACCCACCACATGGGGACGCCAGCCAAGAATTACATCATTGAAACCAAGGGATCCGGCGTCTGCCTCTTTGACTACGACAACGATGGCTGGCTCGATATTTACGTCGTTAACGGCTCTACCCTGGAAGCCCTCGCCGGCAAAGCTACTCCGCCACACGCCGCGCTCTTCCATAACAATCACGACGGCACATTCAGTGACGTTTCGGCAAAGGCAGGCGTGCAAAACGATCGCTGGGGATTCGGCTGCGCCGTGGCCGACTACGACAACGACGGTTACCCTGACCTCTACGTGTCGAACTTCGGCAAAAATCGTCTCTACCACAACAACAAAAACGGCACGTTCAGTGATGTCGCTGAACAAGCCAAAGTCACCCTTGGCAACTGGTCAACTGGTGTGACCTGGGGCGACTACGACGGTGACGGCAAGCCGGATCTTTTCGTCGCCGGCTATCTCCATTGGGATTGGGACAATCCTCCTGCCAAAGGCGGTGAAGGCGGTTCGAGCAACGCGTTCTGTACTTTCCGCGGAGAAGCCACGGCTTGCGGTCCACGCGGTCTGAAAGGCGAACCCGACCATCTCTTTCATAACAACGGCGACGGAACGTTCACAGACGTCAGCGAGAAAGCTGGCGTGGCCGACAAGCCCGGCTACTATGGGCTCGGCGCGGTTTTCGTTGACATCAACAACGATGGCAAGCCCGATCTTCTGGTCGGCAACGACTCCACGCCCAATTACCTTTACATCAACAAGGGCGACGGCACATTCGAAGACGACAGCTACGCATCCGGCTACGCGCTGAATGAAGCCGGCCGCGAAACTGCGTCTATGGGAATTGCCGTGGGCGACACGCAGAATAAAGGCATGCTCGACGTGTTCAACACTACCTTTTCTGACGACTATAAGCCGCTCTACCGAAACGAGGGCGACGCCAACTTTACGGATGTCAGCTACCACATCGGTCTCGGCGAGGTCACCGTCCCGTTCCTCAGCTGGGGCGATGCTTTCTTCGACTATGACAACGACGGCTGGAAAGACCTCATGATGTCGGACGGCCACGTCTACCCACAAGCCGATAAATACAACTGGGGAACGAGTTGGAAAGAGCGCCCCATGCTCTTCCATAACGCGCAGGGCAAATCATTCGACAACGTCCCGGCGGTTGAAGGTACCGGCCTTGCCGACGTGGTCGCGGGACGCGGCATGGCTGTCGGCGATCTCTTTAACGACGGCAAAATCGATGCCGTGATCAACGTAATGGACGGCCACCCCGTCCTCCTCCGCAACGTCGATTCCAACCACAACCACTGGATTGAGCTGAAGCTTACCGGAAGCGGTAAATCTCCGCGCGATGCGACAGGTACAGTAGTCTACGTCACCGCCGGAGGTATCAAGCAGCGCGGAGATGTCATCAGCGGGGGCAGTTATCTCTCGAACAATGATCCGCGTGTACACTTCGGCCTCGGCACCGCCACCAAAGTCGACGACCTGGAGATCCACTGGCCGGACGGCAAAGTCGAACACGGTCCCGCGCCCACGATCGACCACATCACGACCATCAACGAATCGGCGAAGTAGAGCAGAGCACTCGGGCATTGGTGTAGGGGCGAGGCACGAAGTGCCTAACTCCGGTCTCGGTTCGCAATGAGGCCAGGACTATTCGCTGCTCTCTAAAGTCTGTAATCTGGTCCCATGCCCCGCCGCTCCGGACCGTCTCCAGAGTCCCTCGCCCGCATGCAACACGAGATCCTGGTTTGGTACCGTCGCAGTCGGCGCGATCTTCCGTGGCGACAAACCAGAGATCCCTACGCCATCTGGGTCTCCGAGATTATGCTTCAGCAGACTCGGGTTGCCGTTGTGATCGAGCGATACACCGCTTTTCTGCAGCGCTTCCCAACTGTCCAGTCCCTGGCTGAAGCTGAAGAACAGGACGTCCTCGCTCTCTGGAGCGGCCTTGGCTACTACCGCCGTGCGCGCATGCTTCACAAAGCCGCCCAGTCGGTTGTCTCTGTGTACGGCGGCGTAATGCCTACCACCGCCACCTCACTGCGCAACCTTCCCGGAATCGGCTCGTACACCGCTTCCGCTATCGCCAGCATTGCCTACAACGAGCCAGTCGCTGTGGTGGATGGCAACGTTGAGCGCGTCCTCAGCCGAATCCGCGGCTGGCACTCGCACGACAGCGTTTCCGAGGCGGCTGTTCGCCGCAAGGTGGACGAGTTTGCCCAGACCCTGGTGGAAGTTTGTCACCCAGGCGACTACAACCAGGCCATCATGGAACTGGGCGCTACGGTCTGCACGCCGCGCAATCCGCAGTGCCTTGTCTGTCCATGGGCTTCTGCCTGCCGCACGCTCGGCGAACACCGTACGCCGAAACGGGCCCCCATGACCACCCGCGAAATCGCCTGCGCCCTCATCACTCGCGAAAGCGCGAGGGGCGTCGAACTCCTGCCCGAACTGCTTTTGGTACAGCGCCCGGCAGCGAACACCGTCATGCCCGGCCTATGGGAACTCCCAACGCTCGATGCTCCGAACGTGCCACCGAGCGCTCCTATGATGACGGTGCGCCACGCCATTATGCAGGTCAACTACACCGTACACGTCCACGCGCTAGCTCAGGAACAAGCCTCAGCGGCGCCAGCCCATCGCCGGTGGATTTCCGCCGAGCAGGCAGCCGGCCTGGCTCTCACAGGACTGGCCCGCAAGATCCTCAGAAAAGCAGGCCTGACTCGCGCATCCGGAAACTCCGCGGCAATTGCCGCACCTGCCATGTTGCAAGTACTCTGACCTGTTGCCAGTATGATCGCGGCAATCCTACGGAGACTCGATGCTCGACTTCAAACCCGCCTGTTTCTTTGCCGCACTTTTGGCTGTACCCTGCGCCTCAATCGCACAGCACTCCCCGAGTGACATCCCTAAGGTTCCCGCCATCGCCGGGCTTCCTGCTGCCGCCCGCAGTGCCGCCGCCTCAATCAATCCCGATCGGATCAGAGCGCACGTGCGCTACCTTTCCCTCGATCTTCTCGAAGGTCGCGGACCCGGCACTCGTGGCGACAAACTCGCAGCCGAATACATTGCGACGCAGTTTGCGCTTGAAGGTCTCCAGCCCGCCGGCGAAAACCACTCCTTCTTTCAGCAGGTTCCACTCTTGGCCGTCCACACAATCGAGGACAGGACAAGGTTCTCTTTTGTGCCCGCAAACGGTCAGCCGGTAGATCTGACGTACGGGAGCCAGATCGTCTCTAAAGACGAAACGGGCCAGTCGACCGCTGACATCGACGCTCCGATCGTCTTCGTCGGCTACGGAATCAAGGCTCCCGAATACCATTGGAACGACTACGCCGAACCCGACGGCCACGAGGTCGATCTCCACGGAAAGATCGCTCTTGTCATCGTCAATGAACCGCCTTCAGATGACGAGAAGTTCTTTAACGGCAAGGCCCTTACCTACTACGGGCGCTGGACATACAAGTATGAGGAAGCCGCCCGCCGCGGAGCGTTGGGCGTGCTCGTCATCCACCGGACTGATCTGGCAAGTTACGGCTGGCAGGTCGTCCAGAACTCGCAAGCGATCGAGAAGAGCTATCTTGCCGGCGACCCGCTCAACAGTCTGCGAGCCGCTGCCTGGATTCAGCATGACGTGGCGCAGCATCTTTTTGCACTTGCCGGCCTCGGCGATCTCGATCAGGCTATCGACCGTGCGGGAAAGTCGGGCTTTCATCCTCAGGAACTCACGGTGCGACTGAAGGCTCATATCGAGAGCCGGGTTCGTCACTACAACTCGACAAACGTAGTGGCGCGGGTCCCAGGAGCGTCAACCAGCCCGGAGAACACCGTCCTCTACACCGCGCATTATGATCACCTCGGCATCGATCCCGACGCCAAGGGCGATGGTATCTACAATGGCGCCGCCGACAACGGAACGGGCTGCGGAATTCTCCTCGAGCTTGCCCGGGCCTACGCGCAATCGACCCAGCAGCCGCCTCATGCCGTCTACTTCGCCGCTGTCACTGCGGAAGAGCAGGGGCTGCTGGGGTCGCAATTCCTAGGCGAACATCCGCCCGTCCCCGCCCGCGATATCACTCTCGACCTCAATTTCGACATGCTGCTGCCGATCGGCATTCCGCGGTCCGTCACGCTTGGCGGCGCCGAACGCATCAATTTCTGGCCAACCGTCCAAACAATCGCCAAAGACTTCGACCTGAAGATTCAGCCGGATTCGCAACCCTCTGCCGGACACTACTACCGCTCTGACCATTTCTCGCTCGCGCGGGTCGGCATCCCGGCCTTTTCGATCGATCCGGGCACTCTCTTCGAGGGCCATGACGAGGCTTGGGGCAATGCGCAATTTGAGGACTTCGTCGCGCACCATTATCACCAGCCTTCCGATGAGTTCCAGGAGAGCTGGGATTTCGGCGGCAACGCGAAACTAGCCCGGTTCGGATTCGTTCTGGGCTGGCTGGCGAGCGCCCAGCCGCATTCGATCGAGTGGCACCAGGGCGACGAATTTGAAACCCCGCGCAAGAAAAGCGAGACGACAGCTGCGTCGGACGGAGAGCAAAGGTAAAGCGGGCGATACCGTACCTTCTATCGCGAGGTCTCTCGGTCGGTGTCTCTTTTAAGGAGGGAAGCCAACTCCGGACCCGATCTCATTGAGGTTCGGCATACCGCGATGTGGGTCAATCGTATGGTACCCTCGCAAAAGGAGAGGGTTCTGTTCATGTCTGCTGGAACGTCATTCAATGGCCGGATTTATATGGATGCCAACGCTACGACTCCGCTGTTGCCGGAAGTCGTGGAGGCGATGCGGCCGTATTGGACTGAGCAGTTTGGGAATGCCTCTTCGATTCATCTGGATGGACAGCAGGCGCGGACGGCGATTGACCGTGCGCGGGAGACCCTGGCGGAGTTTTTCAACTGCCATGAGGCGGAGGTCGTGTTCAACTCCGGTGGGACGGAAGGCGATAACACTGCATTGACGGGGTTGCTGCATCCGGGCGATCACCTGATCACGACGTCGATTGAGCACTCGGCGGTTCTGCAGACTGCCAAAAAGCTGGAGAGGGTTGGGATCACCACGACGTATGTGGCTCCGCAGGCGAGCGGGCTAATTGATCCGCACGATATTTTGAGAGCGATTCGGCCCGAGACACGGCTGATCAGCGTGATGTTGGCGAACAATGAAACCGGGGTGCTGCAGCCGGTCGCCGAGATTGGAAAGGCCGCGGCGGATACAGGCGTTTTCTTCCACATTGATGCAGTCCAGGGCGCAGGGAAGGTGAAGTTTGACGTGCGCAAGTGGGGATGTCACCTGGTGTCGATCAGCGGACATAAAGTACACGCACCCAAGGGTGTGGGCGCGCTGTTTGTGCGCAAGGGAACGCCTTTGGATTCCTTCATTGTGGGCGGCAGCCATGAGCGGAGGAGACGCGCGGGGACGGAGAATGTTCCGGGAATTGTGGCGCTGGCGAGGGCGGTTGAGCTTGCGATGCACAGCATTGAGGACGGCACGATGACGCGACTGGCCGGGCTGCGGGACAAACTTGAGGCGGGTGTTCTGTCGCTGCCGGGGACGGGTTTGAATGGGGCGATGTCGGATGGCAAGCCGGCTCCACGCGTTGCGAATACGACGAATATCTGGTTCGACAACCTGGAGGGTGAGGCGCTGGTGATAGCGCTAGACCTCAAGGGGATTGCGGTATCGGGCGGGTCGGCATGCCACTCGGGTGCAACGGAACCGAGCCATGTGCTGATGGCAATGGGGCTGAATAAACACCGTGCGGGCGCGAGTTTGCGGTTCAGCCTTCTGAAGACGGTGACTGAACAGCAGATCGACCGGGTGCTGGAGGTCTTGCCGGAGGCGGTGCAGAATCTGCGGGCTCTGGCGCCGGTTTCGGCGGGAACGCTAGCGTAAGGGCAATAGGGTTGGCCGCGCTAGCGCGCGTGTTCGCAGAGTTAGCGGTGCTGCGCGCCTGTTTGTTCGTGTTGGGAAGAAGCAGATCCTTCGCTTACCACCCCCAAACCGAAGAAAACGTCTGGGCCCCGTGCGCTCGGATGACAGCCATCCCTGGGGTGTGAGCGCTAAGGATGACAGCCCATACAGGCAAGAAGCAAAGTAAGCAGAGGTTGAGAACTGGTAGTGATGAGCGAGAAGCGCACAATTGCGGTTGCGATGTCGGGAGGAGTGGATTCTTCGACGGTGGCGGCGATCCTTGCGAGGCTGGGGGATGGGAACCGGGTTGTCGGGTTGACGCTGCAACTCTGGGATCAGACGCGTCTGGCGGGGAAGCATGGGATTCCGGAGGCGCCGAAGGCCGGGCGGTGCTGCTCGCTGGATGATGTGTATGATGCGCGGCGAGTGGCGGAGCACCTGCGGATTCCGTATTACGTGGTGAATCAGCAGGAGCGGTTCGAGAAGGACGTGGTGCGCCCGTTTGTTAGTGAATACCTCGCGGGGCGCACGCCGATTCCTTGTTCCTTGTGCAATAACCACCTTAAGTTCGATCAGTTGCTGAAGACGGCGCGTTCGATCGGGGCGGACTCGATTGCAACGGGGCATTACGCGGTAAATGAGTACGACGAGGCGCGCGGGCGGTGGATTCTGAAGCGGCCCGCGGATCTGGCGAAGGATCAGACGTATTTTCTGTTTGGGCTGACACAGGAGCAATTGGCTCATACGCTGTTTCCGCTGGGCAATCTGACGAAGCCGGAGGTCCGCGAGGTGGCGCGGCAGAAGGGACTGGCATTGGCGGAGAAGCCCGATTCGCAGGAGATATGTTTCATCCCGGGCGGGGATTACAAGCAGTTTCTGACGGCGTATCTCGAGGAGCAGGGCGAGGAGATGCCGGATACCGCGGGTGAACTGGTGGCTTCGAACGGAGAAGTGATCGGTAGGCACGCGGGGATTTCGAACTTTACGGTGGGTCAGCGGAAGGGATTGAATGTGAGTTCGCCGTCGCCGCTGTATGTTTTGAACATTGACCCGGCGAGCAATCGGGTGATGGTGGGAGCGGATGCGGAACTGCCATCCGACAAGTTGCGGGCGAACCGGCTGAACTGGATCAGTATCGCGGAGTTGAAGGGACCGATGCGGGTTAAGGCGAAGATCCGGCATCGGCATGAGCCGTCGTGGGCGACGCTGGAGCCGGCGGGTGCTGACGAGGTGAGGGCTACGTTTGATCAGCCGCAGCGGGCAGTCACACCGGGGCAGTCTGCTGTGTTCTATGACGGGGACGAAGTGGTTGGCGGAGGCTGGATCATCTGATCGGGTTCTCTCAGAATCTGCGGTTCCAATTGCCTCGCCACCCGCTACAAAAGTGATTGAGAACACCGTACAACCGGATAGCAACAGGGATGCTGTTGCCGGGGTGATTTTTTGCGACAATCCCTGTGTTTTGGACGTCAGGTAAGGCAGGTTCAGCGTAGCTCCGTTTCCAATCTCCTTCGAGTCCTCCGTCACAGGTTTCAGGATGGGTGGGTTGTAACATGGATGCTGCATTTATCAACCGATTTAGCGGCTCGTGAAAGCCGGCAAGGGGTTCGCATTTGAAACGCACTTTTTGGGTTAGCACATGTGTGATGGGCCTGGTTCTGGCGGGATGCCAGAAGGATCAACCGAAGGCACCCCAGGGCGCAGGAGCCGGGATGCAGGCCATGCCGGTGAAGACGGTGGCGGCATCTCTGCAGCCGGTTGCACAGAGCAACGAGTATATGGCGACGGTGAAGTCGCGGCGCTCGGCAACGATTTTGCCGCAGGTGGCAGGAATGCTGACGTCGATCACAGTGCACAGCGGAGAGCATGTGAAGGCGGGGCAGGTTCTGATGACGATCGATCCGCGGCAACAGCAGGCGACGGTGGCTTCGCAGACGGCGACGGAGCGGCAGAAGAAGGCGACGTACGACTACGACGGGGTCGAACTTGAGCGGCAGAAGAAGCTGTTTTCGGCGGGGGTGACCAGTAAGGAAGCGCTGGACCAGGCGCAGCAGGCATTCGATAACGCGAAGGCGGACTATGAGGCTTCGCGGGGAACGCGCGATATGCAGGAGCAGTTGCTGGGGTACTACACGATTCGTGCGCCGTATGACGGGATCGTTGGCGATATTCCAGTGCACGTGGGTGACTACGTTTCCCCGACGATGGGAACGAATTCGATGGCGTTGACGACGGTGGACCAGGGTGGGGACCTGGAGGCGTACATCTACATCCCGACGGAGCGGGCGAGCGAAGTGCGCAGCGGCCTGAATGTGGAACTGTATGACACCTCGGGGAAACTTTTGGAGAAGTCGAAGATCGATTTTGTTTCACCTCAGGTTGATCCGAGTCTGCAAGGAATCCTGGCGAAGGCGCCCGTTCACAGGACTGCGGAGATCATGCGGAATGCACAGCTGATCAAGGCGAAGGTTATCTGGAGCACGAAGCCCATGGTGGTGGTTCCGGTGCTGGCCGTGACTCGACTGGGCGGACAGACGTTCGTGTTCGTCGCACGCAAGCAGGGGAATGGGCAGTACATCGCGGCGCAGTCTCCCGTGAACCTGGGCGATGCGGTAGGGAATGGGTACTCCATCACGGCGGGGTTAAATCCGGGGGACGAGGTCGTGGTGTCGAGCACGCAATTCCTTGTGAACGGGATGCCAGTTTCCCCCATCCCGGGTTGAGCGAATTCCCTTCGTATGAAAGCAGAGCTGTGATGCGATCGATGCTGCGATCGGGGACACAACGAAAGAGGGCTCATCTTGTTTGTTGATTTCTTTATTCATCGACCGGTATTTGCGACTGTCTGCGCCTTGCTGATCATTTTGTCGGGGGCGGTCTGTATCCCGAATCTGCCAGTGGCCATGTATCCGACGCTGAACCCTCCGCAGGTGTCTGTGGCGTGTAACTACGTAGGCGCGAATGCGGACACCGTGGAGAAGGCCGTCACGATTCCGCTGGAAGAAGCGATCAATGGCGTCGAAGGAATGCGGTACATGTCCTCGTCAAGCACCAACAACGGGACGAGCATGATTACGACGACGTTCCAGACTGGCTACAACCTCGATATCGCGGCAGTTGATGTGCAGAACCGGGTGGCGAGCGTCACAGGGCGGTTGCCGGCTGCCGTGAACGCGACGGGTATCTCGATCACGAAAGCGAATCGAAATTTTGTATTTGGCGCAGGATTTTATACGCTCGACGGACGGTATTCGAATGAGTTCATTTCGAATTACCTGGATGTTTACGTAAAGGACGCATTGAAGCGCGTGCCCGGCGTAGGCGACGTGAACATCTTCGGCGAGCGCAAGTATGCGATGCGCGTGTGGATTGATCCGCTAAAGCTGGCGTCGTATGGGTTAACAGCGACGGACGTGATCAGCGCGTTGCAGGAGCAAAACGTTGAGATTCCGGCGGGCCAATTGGGCCAGCAGCCGGCCAATCAGAGCCAGGCTTATCAGATTCCGGTGCGCGTGGTGGGCAGGTTATCCAGCCCCCAGCAGTTCGAGAACATCATCCTTAAAAGCAATGCCAACGGATTGATTCTTCTCAAGAATGTCGGACACGCCGAGGTGGGCGCCGAGGACTATAGTTCGGTTCTGGAATACAACGGGCACGTAGCGCAGGGCGTTGGAGTTCTACAACTTACGAATGCAAACGCGCTCGACGTGGACCGTCAGGCGAAGGCGGTTCTACAGCAACTTTCGAAGAGCTTCCCACCTGGACTTCAGTATGCGATCGCGTTCGACTCGACGACGGTGGTCGGCGAGTCGATTCATGAGGTGCTGGTGACCCTAGCTGAAGCGATCGGCATCGTGATCCTGGTGATCTTCCTGTTCCTTCTGGACTGGCGCGCCACGATCATTCCGGCTGTGACGATTCCAGTATCGCTGATTGGAACATTTGCGTTCATTCGAGTTTTCAATTTTTCGATCAACTCGCTGACGCTGTTTGGAATCACGCTGGCCACCGGGCTCGTGGTTGATGACGCAATCGTAGTCATTGAGAATGTTCAGCGGCACATTGCGATGGAGCACTCCGATCCGCATGAGGCAACGTCACGTGCTATGGGCGAGGTAACGAGTGCCGTGATCGCGACATCGCTGGTGCTGATTGCGGTGTTTGTGCCGGTGTCGTTTTTTCCGGGTACGACTGGAATTTTGTATCGGCAATTTTCGCTGACGATTGCGTTCTCCATCGCGATTTCGGCGTTCAACGCGTTGACGTTGTCTCCGGCCTTGTCGGCGTTGTTTCTTCGCGGGGAAGAGGCACGGCCGAGGCAGCTCGACTTTCTTCATATCAGGCCGGTTTCGCGGGTCTTTGCGGGATTCATCCACGGGGCTGACTCATTCGTTACGTGGCTGGCGAAAACCTATGCGAAGGTCATCCATGTGGCTTTGCAACTGCGTTATGTTTTGCTGCTGTTATTTTTCGCAGGGCTTGGCGGGACCTACTGGATTTACAACCTGGTTCCGACCGGGTTTATTCCGCAGGAGGATCAGAGCTTTCTGATGGGGATTGTGCAAGCGCCGCCTGGATCATCGCTGTCGTACACTCAGGCACTGGCGGACAAGGCGCAAGCGATCATCTATTCGAACAAGGACATCCAGGGGGCCTTCTCGATCATAGGTTTCAGCTTCGCGGGGAACGCGTCGAATGCGGGGATGATGTTCATCAGCACCAAGCCGGCTGCGGAGCGCCGCGGCAAGGGGCACTCGGCAGGAGACATTGTTGCGGACCTGACACCGAAGCTGGGGTCGCTGATGTTTCAGCCGGGAGGAGGTCTGGTTGCGGTGATCCAGCCTCCGGCGGTGAGCGGCATAGGAAGCTACGGTGGATTTCAGTTCATGCTGCAGGATACGGGCGTGAATACGCTGTCGGACCTTGACCGGGTGGCACACCAGATTGTGAACAAGGGACGTACGCGCAAGGACTTGACGAACCTGCTGACGACATATTCGGCGAATGATCCGCAGGTGTTGGTGACGATCGACCGCGAAAAGGCCAAGACGATGGGCGTTCCACTGTCGCAGGTGACGAATGCCTTGGGCGTTTTCATGGGATCACAGTATGTGAATGATTTTGACTTCAACAACCGTACCTATCGCGTATATGCGCAGGCAGACCAGAGCTATCGCATGACCGCGAAGGATATGCATTCCTTCTATGTGCGATCGGATTCGGGACAGATGATTCCGCTTGATAATCTGGCGAGGGTTGCGGAGAGCGCCGGGCCGCCAGTGATTACGCACTACAACCTATTTCGCGCGGTGGAGATCGATGGTTCGCCCGCGCCTGGGTACAGCTCAGGCCAAGGCATCGCAGGCATGGAGAACCTGGCAAAGCAGAATATGTTGCCGGGCATGCAGTACGAGTGGACGGGACTAACGCTGGATGAGATCGAGTCGAGCGGCCGGGCTCTGCTGATTTTCGGACTGGGAATTCTGGTGGTTTACCTGACGCTCTCGGCGCAGTATGAGAGCTTTGCCCTGCCGTTCATTATCCTGCTAGCAGTTCCAATGGCGGTGCTGGGCGCATTGGGGTTGGTGGCACTGCGCGGATTGTCGAACGATGTGTATTGCCAGATTGGACTGGTGATGCTGATCGGCTTGTCGGCAAAGAATTCAATTCTGATTGTCGAATTTGCCGAGCAGTTGAGGGCGAAGGGGCGGACAATTGCGGAAGCTGCGATTGAGGCCGCGGAACTGCGGCTCCGGCCGATTCTGATGACCTCCTTCGCATTTATTCTCGGCGTGCTGCCACTCTATTTTGCGACCGGTGCAGGCGCGCTAGGCCGGCGGTCAGTAGGAACAACGATAGTCGGCGGCATGTTGCTGTCAACCGTGCTGAACCTGGTCTTCATTCCTGTGCTGTATGTACTGCTCAGCCGGTTGCTGAGACGCGGCGATGTGCACAGAGGAGAGGTGGAAGAGGCTCACTAGTCGCGAATGCGGTGCGCGATGATGTGGTCCTTGATGCGCGCGTAGACTTCGACACTGACGACCCCGCGATCGAGGAGCTCGTTTTTGGCCCGGTAGGGACGGAAACGGATAATGCGCGCAGCCCAGGTGCGGGTCAAGCCCGGAACCTTGATTAGTTTTTCCACACTGGCTTTGTTGATGTCGACAGGGTCATCTACGGGCGAGGTTCGCGCCGGCTGAGAATGCACCGAAAGCTGGGAGGCCATTTCAGGACGTACAAGCGAGGAAGCGAGCGCGAGGAATGCGAACGCGGTCGTCAAGACTTGTGCAGGAAATCTCACAGGACCATTGTGTACCGCTTTTGAACACTGAGTAAACAGGCAGGTTTGGGCCGAGCAAAATCAGGTAGAAGATGACGGATGATCCTGCAACAATGGTTGCATGGCAATGCCCCAAATTGCTTCCTCTGCAGGCCAGAAGCTGCGCATCCGTGTCTTCGGCAGCACGCGGCTGACAATACTGCTGTGTCTGATTGCGGTTCTAGCGGTCTGCCTGATCTTCACCTGGGAGACGGGCGATGTGATGAGCAATCTGTCGTTTCTCAATCCCAGGAATAATGCCAACCGCTCAAGCGGAAGCAAAAAGCCAATCGTCGACATCAGGCCGTGGCAGACGGCGCAGGCTCTTGCCGCGCTTGCATACACGGCGGAAGAGAAGGAGTTTGCCCAGGAGGCGGAGAGACTTGCAGATCACGAGGTTGATCAGGCATTCGCCTCATCGTTGCGGCAGGCCACATTGGACGCGCAGCATTTGAAGCTTAGTGGCGAGGCTCTATCGCTCTCGAAGAAAGTGGCGGCGCTTCAACTGCTTATCTCTCAAGACAAAGAGCAGATCCAGACGGTCACGGAGGGCCTAAAGGCGCCAACTCCAAAGAACGGCAATCCTGCGGAATACGATGAGGGGGATCTGGAGGTAGCGAAGGCGCAATTGGCGCTCGACACGGATGAACTAGCCGATGTCCAGCACGATTTCAATCGCGCATCTGGAGATCAGACCTCCCAGATACAAGCGGAGCTGGCAACACATGAAGCTGCCATGCGCGGCTATGACAAGCAGGCGCGAGAAGGCGGACAGATAGCAGCGGTTTCAGCGCGTCGCTTTGGCACATTGGCTGGAAGGCTGGGAGCCTGGTTCCGGCTGAGAAGCCGGGCTGCCCTTCTGCAGCAGGCAATCGATCAAACACGCAGAGATGCCGGGATGTTGAATGCGCAGCAGACTGCGATTGAGACGAAAATCAGCACCATGGGAGCGGTCCATACGGACGATCTCGATCAGAAGCTGCAAGGACTGAGAGACCGAACCGCGCTTCGGCAGATCTTAAGTATCACGGACGATCGAATCCAGACGGAACAGCAGCTTGTGAGCGTTTACAGCAAGTGGTCTGCTCAGGTGCTGCTGCAAGGACGGATCATCGTGCATCTGCTTCTGCAATCACTAGCGTTGATTGCCTTCATTGGAATCTGCATGGTGGTAGCAGATGGGCTAGTGCGACGCATCATGGCAAAGCCGGCGATCGACAGCAGGCGATCGCAGACATTGCGAAGCATTCTTGAGCTTTCGATTCAGGCTCTTGGTGTGGTTCTGATCCTGATAGTGATCTTCGGGCCGCCCAAGGAAACACCAACCATTCTGGGTTTGACCACAGCAGCCCTTACCATCGCTTTGCAAGACTTCATCATTGCCTTTCTCGGCTGGTTTGTGCTGATCGGGAAGAACGGCATCCACGTGGGCGACTGGGTGGAGATCAACGGGGTGGGCGGCGAAGTGATCGATGTCCGCCTGTTTACGACAACGCTGCTGGAGACGGGCGCGCTTTCGGATCAAGGTCTCCCGACTGGCAGACGAATCACGTTTATGAATGGGTTCGCAATTCGCGGCAAGTATTTCAATTTCTCGACAACCGGACAGTGGATGTGGGATGAGATTAAGATCAGTCTGCCGACGAGCGAGAACGTCCATGAAGTGCTCGAGAGCATCCAGAAGGCAATCGTTGCGGAGACAGAAAAGAATGCGAGCCAGGCGGAGACTGAGTGGAAGCGGGGAGTGCACGGAAGCAGTCTGAGCCGATTCAGCGCGACGGCGGTGGAGAATCTGCGGCCATCGGGCGGAGGGCTGGATGTGCTGGTGCGATATGTGACGCGGGCTTCGGAGCGGTTCGAGCTGCGAAACAGGCTGTATCAGAAATTGATCGAGGTACTGCGCGATCCGGGAACGGGTACCGGAACCGCGGCAGAGGTGACAGCGAAGAACTGAGCGGAGGCTGGCTCCGACGGAGAGAATCGCATTGACACGATGGGGCTGATCCCGTAAGTTTGAAAGAGATGCAGATCCACCGCCATCACGGTCATCATCACCATCACGGGACCAATGTGCCGGCGGACTGCCATGGCCTGAGCTAAAAGGCCAGAGAGATCTCAAAGAAGTACCAAGCCCGCCGGCACAAGAGCCGAGCGGGCTTTTTAGTTTTGCGGCAGATGTGAAATCCAAAGTTCAGGAAAGATGATGACGCAACCGAAGGTTGATTTCGTGAAGATGGACGGGCTGGTGGCGGGAATTGTGCAGGACGCCAGGACCGGCGAGGTGCTGATGCTGGGCTTTCTGAATCCGGAGAGCTATCAGAAAACATTGGAGTCGGGCTTCGTTACGTTCTGGAGCAGGACACGGCAGAAGTTGTGGATGAAGGGCGAGACGAGCGGGAATCGGCTGCGCGTGGTTTCTGCGGCGACGGATTGTGACAACGATGCGCTTTTGTTTCGCGTTGAGGTGGAGGGCGATGGGCTGGTCTGTCATGAAGGAACGGTGAGCTGCTTTACGAAGCCGCTGGCGGTTGTGGATGCGGTGGAGGTGAGCCGTGAGTAACAAGCTGCGACTGGGATTGCCGAAGGGGAGCCTGCAGGATTCGACCATTGCGCTGTTCAAACGAGCGGGATGGAATATCTACGCGGATGGGCGCTCGTATTTCCCGTCAGTGGATGACCAGGAGATTGAGTGCATGCTGATTCGCGCGCAGGAGATGGCTCGGTATGTGGATCATGGCGTGCTGGACGCAGGGCTGACGGGCATTGACTGGGTGGTGGAGAGCGGGCTGGATGTGACGAGCGTGACGACGCTGACCTATGCCAAGCAGAGCCGGAGGAAAGTGCGCTGGGTGCTGGCAGTGCCGGAGTCGAGCGGATTCCTGAAGGCGCAGGACCTGGAAGGGAAGATCATCGCGACGGAACTGGTGGAAGTGACGAAGAAATATTTCGCAGACCGCGGCGTGAACGTGAAGGTGGAGTTCAGCTGGGGCGCGACGGAAGTGAAGCCGCCCATGTTGGCGGATGCGATTGTGGAAGTGACGGAGACGGGGAGTTCTCTGAAGGCGAATCACCTGAAGATCATCGACACGGTGATGGAGAGCGAGACGCACCTTATCGCAAACAAAGCGGCTCTTGATGATGCGTGGAAGCGGGAGAAGATCGACCAGATAGCGGTGATGCTGCGCGGAGCGATCGATGCGCAGAGCCAGGTGGGCTTGATGCTGAATGTGAAGCGAGAGGATCTGGAGGCAGTGCTGGCGGTGCTGCCGGCCCTGAATTCGCCGACGGTGTCGCACCTGAGCAATTCGGAATGGGTCGCAGTGAACACGATTGTGGAAGAGCGCGTGGCGCGGGATGTGATTCCGAAGCTGAAAGCGGCGCGGGCGACGGGGATTGTGGAGTATCCGCTGAACAAGGTTGTGCTGTAGCGATTGTGTTGTTGTCGGAGTTGGTGTAAGAGCGAGGCGGGATGAGGCTGATTCGAACGCAGGGACGTGGAGCGCGGGATGCGGCGGCGGTTCTCGCGCAATTAGAAAGGCGTGGGGGCGCGGCGCTGGATGCAGTGCTGCCGGCGGTGCAGCGGATCGTGCGGTATGTGCGGCGCGGCGGCGATCGGGCGATGTTCCGGTATGCGGCGGAGCTGGATGGGCTGACGGATCGGGCGCGGTTCAGGGTGACGCAGGAGGAGATGGCGGAGGCGTGGGCGGCGACGGATGCCGGTCTGCGAGATGCGTTGACGACGGCGGCGCGGCAGATTCGCAGTTTCGCGAAGAGGCAGATGCCTAAATCCTGGAGCGCTGATGGAGGCGATGGACTCACAGTTGGGCAGGTCGTGAGGGCGATTGATTCGGTGGGTTGTTATGTGCCGAGCGGTCGGCATCCGCTACCTTCGACGCTGCTGATGACAGCGATTCCGGCGCAGGTGGCGGGAGTGCGGCGGATTGTGGCGGTGTCGCCAAAGCCGGCGAAGGAGACGCTGGCGGCGGCACATCTATTGGGGATTACGGAGTTCTATCGCGTGGGCGGAGCGCATGGAGTGGCGGCGCTGGCGTATGGGACGGAGACTATTGCGCGGGTGGACAAGATTGTGGGGCCGGGGAATCTATATGTAACGGCGGCGAAGCGGCTTGTGGCGTTTGATTGCGCGATCGATATGCTCGCGGGGCCGACGGAGATTGTGGTTACGAGCGAGCGCGGCGATCCGGCGGAGATTGCGGCGGACCTGGTGGCGCAGGCGGAGCACGATCCTGAAGCGGTGGCAATTTTTGTGACGACACGTGAGGAACTGGCGAAGCAGGTGATCGCAGAGACGAAGGCGCAGAGCAAGGGGAATGCAGTCGCCAAGGAATCGCTGGGAAGGAATGGCGTGGCGATTGTCGCGGGCGGTGTCGAAGAGGCACGGGAGATTACGAATCGATTGGCGCCGGAGCATTTGACGGTGGATACGGCTGAAGATGTGGAGTGGGTGAAGAGCGCGGGGTCGGCGTTTGTGGGTGGATGGTCGGCGCAGCCCATGGGTGACTATATTTCGGGACCGAATCATACGCTTCCGACGGGAGGAACGGCGCGGGTACGCGGCGGTTTGAGCGTGAATGATTTTGTGAAGCTGATTACGGTGCAGGAGTATTCGGCGGAGGGAATTGCGGAGCTTGGAGAGAAGGCAGCGCTGCTGGGTGATGCGGAGGGGCTGACGGCGCATGCGGCGGCGATTCGGATGCGGGTAAAGAAGGCTGCGGGAAGGAGGAGGGGCCGTGAGTAGAGTTGATGCGGCTGTGAGGCCGGTTCCGCGAGCGCGGGTCGAGGCGATGAAGGAGTATCACCCGCCGCTGGGGAATCGCGATGCGATGCGGCTGGACTTCAACGAAAACACGATTGCGTGTTCGCCGAAGGTGAAGGAAGTGCTGGGGCGGATTTCGGCCGGAGCGCTGACGCGGTATCCCGAACGCGAGCCGGTGGAACGAATTGTTGCAGAGCATCTTGGCGTTGCGGCGGAGCAGTTGGTATTGACGAATGGCGTGGATGAGGCGATCCACGTGCTGTTCGAGACGTTTCTTGAAGACCGTGACGAGTTGCTGCTGCCAGTGCCGACGTACACGATGTATGAGGTGTACGCCTCGGCGACAGATGCGCGTGCGGTGACGGTGCAGGCTGCGGAGGATTTGCAGTTCCCGTTTGAGCGGCTGCTCAGTGCGATTACTCCGCAGACGAAGATCATTGCGATTGCGAATCCGAATAGCCCGTCGGGGTCGGTGGGGACGCGGGAGCAGATCGTGGAGATCGCGCGGCGCGCGCCGGATGCGGTGGTGCTAGTGGACGAGGCGTATTTTCATTTCTTCGGCGAGACGGTGATGCATCTGGTTGGGTCGGTCCCGAATCTGATGGTGGCGCGGACTTTCTCGAAAGCATATGGGCTGGCTGGACTGCGGCTTGGCATGCTGGCGGGGCCGATCGAACTGATGAAGTGGGTGCGGCGGGTGCTGTCGCCTTACAGCGTGAATTCGCTGGCACTGGCGTGTCTGCCGGCGGCCCTGGAGGATACGGCGTATCTGGACTGGTATGTGGGCGAGGTGCTGGCAGCTCGTCGGGAGTTTGAGGCGGCGCTGGATGAGCTGTGTGTGCGGCGCTGGCCCAGCAAGGCGAATTTCGTGCTGGTGGAGATTGGGGAGAAGCACAAGGAGTTTGTGCAGCTGATGTCGGGCAGTGGAGTGCTGGTACGGGATCGATCGAATGATCCGGGATGTGATGGGTGTGTGCGGATCACGATTGGGACCCGGGAGCAGATGCGGCAGGCTGTGAGCGTGTTGAAGAGAACGATGCGGAAGCTTCGGGGCGAGGAGAGCAAGTGATGGCCAGGACGACAAGATCCCAGGTCTCAAAAGCGAGACCCTTCGACAAGCTCAGGGCAGGCTCTGGGGCACCTGGAGTGAAGGGTGCCCGGAGAGGTGTGGTGGTGCGGGATACGAATGAGACGCGGATCTCGATTGTGCTGACGGTTGAGGGGAAAGGCGTCTACAGGGTTTCCACGGGGATTCGATTCTTTGATCACATGCTGGAGTTGTTTACGCGTCATGGAGCGTTCGATCTGGAGCTGACGTGCAAGGGCGATCTGGATGTGGATCAGCACCACACGGTGGAGGATGTCGGGATTGCGCTGGGCGAGGCGTTCGATCGGGCACTGGGAGACAAGCGGGGGATTCTGCGCGCGGGGTACTTCATCATGCCAATGGATGAGACGCTGGCGATTGCGGCAGTGGACCTGAGCGGGCGCGCGGCTTTCGCCGTAGACACGAAGGTGAAGACGCGGCTGGTTGGGGATCTGCAGACGGAACTGGTGACGGATTTCTTTGAGGGGTTTGCGCGCGGGGCTCGGGCGAATGTGCATGTGAAGACGATGTACGGCCGGTCGAATCATCACAAGATCGAGGCGATCTTCAAGGCGTTTGCGCGGGCGCTGCGGGTAGCGTGTTCGCGGGATAAACAGTTGGGGGAGATGTTGCCGAGTACGAAGGGACTTCTGTGAAAGATCGAAGTCTGATGTTTCCCAGGTCCCCAACACAGGGGACCTGGGGCACCCGGCTGCCGAGTACGAAAGGGTTGTTGTAGTTCAGGTCGGGGGAGTCTCTTGCTTCCCACCCAAGCGACAAAAGAGGTCGCTTGGATGGGGCACCCGACATATACGCCAGTCCGGTGATGATCCCAGTTGAGGTTCGATGTTTCCCAGGTCTCCAAAATCGGGAGACCTGGGGCACACAAGAGTGATGAGAGTCGAGTCGTCGAGAGATTCAAATGCGGGTTACGGTGATTGATTACAAGGCGGGGAATCTGACCTCGGTGCTGAAGGCGCTGCGGCATCTGGGGGCGGAGCCAGTGGTGACGGATTCGGATTTGTCGCTGATTGAGAGTGCCGAGCGTATCGTGCTGCCGGGGGTGGGGCATTTTGCTGCGACGGAGCGGCTGGATGCGACGGGGATGACGGGGTCGATTCGCGAGGCGGTGAAGCGGGGAGTTCCGTTCTTGGGGATCTGCGTGGGGATGCAGTGGCTATTGGGAGGCAGTGAAGAGGCTCCTGATCAGCCCGGGCTTGGATACTTCACTGGAACGTGCGAAAGATTTCCTGAAAAGGTTGAAAAGGTGCCACACGTTGGGTGGAACCGCATTCTGCCTGTCGTACAGCCTCCGTCGCGCCTCATGGCTGGGGTTAAACAGACAGATGGTGGAGAGTATGCCTACTTTACGCATTCCTACTACGTTCCATTCAATGCAGTTCAGGTGCATCCGAGTGATATCCCGGAGCCCGAAAACGTGGCTGCCTCTGTGACACGGTATGTGATCAATTTTGCTTCAGCGGTCGAGCATAAGAATGTTTTCGGCGTGCAGTTTCACCCGGAGAAGAGCGGGGAGACAGGATTGAAGATACTGCGGAATTTCCTGGAGTGGACATGCTGACGAAGCGGATTATTGCGTGCCTGGATGTACATGGCGGGCGGGTGGTAAAGGGCGTGCAGTTTGTGGACATAGTTGACGCGGGCGATCCGGCGGCGCTGGCGGCGCGGCATGCGCGCGAGGGCGCGGACGAGATTGTGCTGCTGGACATCACGGCGACGCATGAAGGTCGGCAGACGCTGTTGGACACCGTGAGGCGGACGGCTCGCGAGCTGTTTGTGCCGTTTACGGTGGGCGGGGGAATCAAGAGCGCAGAAGAGGCGGCTCAGGTGTTTGAGGCAGGGGCAGACAAGATCAGCGTGAACTCGGCGGCGCTCGCAGATCCTACTTTGATCAGCGAGATCGGAAAGAGCTTTGGGGCGCAGGCAGTGGTGGTGGCGATCGATGCGCGGCGTGATCCTGAGGCGGAGGATCCGGTGCGGGATGCGCAGGTGTTTGTGCAGGGGGGACGCAAGTCGGCGGGAAGGCGCGTGGTGGAGTGGGCGCGGGAGGCGGAGGAGCGCGGAGCGGGGGAGATTCTGCTGACTTCGATGGATTCGGATGGGACTCGGGCTGGATTTGATTGTGAACTGACGGCTGCGGTGAGCGAGGCGGTGAATATTCCGGTGATTGCATCAGGAGGCGCGGGGACGGTGGCGCATTTCGCGGATGTGTTCGGACGGGGTAAGGCGGATGCGGCGCTGGCGGCGAGCATTTTTCATTTTGGTGTGTCTAGCGCGCGGTCACTGAAGGAGGAACTGGTGGCGGTGGGAGTTCCGGTGAGGCTGCCATGCTGATTCCTTCGATTGATCTGATGGGCGGGCGCATTGTGCAGCTTGTGCAGGGCGAGAAGCTGAAGCTGGCGTTTGATGATTTCGAGTACTGGATTGAGAAGTTCTCGCGCTATCCGCTGGTGCAGCTGATCGATCTGGATGCGGCGATGAGGCAGGGCGATAACTCGGGGCTGGTGGCGCAGATTGCGAAGCGGCTGCCTGTACAGGTGGGAGGCGGCGTGCGCTCTGTTGAGCGGGCGCGCGAGGTGCTGGATGCGGGCGCGCAGAGAGTGATCATCGGATCTTCTCTATTCATGGAGGACGGCGCGGTGGATGTGAAGTTCGCGGCAGCCATGGCCGAGGGCATCGGAACTGAGCAAATAGTCGCGGGAATTGATACGAAGAATGGACGGATCGCGGTGAAGGGCTGGAAAGCGCAGGTAGCGCTTACTCCGGACGCCGCGATTCCCACGCTGGAACCGTATGCAGAGGCGTATCTCTACACGCACGTGGACGGCGAAGGAATGATGCAGGGATTTCCGCTTGACGTTGCTGCGCGATTGCGAAAACTGACCACGCGGCAGTTGATTGTGGCGGGAGGCATTCGCAGCCAGCAGGAGATCGACGATCTCGGTGCGATCGGAGTCGATGCAGTGGCAGGCATGGCCGTATACACGAACCTCCTTGCGGTGTAGTAACGGGCGAAGTTCGCGAATCGATCTTCAGATGGACCTATTCGGCATCAGATATGCTGGAGGCAACGATCCGAATGCGAGCGAAAGGAAGCGCCTGGACCATGCCGAAAGGAAGCGGGATTCGACTGGCAAAACGACTGGATGAGGTGGGTTTCTCAGACATCGTTCAGATCCGCAATAAAGTGATGGAGCTGCGGATATCCGGGCAACAAGTGCACGCGCTGCATGGGGGCGAGCCTTACTTCGAGACTCCGGAGCCCATTAAGTACGCGGCTGTAAAGGCGCTGGTTGAGAACTATACGCACTATGCACCGTCATCCGGGGTGCTGCCGTTGCGTGAAGCGCTGGTGAATAAACTGGCGGCCAAGAACAAGATCGATGTGTCAACCGATGAGGTGATCGCGACTGTTGGTGGATCGCAGGGGCTGTATGCAGCGTTCCAGAGCGTTCTTGATCCGGGAGACGATGCGCTGGTGTTCTCTCCCTACTGGACGCCCATTCGCGATCTGGTGACAGGAACTCAGGCGCGGCCTTTGTTGGTACCGACAATCACAGCGAGGCGCAACGGAATCCGCAAGACGCTGGAGCAATTCTCCACCCCGAATACGCGAGCGATCTACTACAACACCCCGCAGAATCCGAGTGGGCTGGTCTTCAGGCGGGCGGAGGCTGAGGAGGTTGCGGCGTTTGCACGCGAGCGCGATGTGATTGTGATCGCGGATGAGGCGTACGAGGACCTGGTGTACGAGGGAGAGCATGTCTCAATTGCGTCGCTTCCCGGGATGCTCGAGCGCACCATCACGTGCTACACATTTTCGAAGACTTATGGAATGACCGGATGGCGCGCCGGGTACGCAGTAGCAAAGGAACCGTTTATGACGGCGCTGCGTAAAATCGTGCTGTACTCCACGAACGGTGTGACGACCTTTGTGCAGCAGGCCATGATCGACGCACTGAAGACTCCCGAGGCGGAGATCGGTGCGCGTCGCGAAGAGTACCGGAAGCGGCGGGATCTGCTTGTCGGAGCGCTGAATGAAGTTGGATTGAAGTGCGAGCCGCCGTCGGGCGCGTTCTATGCCTTTCCGAATACGGAGAAAATTCACAAGAACAGCCGGACGGCGGCGCAGATTCTCCTGGAAAAAGCCCACATCGCGACCATTCCGGGATCGGTGTTCGGAGCGCAGGGTGAAGGGCATCTCCGATTCGGATATGCGATCTCGATCAAGGAGATCGAGGCATGTGCCGAGGCGCTGCGGAAGTTCCGAAGCTAAGTCGGACTGACTCTAGCTTGGCCGACGGCGCTGCTGGTTTCGATGCGGGAGGCGCGGAGCAGGCGGGCGATCTGCTTCAGGTGGAGTTGGACGGCGTAGGCGCGAAGAATCTCCGCCTGCGAGAAGTTTGCGCCGGTGTGGCGTACCTGAGCCATTCGGTTCTCAAGGCGGCCAATGTCGTTTTCCAGATCCAGGTCTGGTGGCGACAGGTGGAAGCGCCAGCCGTGAATACATTTCGCGACGTATTGAAATCCTGATTGGATATCGGCAAGTAGGCGGCCAAGCTCAGACTCGAGCTGATTGGCGTATTCATCCTGATGGCTGTCCTGCACGGCAAATTCAAGTGCGACGAGCGCGTCGAAGATGGAGCGGCCGAACTGGGAGAGCGTGTTGAGTCCTTCGCGCCAGCCAGGACCGCCTGAGGGCTCGTTGCGAGCAGCTTCGAGGAGTGCGTTGTTGCCGCGGAGCATGGCGAGCGCATCCTGGCGTAGATCGGCAAGGTTTGCAGCGGGCTGACCGCCGAAGCCCTGAAGAATTGCTTCGAAGAAACTTCCGAGAATGAGGAACTCCTGCGCGAGGCCATCTCGCAGGCGCAGGCGGGCGCGATCTGGAAAGACGAAGGTCGAGACGAGGATGGCGACAACGATGCCGAGGATGACTTCGCCCACGCGGTGAAGCGCGAGCAGCCAGTGCGATCCGGTCTTCTGCACCAGCATGATGATGGTGATGGTGACTCCGGCGAGACGGGAACTGTTGCGGAGTCCGAGAAGCCCGCAGAGGATGACGGCGAGAAAGACAGCAACGATGTAGTTCCAAGGAAGCGTTCCGAAGAGGGAGAAGGTAAATCCGAAAGCTGCGCCGATGAGTGTGCCGAGAATGCGGTCGCGCGAGGCGGTGATGGTGGCTCCGAAGTTGGATTGGAGCACGATGATAGCGCTGATAGCGCCCCAGTAACCGTCGTGCAGGCCGAATCGGAGTGCGATGACCCAGCAAAGCGCGGCCGCGAAGGAAGTCTTCGCAGCGTGAATGAGGAGGCGCTTGTGCTCCCAGGTAAGCAGGCCCCGCCCATCGGCATGTTCGATGCGGAGTTTCAGTGCGAGGTCTTGCTGCGATTTCGTTTTGGGCCGGGAGAGCAGCATCGAAGCGGTTGAGGTCGACTCCCTTCTTTACAGGATGACGTATTCGCGGCCGGCAAGGATCGCGTTATGCAACATGTAGCATAAGAGGCATATGCTTCGCGTTGGATATTCGGCGAATCTTGCGCCTGAGCTGTTGAAGGACTTTCCTGCAGATGTTGAGCTGGTTGCGCTGTCGCGCAACCTTGATCACGACCTGGAGATCGACGTGTGGATTCCTGATCCGTACCCGACGCGGAATACGCAGATTGTTCCGCATTTGTGCGGGGTGAAGCTGGTGCTCTCGCTGATGGCGGGGACGGAATGGATTCCGGCAGCGGTCGGACCGCATGTGACGATCTGCAATGCGCGCGGGGCGCACAACATTTCGACAGCGGAGTGGACGTTGTCGGCGACTCTGGCGATGCTGAAGCACTTCCCGCTGTTTCTGGATGTGCAGAGAGCAGGCGAGTGGAAGCGGCGGTTTGAGGCCACGAAGGAGTACGTGGAGATCTCTGGAGATACTCGGCAGCATTATCCGCCGGTGATGCTGGAGGAGCTGACAGGGAAAACGGTGTTGCTGGTGGGGTACGGCTCGATCGGGAAAGAGATTGAGCGGATGCTGGAGCCGTTTGGGGTGGAGCTGATCCGGGTGGCTAGGACCGCACGAGAGAATCCGAAGGTGCATGCGGTGAGCGAGCTCGATGCGCTGATTCCGCGAGCGCAGGTAATTGTGCTGATATTGCCGTCGACGGCAGAGAGTCGCGGGCTCATTGGGGCGCGGCAATTTGCGCTGATGCAGCAGGGAACGCTGCTGGTGAACGCGGCGCGCGGGCCGGTGGTGAATACGGATGCGCTTGTGGAAGCTTTGCAGAGCGGGAAGATTCGCGCGGCGCTGGATGTGACGGATCCGGAGCCGCTGCCTGACGGGCATCCGCTGTGGACGTGTCCAAATCTGCTGATTACGCCTCATGTGGGCGGGTCAAGTCCTGAGTTTGCGAGGCGGGCACTGAAGGTTGCAGCGGATGAATTGCGGCGTTATATGGCGGGCGAGCCGCTGCTTAACGTGGTACAGGCTGCGGTCTGAGCGGAGCGTGCGGCGCGGCGCCAGTCGCGCAGGCCAAGGATGGCGAGGACGACGAGACCAGCATAGAGGACGGCTGTGATCCAGAGGTCCTTGTAGATGTATTCGCCGATGTAGGCGAGATTGACGATAATCCAGAGCCACCAGTTGGCGACGTGTTTGCGCGCCTGCCACCAGCTGCCGACCAGGCTGAAGCTCGCTAATGCGGCGTCGAGCCAGGGGAGCGCGGCCTGAAGGTGCTTGGCGATTTCGCCGAGGATGAAGGTGCCGGCGATGCCGGCAATGATTGCCACGACGAAGGCGCGAAGTCCCAGAGGTTCAACGCGGACTTCACCGTCTTCGCGAACGCCGCGCCACCAGTGCCACCAGCCATAGAGAGTGAAGGCAATGAAGAAAACCTGGAGGAGTGAGTCAGAGAGCAGGCGGGCGCGATAAAAGACGATCAGGTAGAGGATGTCTGCGGCGAAAACGACGGGCCAGCAGATGAGCAGGCGCTTAGTCGTAAGCCAGATTCCGAGAGCGGTGGTGATAAAGCCGGCGAGTTCGACCCAGTTGGTGATGAGGTAATGGGTGATGGCGCCGAGGGTCATGCGCGTGCCGCCTGTTCGAAAATCGATCGGGATTCGGCCCAGCGACGGATAGGATCGAGGAGCTTCTGCCGGCCGGGGCCAGCGAACCACTGCGCGTGCGCAAGGAGGTAATCGTGCGTGGCGACGCGGGCTTTTGCGGGCGAGTGAAGGACGCCAAGGAAGTAGTCGGCTTCGCTGAGCGCGAATTCGGCATGGCAGAGAGCGACAATGGGGGCGAGTGCGGCGGCTTCGCCGGGGCTTAGTGGGCGGAAGTGCTCGTAGCCATCGAGGAGCGCCCAGAGATGATCGAGGTGGACGGGGACACGATCGCCGGCATTCGGGTCGTTCATCAGGATGAGCCATTCGACGATGTTGCGCTCGATGGCGTGGGAGAGATCGTGGACGGCGCTGGTGCGGTCGGCGAGACCGAAGTCGATCACCGAAGCAGCATGCGCTGTGGTGGTGGTGTCGCTCCAGAAGAGATTGGAGGCGTGAAGATCGTTGTGCGTCCAGAGCGCAGTGAGTGAGGGCAGGAGGGGCTTCAGTTCGGTATGGAAAGCGGCGAGCAGTGGGAGCGCCTGATCGGAGTCGCTGCGAGTCTGTGGATCGTGAGCGATCGACGGGCGCAGCGCGAGATATTGATCGAGAGCGGCGGCGGGATCAGGTGAAGCGAAGATCGTAAAACCTGCAACGAGGGGCTGAATCTTGCGTGCAGGAGCATTGAAGTGTTGAGCGGCGAGGTGTATGCGTGCGAGGAACTGGCCGGCGGAGCGGGCGTGTTCAGTGGAACGGAACGGCGTCCAGGAGATGGCGTCTTCGTAGAGGTCGATTCCGGCGGGGAGGTCGTGGACTTCGTAAGTCCAGTTGCCGAGTTCCAGAGCCGTGTGGCCGGCGCTGGTGGTGAAGACGGCGGGCACGTTGATGCTGCAGTTCCGCAGGTGGTGGATAAAGCGGTGTTCTTCCGCGAGGCCGGCAGCGTCGCGGACGGAGACGGCGTGTCGCTTGATGAAAATGCGGCACTGCGTGGTTTCGACCAAGGCGGCTGCGGAGAGGGGACGAGGGCTTGTGGAGACGATAGAGTGAGGCTCACCTGCGGATGGGAAGAGTTGGAGAACGGGACGGAGTTCGGTGAGCGTAAGGGCCGGCCAATCCGGCTGGACGAGCGAGCCGTCGAGTCCGTGAGCCAGCGCGGGTTGTTGTGATTCGTCCACGAGCATTGTCCTGTTGCGGTTGGCGGCAAATTAGAAATTGTAATGCGCGGAAAGGCGAACGGTGGCCGGAGCGCCCTGATGGATGAAGGTGTCTCCGAGGCTGGCTCCGGTGTCTTTCCAGTAGCGCTTATTGAGGATGTTGTCGGCATAGAGGTGGAAGGTGAGGTGTCCGCTCTCGCCCCCAGGCGCGTAGCGGGCGCCGAGGTTGAAGAGGTTGTAGCCGGAGACGGTGACGGTGTCGTCGCGTGTGGCGTGCTTGCGGCTGGTGTAGCTCCAGCCGGGCATGAGATGAAGGCCGCGACCGTGGGGCACGAGGATGTCGGCGAAGAGTGCGGAATGGAAGCGTGGGACGTTGATGACTTGCTTATTGTCGAACACGGGCGTCCCGGTATCGGTGGAGATGGCGCGAATGGTTGCGGCGGAGGCGCTGAGTTGCATCCACCCGGCGGCTTTGCCCTGGGCGTTGAATTCGAAGCCGTCGTGGATTTCGTGGCCTGCGGACTCGAAGCAGAGGTCACCCGGGGCTACATCTGTTTCGTAGAGGAGATTAGTTGTACAGAAGGCGTCGGCGGACTGGATGATGCGCGGATAGAAGAAGGGTTGGCGCATGCGGAAGTAGTCGGCGGTGAGGAGGATTCCGTGCTCGTATTTGGCGCCGATTTCAGATTGACGGGTCGTGAACGGGGTAAGGAACAACGCGGAGTTATCGACCCACCAGGGAGCCTGTGGTCCGAGCGAGAGAAGCGCGCCGTAGTTGCTGTAGAGGGTGAGACTCTGAGCAGGCGACCAGGTGATGGCGTACTGCGGCAGCCATTGAGTACGCGCGTCAGAGTAGTTGAAGTCGGACACGCGGACGAATCGTCCGCCGGCCTGAAGGACGATCTTGCCAGGGAGATGCGCACGCTCCTGGAGGATGGCTGAAGCCTGGTGGTTGAAGTCGGCGAGTTGAGAGCCTTCGGCCTTGAGGTTGTCGTGATCGTAGAGGATGTTTGGCTGGTAGATGTTTTCAACGCCGAGAGGTTCGTAGACGATCTGCGAGGCGAGATCTACTGAGCGATGAAAGAGGGAGCCACCGCCGACTACGTCGTGGCTGACGTTGCCTGTAGTGAAATGGCCGACGAGGAGAGCTTCGCCTGTAGAGTCGATGCGGAGTTCGTTGGGACTGCGATAGTCGTAGATTTCGTAGCTTCCATCGGGGCAGAAGAAGTAATAGGGTGAGTCGGGGCAGAGGGAGTTTCCATCCGCATCGAGCGCGGGCCCATAGGGATAGATGACGTTGTCGTCGATGAGGGAGTGGCTGTAAGAGCCGCCGATACGGAATGTCCAATCGGGCGCGAAGCTGTGCTGGAGGTGGGCGTCGGAGTTGAGGGTGTCGAAGGTGTTGGGCTTGGACCAGGGCTGAAAGCCAAGCATCGTTGAGGGGAAGACGTGTGTCGGAACTAGGGTTCCGCCGAGAAGCTGGTAGCCGGCTTCGGAGCGCTGGACCTTGTGCTGGTATTCGAAGTTTGTGGTGAGTTGCGTGGCTGTTCCGAGTTGCCAGCGGCCGTCTGCTGCGCTCATGCCGCGCCAGCCATCGGCGTGTTCCACGTAGCTGTGGATGTCTTCAGCGGCGGCGGTGATGAGAAGGCCGTCGTGCAGGCCGGGGAGAAGGAATTGCGTGGAGCCGTAGGAAGAGCCGCGGTGATCGGTGGCGAGATCGATAGAGGGACGCAGGCCGTGATAAGGCTCTGTGGTTGCGTAGTTGATGACCCCACCGCTGGACGCGATTCCGCTTTCTAGTCCGGCGATGCCCTTGATGATCTCGACGCGCTGCTTGTTCTCGAGGGGGACGTCTTGCTCACCGGCAATGGTGAGGCCGTTGATCTGGAGGGCGGTGGCGAGATCCAGGGGGAATCCGCGGATCTGAAAGTCGCCATAGTAGCCGACGGGTGCGTAATCTTCTCCGACTGAGGCGTCGTTTTTGACGACGTCAGAGAGCGTACGCGAGATCTGGTCACCAATGACTGCACCGGTGATGGAAGTGACGGAGAGAGGCGTCTCCTGTAGAGACGTGCCGTCAAGGCTGGCAGCATTGCGTGGATCGGAAAGGTAGTTGTCTTGGACTTCGCCGTGAACGACGACCGTTGTGGTGACGCGGTCGGGTTTCTGCGTCGACTGCGCGGAGTCGAGAGCCGGTGGGTTCTGCGCGAGAGCATTTGTTGCTGCAAGCAAAACTGTGAACAGTATGAGGGGCGCGTTGCCGCAAAGGCGGGCCGGTCGATGATGCTTGAAGGGTCTGGATGTGGACGCACGCATGCCTTGTTCCCACTTTCGTTGAAACAAGGGAGTTCAGTTTGAAGCTGGAAGGAAGTTGGTCAGACTGGCTTCGAAAGCTTCCCACGCCGGCATTATCCGGATCGGGTTCTAGGGTATTTTCTCAGCCCCACTCCGTGGAGCACCCCTGTTTCAATACTTCGATTGAAACACTGTAGACCGGTGGGTGGCAACTGCCGGCTCTCTTGTGAGAGCAACATGACACCCGGAGACTCAGTTATGGAAAATCTATCCCACGTCTCAGAATCGAGACGTGGGGCACCCAGTTTTTAGAAGAGCGATGGTCTCGCGGAGCTGCCGAGGAGAGAGGGATCGACGTTGGCGGTGGTGTGGGATCCTTCACCTCCGCCCCAGGCATAGATGAAAGAGAGCACGGGGAGTCCTCCTGCGTGAACGGTGAATCCAGCGCTGAAGCTGTGGCGGAGGTGGTCGATGCCAATGTCGCCGCGCGTGAGTCCGATCTTTGCTTCATCGGCGGAGAAGAGCGCGCCAATGGGGAGCTTGCCGAGTGAGTGCTCGATGGTGCCCTGGAAGAGAAGCAGGTTTGGGCCACGGAATCGATAGTCGGGATAGCTGGGCAGGATGGGTGTGCCGTTGAGGTTGGAACCGCCGATGGTAGGCATGAAGTAGAAGGGAGCCTGGCTCGCTTTGCCCGCGAAGGATTCGGAGATGAAGGCGCGCAGGTTGATGGAGCCTTCGAGCTTGCGAGTGAGCGAAGCGGGCGGGCAGGGCATGGGCTGGCTCTCGCGACCCGCGCCTCCACAGAAATCGGGTGTGTTGTGGGACAGCGTGGTTGTGGAACTGCTGCCGTAGTACTTGCCAATGGATTTCGAGAGATGCGAGAGGGGGATCTCGTGATTGAAGTTGAGGTTGAGGCGGCGGAAGGAGTAGCGGCTATCTCCCGGCGCGAAGAATTGCTGGAACTGGAGCAGGTAGTTCAGGCTGACCCGGTTGAAGAGAGTTGGAACGAGACGGACGGCTTCGGATGGCTGGAAGTATGCAGGCTGACGGGCGAGCCCCGGTGCTGTCGCTTCGGTGAAGAGGGTTTCGACGGAAGGGATGTCGTGTTCGCGGCCGGGACGAAGGGAGGGGAAGCGGCCATTGAGTTCGGCGAGGATGGCAATGACGGGCGATTTGCCGGAGATGGAGATGGGCAGAGCCATGTCGGCGCCGGTGATGTTTTCTGAAAAGCCGAATGTCGTGTGCGTGAGAGGCGTGGTGTCGGGGCCGAGGCCGAAGTAGTCGACGCGGTTGAGGGAGATGCTCTGTGAGTAGAGATGGAAGAGCGGAGCAACGTGATAGCTGTTTCCGGCGGGGAGTTTGTACGCCTTGAGATAGCCACCGGCGCGCCACGAGCCATTCATCGTCGCAACGGCATCGAGGCTGAGGTTGGTGCGCCACTCGCTCGCGAAGTTCTTGTGTTCGACGAAGGCGAGGCCGAAGCCCATACCGTTATCGGGCGCGAGGCTACCGAAGGCTAGATGAAAGGGCTGGCCGAGGACGAGGGTCTGGCCGCAGTCGGCGAACTTGGAAATTTGTGAGCAGGCCTTGAGGGCGGCGCCTTCGCGGCGGAGATCGGCCTGAAAGCGGGACTCGTTTTGCGCGTTGCAGAGCGCGGCAAGGAGCAGGAGCACGAAGTAGAGAAATGCTTGTCGATTTCGATGGGCCATGGGGGATGGTCTCTCGTTATTTCTTCTTTCGGGATGATTTGGTTTTCGATTGTTTGCGCGGCTTTATGGGAGCTTCACTGGCGGCGATAGCGAATCCTCTGGCAGCAGCGCGGGGAGCCGATTTCTTCACGGTGATGGGGGTGAGATTTGGCTTTGCTGGCTTTTCGTCGACATCGGAACGCAGCAAGCGCGTCATGGCAGTGATGTATTGTGCCGCTTCGTTCTCGGTTGTGATCCGATGCTGCGGAATCGACTCACGTTCCCGTGGCGAGAGCTTTTCCTCGACGTGCTTGAAGTGCTTGATCTGGGCCTTGATCAGGTCCGACATTGGTCGGCCTTTGTGGAAGGCTTCCTTCGATGGTGGTGGGACGTGGATAACTTCCATCGCTGCTCTCCTGATTAGTCATTCTGGAACCTAGGGCACTGATCGCCGGGACGAATCGTGGACTGGTTGAGATATCCGAGGAAGGTGTTGGCGGCAAGCTCGCGTTTGGAGCGCTGCGCGTAATTGCCAAGAAAATAGTTGGTGATAGTGGCAGGGATGGATGCGTGTTCGAAGACCTCGTTAATGACGGAGCCACGGGCGATCCATGGAGAGACAAGAACGGCGGGAACGCGGATGCCCAGGCGATCGAAGTAGAAGGGATCGGGCGTGCCAGTAGCGCTGGGTTGGGCAACGAAGGGTGCGTCAGGCGTGCAGGCGGGCGGCGGAACATGGTCGTAGATGCCGCCGTGTTCGTCATAGACAATGAGCAGAGCCGTGTTGGGCCAGAGTTTGGGGTTGTTGCGGATGGCGTTGTAGACGTCGGCGATGAACTGTTCACCGGCGCGGATGTCGTGGTCAGGATGCTGATCGCTGGCGATGAGCTCGCCCATGCCGTCGGGCGAATCGTGGTCAGTGTAATTGGGCTCGATGAAGGAGTACTCGGGAAGCTTGTTGCTGCTGCAGGCATCGAGGAAGTCCTGAAAGGTTCCGAAGAGGGCAGGCTGGTTTTTGAGCAGATTTACGACTTCGAGAGATGAGCTGGCTTCGTCGAAGTAGTAGAGGCGGGTGGAGTGACCGGCCTCGTTGAGGCGTTCATAGATGCTCTTGAACTGTTTGTTCCAGTAGAAGACGTCCATGCTGACCTGGCCAAAAGAAGTGCCGTAGTGGGCGAAGGCGCGATTGCAGAGAGTGGGGCCGGGGATCGAGGAAAACCAGCGGTTGAAGACCGCGTATTCTTTCGCGAGCGTGGTGAGGACGGGCAGCTTCTCCGGCGGGAAGTAGTTCATGATGAGATGCGAGTGCTGCACGCTGCGCTGCTGGTTGAAGTAGCTCTTCACGAAGCCCTGCATGTTGGGTGTGCGGCGGGGATTTTGCGCGGAGGTGACGCCGCCGAAGATCTGAAGATCGACTGCGGGGAAGTGGTGGTCGGGATCGGGGTCGAGCTGGCTCTGGTATTCGGCGGTGCGGGAAACAGTGACCGGGACGCCGGTGGAGTCGGGATTGGTTTCAGTTCCGTCGAGGCCGTCAATTGCGGGATTGATGCTCTTGAGGGCTCCGAGCATGTGGTCGAAGGAGCGGTTCTCCATCATGAGCACAACGACGTGCTGAAGCTGCTGAAGTCCTGGTAGCTTCGGGTCCGGCATCAGTTTTGAATTCTCCGTTGCGAGTTTCTCGAGCTGGGGAAATAGGGGAGTTGCTCGTGTCTTTTCTGGGCGCTTACGCCCTGCTGTTGTGGAACCAGCTTTTGAATAGTGATTGTGGCATGAGTGGCGTTTCAAGGAAAGGATAACGGATGCACCGGGGCGGTTTGGGGAGGTTTGGTGTCATCGGATTGTCATATTTCGTTTCGAACGATTGACGCGTCAAGGCCGCAAACGTAGCGAGGGCACGGGCACCCTCCGACTTCCGAGCAATCGCCCGATGATCAGTGGCTAATATTCGGGCGGCCACTATGGATGCCTGGCAGGCAACGTGCGGAGATAGTGGACAAGCAGATTCAGATCCTCTCCCGTGATTGTCTTCTCGTACGAGGGCATGGGGTTCTTGTAATTGACCGCGGTGGAGGGCACGGGGCTGACAATGGCGGCGCGGATCTGATCGGCGGTGCGCTTCAATCCAATTCCGTTCAGCGGTGGAGCGAGGTCGCCGCCTGTACGTCCGATACGGTGGCAGGAGAGGCAATTGTTGTTCTGAATGATGCTCTGCACGCGCTGAGCAGGGGTTGCGTTGGCGGACAACGAACTTGCGGGTTTGGTGGCGAGTGCATCGGGTTTTGCGGTAGGCGCTGACACGGACATACCGATTGGCGTGAGTCTGAATAGACCGCCGGGATTGGCGTCTTCGATCATCCACAACGATCCGTCGGGAGCTTCTTCGATGTCGCGCACGCGATGTTTTACGTCCCAGCGATCGACTGCTTTGGCGCCGCCTTTGCCGTCGAAGACGATGCGGATAAGAGCCTGCGACCCGAGGCCGCTGGCGAAGGCTGAGCCTTTCCACTGCGGGAACATGGAGCCGTGATAGAACATCAGATTGCCGGGAGCGATGACGGGGACCCAGTAGATGACTGGCTTGGCGAGATCCGGGCGCGTGTCATGGCTGGGGATGGGAACGCCGTTATAGTTCTTCCCATAGGAGACGAGAGGCCAGCCGTAGTTCTTGCCCGGCTCGATCAGGTTGAGTTCGTCGCCGCCGCGCGGACCATGCTCGAGTTCCCAGAGACGGCCATCGGGAGCGAAGGCGAGGCCGTAGGGAGTGCGGAAGCCGGTGGCCCAGGTCTCAGATGGTGTGAGATTGGGGCCGGGGAAGGTGTACGTGCGTACGACGCGCGCGGTTTTGGCGGCTTCGGTGTCGCCGGGAGGATCGATGATTGGCACTTGCGCTGCTCCAACTTTACCGGCCATGGGGTTTCCGGGAGCAGGCTTGCCGTCGAGGGTGAGGCGGAGGATCTTGCCGAGGGGCTGGTTGGGGTCTTGTGCAGGCGTCATGCGCTGGCGCTCACCCACGGCGAGGTAGAGGTACTTGCCGTCGGGGGAGAAGGCGATGGCTGCGCCGAACTGTCCGCCGTTGCCGCGTTCGCCGTCGCGCCAGATGACCTTCAGGTTTTCAAGGCTTGTCGTGCTGCCGGAGATTTTGAGCTGTGCGCGGGCAAGGGCGAGGCTGGAGCCGTCGTTGTTCACGTCTACGCCGGGCTCGGAGTAGGTGAGATAGATGCTGTGGTCTTGTGCGTAGTGCGGCGAAGTGAAGACGCCGAGCATGCCGCCCTGACCTTCCCATAGAACGGCGGGCACGTTGGCGACGGGTGTCTTGTCGCCCTGCGGCGTGACGAGGACGAGGCCGCCAACCTTTTCGGTGACGAGCATGCGGCCGTCGGGCAGGAACGCGATTCTCCAAGGCAGGCGCAGCGACGCGACCTGCGTGATGGTGAAGGGGAGATTCTTGCTCGACGGCTGGTCTCCGGCGTTGGTTTGCGCGGAGGCGTAAGCGGCAGCGAAAGCGAGGAACCAGGCAGCAAGGGAGCGGGGCTTCATTCAGGGGTCTTCCTTTATCAACCGAGGGATCGGAGGGTGGAACCAGATCGCAGCCTTGCGGCTTGCCGCAATGCTGACTTTAGAATATCGAGCCGAGGTGGCGGTTCAGCAAACGCGTGGTGACTCGAGATGATGCGGGGGGGAGGGTGGTTGTCCGTCGGGGAATTTGCTGAGGGCTGCGCTCGGGAGCTGGCATTCGGATGGGGAGGTTCTTGGAGAAGAGCAGATCCTTCGACTCACCACCTCCAGACCGAAGAAAGCCTCTGGGGCCCCGTGGGCTCAGGATGACAGTCAGGTTGTGTTGGGCAGAAAGCACCTTAGTAAGTGCAATCGCTCATGCAATAAGTTGCGGATAAGTTCGTGACTTCGACTTAGTAAGTGATTCAAACAATGGAGTTCGCAGATTTCAATGTGAATGCACTATGAATGGTGAAATCCACAGAATCTACTAGGGTTTTGCACTTGCATCCACAGATCGATCGGGCCTACTGTCTCTAACTAGCTGGTGACTCTGTAGCTGATTGGAACGGCAGCTCCGGCTTGGTGAAAGGCGCAAGCAACGGTTTTGGTTTAGAGTTCGTGATCGGCCGATTGCGAACAATGGATTGAGATTAAGAATGCGCTGGAAATTAGATCAGGAATGCTGGTACCTGATTGGTACCGAAGATTCATCCGCGGCGCAAGCTGAGGATGCAAAGTTCGATTCAGCCAGGGAGTAATCATCGACCCAGCCGTAGATGCGGAAGCAGGCGCAACCTGCGGAAGCAAATGCGGATCAGCCGAGGAAGGAAGTTTCGGGGCGACTCGAGGCAGACGAATTGGCGAAGTTGAGCAAGTGTGGAACCAGGGCGACTTGGTGAAAAGCTTGATTGACGAAGCCCGAAGCGAATGGACGGAGCAATCCGAAGATTCGAACAGGGCGACCGGATGGCACGGAACTCCGAGGCGACTCGGAACGGAAGTCAGCCGGGACCGGAGGATGAGCATTCTGAGGCGACTCAGAAGCTGATCGTCGGCGATACCGGGGGCGCAAAGCGAAGGGGCAACCTGGAGCTTTCACAACCGGCACCGCCGAAGGAGAGAGAATCGAGGCGACTCGACGATCGATCACCGGTAAAGCCGGAGGTACGAAACGAGGGGCAACCTGAGATTCGTATCAGAGGCGAGGCAGGAGGAAGCAGGCGCGACCGGGGAAACTCGGAACCCTGCGGAAACCGGCAGCGCCGAAGGCATTAGAAGCGAGGGGAAACCTGAGCGGAGATCGCCGGCACAGCCGAAGGGACGAGGAAGATGGCGCAAACCATCGGAATCGGACGCCGGCTCAGCTGAAAGGGAGCGGGGAAGGGGCAACCCGAAACCGAAACCCAGGTTGAGCGGGAAGATCAAGGAATGCGGCCAACCCGCACTTGATCGGCAGGCTAGAGAGGTCGATAGATGATCCGAAGTGCTACAGGATTACCGTTAGGAGACGCCAGAGGCCGCAAGGTTTCTGGCGTTTTCGCTTGTGAAGGCTTCCTTGTATCCGACCTTAAATCGGTCTGCCGAATAACTTAGAATGAGGCACCCGGCTTGCCTGAAATCTAAAGCCGAGAACCAGATAAGCCTAGAGTCTTTGCAACTCAACTAGCTCGATTTGGCCTGGGAATGCGATTCGCACACCGTTCTTCCAGGCGGCCTGGTCGAATGTGCCGAGATTTTTTCCGGTGATTACGGATCTGGCGCGGTATTGTCCGCCAGGAATCAGAGACAATTCTACGCGGGCCTCTGTCGCACCTGATTTGTTGCGGAAAAGGGCGACTACGCCATCGCCGCTCTTTGCCAGCCGCGCAAACCCATCCCAAGCCACGGGCGATGTCTGCCGCCAACTTCCCAATGGGAAAAAGCTTTCGCTTAGCTTCACGCGTTTCCTCAGCTGCCTGAACCAGGCAATCTTTTCGCGATACCAGACACGATCTGCCGGTGTGAGCTTGCGAAGATCTCCCAGCAGCAACGGTGCGGACCCGATGGTTGTCGCAAAGCTCTCCTGGATTGTAGGCAAGTCAGCGTGCAGGTTTCCGATCAGCATTGCTTCCACCGGCATCGATGCTGCGCGCGCATACAGCAGCTGGCGTACCTGGAGCGGGCCGGCGGAATCCGGGCGGGTGTCGTCGACGTTGCTCATCCAGTCGAGATCACCAGCGGCGAGAAGACCTGCGTCGATGATGTGCTTCTGGCCCCAAAGCTCGAAGGTGAGATCGAGCAGCACGTCCGGGTGCTTTGCGTAGACCTCCGCGGTCATCTCCTTGATGCCCTCATAAATCCGGTTTAGCGACTCCGCCCAGTCCGCATGATCGTGTCCTTTAGCCCAGCACCCCGGAGCCTCGCCGTACGCATTGAAGATCGTCGTGAGGTCGAGTTTTACGTAAGCGAGTCTGAAGCGCTGTATCGCATCGTTGATGCGAGCCGCGGCCGTGTGCCTGAAAGGAGACGCCATACACATGACGGCCTTTTGTCCCGCCATGGTTGATGTCGTCTTCGTATTGCCTTCAAGGTCCAGCGCCGCCCATTCCGGATGCGCTTTGTAAACCTGGGTAGTGGTGCCAATTGCCGCCGCCGGAATCCACAGGCCCAGGCGCATTCCCTTGGCTTCGACCGCTTTCAAAATGGGATCGAGGCCGCCGGGGAAGGCTGTGAGGTTCACATCGTTATCGCCGTATTCCTGTTGCCATCCATCGTCGATGGTGAAGATATCCATCCCCATCGCGCCGGCGGCGTCGATGAGTTCCATCGAGATTTCCTGATTAATGCTCCTCTCGAAAGGCTCCCATGTGTTGTAAATCCACGGTGGTCCGTGGCTGTCGATGCGGCGCTCCAGGATTCCAGCTGAATAACTCGGCACGCGCCAGCGTGGATCGTTGAACCCATCGTCGCGCTTAAATGGGAGGAGGGAGATGCTCGCGGTTGTGAACTCCTCGCGGGCGGCAAGCCTCCGTTCAAAGGGCATGAGATCGGTATCGTACATGCCGCTTACCCGAATGCTGTTGCCCGCATCCCAGCCTGCGACTTCGGTGCGCTTCATATACCCCGGAACTTCGTTGAGGATGGCCACGCCGTGGCCGGTTCTTGCGTTGACCACCATGATTGCGGCGTCTTCAGATCTGCCTGTGTAGAAGATTTCGCGCGGGACGGAGCCATATTGGGTCCAGAGCGTCATTTCGTTTTCAGGCCCCAGCGTGAGTTCCATGGTTTCGATTATCAGATGGGTGATCGTGAGCGGGACATTTCCGGTGTTTCTAAGACTGAGAGATTTGCGGGATGCGGCGTGTCCCGTGTAGATCAAGTAAAGAGCGATCACCTCCAGCGGCAAGTTCTTGTGTTTCATGCGCACCGATAAGCACTTGCTGTTGCTCGCGCTCGCGGGGCTGGCTGCCACAAGCTCAAAGTCTCCACCGTTGCTGGCGCACGGTTTCCCGTCACAGTTGAACGAAAACTCAGGACGAGCTTTTGCGATGTCTCCTCCCCGAGTTAGAAGGTCAACACTTGTCGACTTGTCGAAAAATCGGGCCGTGTACAACCCGACACCCGGACGGAACCCCACGTCACGTCGGATCAGGTCGTTCTCGAGAGCCCAGGATTGGTCGTTGGACTGAGCAAGGTGACTGCGCGTCTCGCCTGGAAGCGAACGTTCGCACACCCAACCTGAGACCAGCACCGCGCCTGATCTGAGCGCATGTCTCCTGCTGAAAGCCATTGCGTCCTCCCGACGTTCGCCCGAGGATTTCGCGAAATGGTATCACGGGAAATGGCCTGCAGAGCGCGAGACGAATTTCGTATTCCACCCAGGCCGCGTCATCTTCTTCGCATCTGAGCGAAGTTCAGTGCGCTCCGACCCCTTGCGACTGAAGCCATCCTGCATCGCCGGAATTAGTGCATGGCGCCTGCGCCTGGGCCTTGGCCGGGGCGGTTCTTGCTGAGCAAAAAGGCCATGAATACGAGGCCGAAGGACATCCACGAGAGTTCCATGTAAACGTCTTGGTAGCCCTGCATCTGCGCCTGTGCATTGAGCTGGTTGTAAATGTTCGCCAACGCGAGTGCGCCGCTATTCACCGCGCCGAATGCTCCACCGAGGAAGCCGCTCAGGGCTTGCTGGTGCAGCGTGAAGGCGTTCGAGCCGGACTGCATCGCACTCTGCAGGTGCTGCTGGTGCCACATCGCTCGGCTCGTGACCTGGGCGTTGGTGATCGCGATCATAATGCTGCCACCAAGATTGCGAACGAAGTTGATCAGCCCGGAGACCTGGTTGCTCTCCTCTTTGGGCATGCCAACGTATGCGGCGTTCGTAATGGAGATGAAGCAGAAGGGAAGCGGAAGCATCTGGACGACGCGCAGCCATGATGCCTGCGAGAAACTCATCTGCAAACTTGTTACGTAGGCCGCATAGCGGAAGGTAACAATGAACATGATGAATCCGGCAACGGCCAGAGTTCGGGCGGAAATCTTGCCGGTCGCGAACCCTGCGAGAGGCATGACGATGACGAGCGCGATGCCGCCGGCGGTAAGTGCCAGACCGGCGGTAGTGGCGTTGTAGCCCAGGAGCTGCTGCATGAATTGCGGTTGTAAGACCGTGTTGGCGTTGAGCACGCCGCCTACCAGCATCATGAGAAAACAACAGATTGCGAAGTTTTTGAAGCGGAAGAGCTTCAGATTGATCAGCGGTTCTTTTTGACGCCACTCCCAGACGACGAGCCCGATCATGCCGGTGACGAAGATCAGAGCGAAGATCCGGATGAAGTTGGAGGCAAACCAATCGTTTTCTTCGCCCTTATCGAGCATGATCTGCATGCCGCCCATCGCGAGGGTCAGGAAGGCCAGCCCCATGTAGTCCATGTGGCGAAGTTTGGATCGATCAGGCTTGATCCATGGTGGATCTTCAACAAGACGTGTAACGAGGATAAAGGCCAGGATACCGACAGGGATATTGATGAAGAAGATCCAGCGCCAAGTGTAATTGTCGGTGATCCAGCCCCCGAGAGTGGGGCCGATAGAAGGCGCGAGGACCGCCACCAACCCGTAGAGCGCGAACGCCTGCCCACGTTTGTGAGGTTCGAATGAATCGGCCATGATGGCCTGCGCCATCGGCTGCATTCCGCCGCCGCCTGCACCTTGTATAACCCGGAAGATGAGCAACATGGGGAGGCTCGGAGCGGCACCGCACAGGAAACTGGCGACGGTGAAGACCGTGATGCAGAAGACAAAAAAGTTGCGTCGGCCCATGAGGCTCGATGCCCAGCCGCCGAGGGGAAGAACGATGGCGTTGGAGACGAGATAGCTGGTGAGCACCCAGGTGCTCTGATCAGTGCTGGCACCGAGGCTGCCGGCTATGTGGGGCAGGGCGACGTTGGCGATGGAGGTGTCGAGAACCTCCATGAATGCAGCCAGTGCAACAGTGGCCGCAATGAGCCAGGGGTTTACGCGAGGTTTCCAGGTCGCATGTGCGTCGACATTCGGATTCTGGATTGTATTCGCCGCGGTCGATCGTTCGGGCATCGGCGGCTCTGTCTGCAACTCAGGCAAAAACTCTCTCCTAACGCGATTTGCTGGTTCTGGTCGGTTGCGGAAACAGGGAAGTTCGGAGCCTTACGTGGACCTTGAACATCGTGTCCAATCTGCCACTCACCTATAGATGAGGAACGGGTAGATCGAGGTTCATGGATTCTGAGAGTGCTTCACATTACGGCACTTGCGGTTGGAACAGGAGCTGGAGCAGCAGGTGTCCGCCAGCCGATGACGGCGATGGCGAGGGCGACGAGTTGCATGGCAACGATGAAGGCAACACAGGCGGGCCACTTGCCGATCGCCCAGAAGGCGCCGGGAACGACACCGGCGGCTGTTCCGCCCAGGTAATAGCAGGTGATGTAGATCCCGGCGGCCGTGACGCGCGCGTTAGATGGTGATGCAACGCGGAGATGGCTTTGGGATGCTGTCTGAGCAACAAATACTCCGCTGGAGAGAGCAGCGAGTCCGACGATAACAACTGGGAGCGAGTGAACGAGGGTGAGGAGGGCTCCTGCGATGGCGCAGGTGATGGCGCCTCCGATTCCGGCGCGAAGACCGATCCGGGTGATCAGGTATCCGGCGAAGGGTGTGACGACGAGACCGATGAGGTAGACGAAGAAGAGGGAACTGAGCGCAGTGATGGAAAGAGAAAACGGCGGGGCGCTGAGGTAAAAAGTTATCCAGGTGAAGACGCCGACCAGCGAGAAGAGCACATTGAAGCCGACGGCGAAAGTGGCGACGAGGCGACGGTTGCGAAACATTGCCCGGACCTGATGAGGGAAGTTGGGTAGCGAGACAGAGGAGGGGTGCGGAGGGGGGCGACGGCCGTGGGGGAGCCATGCGGCTACGGCGGCGGTACCTACAAGAGAGGCAACGCCGAGGACGAGGAAGCTGACGCGCCAGGTGAAGTGATCGGCGATGATGCCGGCGGAGATGCGGCCCATGAAGCCGCCGAGCGCGGTTCCACTGACATAGAAGCTCATGATCAGCGCAACGCGCTCGGGAGGCCACTCTTCCCCGATATAGGTGACAACGACGGCAATGATGCCTGGCACCATGATGCCCTGCAGGAAACGCCAAAAGATGAGTTGGGCGAGTGAGGCCGATGTCGCAGCCAGCAGGGTAGGGATGGAGACCCCGAGAATCGAGTAGACAATGACGCGCTTGCGCGGCAGGCGTTCGGTCAGTGCCCCGAAGACGGGTGCGGATATAGCGACGCCGAGAGTTGCGGCGGAGACGGTCATTCCAACGCCGGCTTTCGAGGCGTGGAAGATGTGGGCGAGGAGGGGCAGGATTGGCTGAGTGCAGTAGAGTTCGAGGAAGGCGCAGACTCCGCAGAGAGTCACGGCGGCGGCAGCTCTATTGCTGGGAGGCGAATGGTCGAGTTGAGAGGGTGGTTCCAAGAATCAGGATACAGTCGCGGGTAAGTATGATCCAGCCGGCCGAAGAAAGGCCAGGGCAAGCGCAACTGTAACGAGCGTAGACACCTGCGCAATTCCAAGCATCCTATGGTTCAGGTAACGGAGATCTCTTATAACCGACCTTGCCGACCATGCTGCGACTTACGGCTGGAATCGAAGATGATTCCGCATCCATTCGGGGCCTGGGTCTCGTTTAGACGAAATATGCAGTTCGAGTGAAATTTTGAGAGTCCTGCGCGATGCCGAGTTCTTACCGATCGGCATGCGTACAATCGCCGTTGAGGCGTATACGCAACTGTGGCTCATTCGATCGTGAAGGAGCGGAACGATGAATCAGAACCTGCCAAGGCGAATCGAGACAGGAGTCAGGGGTCTCGATGACATTCTTTCCGGAGGCTTTCCCGCTGGCCAGATGTACCTGATCGAAGGAGATCCAGGGACAGGCAAGACCACATTCGCTATGCAGTTCATCCTGGCAGGTGTGAGCCGGGGTGGCAAAACTCTTTACGTCACACTCTCCGAGTCTCGGGACGAGTTGGAAAGCTCGGCCTCGTCGCATGGTTGGAATCCGAAAGACCTTCCAATCGCCGAGTTCGTTCCGTCTGAAGCCATCTTGAACCCCGAGGAGCAGTACACGATTTTTCGGCCCAGCGAGGTGGAGCTCTCCGACACGATTCAGAAGCTCACGAAGCTCATCGATGAGGTCAAACCGGACCGTGTGGTGATCGATTCTCTTTCAGAACTCAGGCTGCTCGCAGCGGATGCGATGCGCTATCGCAGGCAGTTGCTTGCTTTGAAACACTTCTTCGCTGGGCGCGATTGCACTGTTCTCCTGCTGGACGATCGGACGGCGGAAGGCAGCGACACCCAACTGCAGAGCATCGCTCACGGGGTGATCCGTCTTGAGAAGAGGCATCGATCTTATGGAGTGACACGGCGACAACTCGAAGTGGTGAAGTTGCGCGGTAGCGCATTTCGCGAGGGATTCCACGACTACAGCATTCTCCGCGGAGGCCTATGCGTGTACCCGCGCCTTGTGGCACAGGAACATCTGGACCCCTTCGCGGGAGACCGGATCAGCAGTGATCTGCAGAGTCTCGACCAGATGTTTGGAGGGGGAATCAATCGAGGATCGTCATCGCTGCTGATCGGTCCCTCGGGTTGCGGCAAATCGACGCTGGCAATGGTCTATGCCCTTGCCGCTGCGAAGCGAGGGGAGAGAACGATCGTCTACGTTTTTGATGAGATGCTTCGCACCGCGCAGGAGCGTTTGGAGAGCATTGGAATGCACGTGAGAGCGGAAATCTCGAAGGGAACGCTCAGCATGATTCAGGTAGATCCCGCTACGCTTTCGCCTGGTGAATTCGCTGCGCAGATTCGCGCCGACGTTGACGAGAACGATACCCGCGTGGTGGTGATCGACAGCTTAAATGGTTATCTCACTTCCATGCCGGGGGAAAGGGATCTCAACGTTCATCTTCACGAGCTCACCTCGTATTTGAATCAGAAGGGCGTCGCCACATTCCTCGTCTACACGCAGCACGGGCTCGTGGGTCAGATGGAGACGGAGGTGGATGTCAGCTACCTGTCTGATACTGTGATTCTGCTCCGGTATTTCGAGGCAAGGGGATCCCTGCGCAAGCTGGTTTCGGTCGTGAAACAGCGCGTGGGGCATCACGAAGAGACTCTGCGCGAGATGAAGATTACCCCGGAAGGCATCCAGATCGGTGAGCCCCTTGTCAGTTTTCGCGGCGTCATGACTGGCGTGCCGGAGCTGGAGCTGCCCGCGAATGTCAAGGCTTGAGGAAATTTCTGAACGAAGGAGCCTCTCTGTTTATGTCGTGGCACCCACCGGCCGCGATGCCGAGCTCACCCTCAGGGTCTTGCATGAAAATGGAATAGCCGCTGAGCGGTCAAGCGATCTGAATTTTCTTGTTAGGGAGAGCGCCGGAAATCCCATTGGTGCTCTCCTCATTGCTGAAGAAGCGCTGGACGCGGCAACCAGCACAGCCCTCATCGACTATGTTGGGGGTCAGTCACCCTGGTCGGATCTGCCCGTTCTGATTCTGACGGGCAACAGCCGCTCCCTCTCTCGTAATCGCGGAAACCGCTTCGACGATCTGGGCTCGCCTGTCCTGCTCGAGCGTCCCCTCCGCCCGGACATTTTGATCAGCAGCGTTCGAGCCGCTCTCCGCGCCCGCAAACGCCAGTACGAAATTCGAGATACGCTTCGGGAACGTGACAGCGCACTCGCTGCGCTCAGGAATGAACAGGAGACTCTCCACGTCATCATCGATAATCTGCCGGTCGGCATCATCGTGGTGGGCGGCAGCGGGAACGTTCTGTTGTCAAACCGGATGGCGGAGCAGATTCTGCGCCGGGATTTGCATGTGGGCGATCGCATCGGGACAGATGGAGTGTGGCAATCTCTGCTGCCGACCGGCCGCGATCAGAGATGCCTCGACCCAGGTGATTACCCTCTTCAGCGTGCACTAAAAACATCCGAAGTTGTGCCTCCGGAGGACTTCCTGCAGCACCACGATGATGGTTCTTCTGGATGGATCAGGATTGCAGCAGCTCCAATCATTGACCAGCGTGGCGCTGTTTCCGGCGCCGTCGCGGCGATTTCTGACATCGATAGAAACAAGCGCGCTGAAGAAGCACTGATGAAAAGCGAGAAGCTCGCAGCGGTCGGAAGATTAGCGGCGTCGATTTCCCATGAGATCAACAACCCGCTGGAAGCAGTCACCAACCTTCTCTATCTTGTTGAACAGAGCACGCGATCAACGCCTGCGTCGCAACTGGCTGCGAAGGCTCAGGAAGAACTGGCGCGTGTAAGTCGTATCGTGACTCAGACACTTCGGTTTCATCGCCAATCTTCCAGTCCCCATTGGGTCGCGCTCAATGAACTGCTGGATCCTGCTATAGGACTATTCAGAGGACGAATAAGCAATGCGAACATCCAACTCGATCTGCAATACCGGACGGTCTGCCGAATTCTCTGCAGGGATGGCGACATCCGACAAGTCTTGAGCAATCTCATCGGTAATGCTGTCGATTCCATGCGCTCCGGTGGCCGACTCGTCGTGCGCACCAGCGGCGCGCATCAGGCCAAAACGGACGTTGCTGGCGTTCGGATCAGCATTGCGGATACCGGACATGGCATCCCTAAAGAGGCGATGCGACGAATCTTCGAGCCCTTCTACACAACTAAAGGCGAGAGCGGTACAGGCCTCGGGCTCTGGATTTCGCAGGAAATTGTCAAACGCAATCAGGGTAGCCTTCAGATTCGGTCTAGAGCGGCAACTCTTCTTTCCGGCACCGTGGCTACCGTGTTTTTGCCTGTCGA